>CANQDW010000005.1 GCA_947593975.1 uncultured Lachnospiraceae bacterium
CCTTGCATCTCCGTTTGCCATGTCCGCAAGAAAAGAAAGCGCATCCTCATCTATTACCGCATTATATATGCCCATTCCGTCTTTTTTATCATTAAGCGCCCTGTTAATAAGTATTTTTATATCATCAACCGAAAGCGGCTTAAGTTCAAAAAGCTGCGACCTTGACAAGAGAGCCTGATTCACCTCAAAGAACGGATTCTCCGTAGTAGCCCCGATAAGTATTATCGTGCCGTCCTCCACAAACGGCAGGAGATAATCCTGCTGCCCCTTATTAAACCTGTGAATCTCGTCTACAAAAAGGATAGTCTTTTTGCCATACATGCCGAGATTGTCTTTCGCTTCTTTAACAACCTCTTCCATATCCTTTTTGCCGGCCGACGTCGCATTGATCTGGGTAAAGACAGCTTTTGTCGTATTGGCGATAACTTTGGCAAGCGTAGTCTTGCCTGTGCCGGACGGTCCGTAAAATATTACCGAACTTAATTTATCAGCTTTGATCGCGCGGTACAAAAGCCTGTCCTTTCCTATAATGTGCTGCTGTCCTACAACATCTTCAAGTATCTTAGGCCTCATGCGCGATGCAAGAGGCGACTCCTTTTCCTTATTATTCTCACTCATATAGTCAAACAAATCCATATCGAACATCTCCCGTCATCTTTCAAATACATGTATCTTTCCATCGCCGGCGCAGCCGTACCATACTTTGGCTTCATTCTCTATACCGGCGGCCGCTGATGTGGCGGACGTGATCATTTCGGTAAGTTTATCAAGCATACCATTTTTAACTAACATCACAAACTCCACTTTATCGCCATATATTATATCCTGCACGGCTATATCATGCGACGCCGCTATATACTGTATCTTTCCCATAAAAGTATAATCCGCGCTCACCCGTATCCTGTACGCCCTGTGCTTTTTCATTATATCAGACGCCTTTATCCCTTCTTTTGCGGCATCTGTGTAAGCCCTTATAAGTCCTCCTGTGCCAAGAAGCGTTCCGCCAAAATATCTTGTGACCACTACAAGTATATTGTATATTTCCTCTCCGCACAGTACATCCAGTATAGGTCTGCCCGCCGTTCCCTGCGGTTCGCCGTCGTCGCTGCATTTTTTCAGAACAGTATCATCCTTTATCACATATGCGTAGCAATTGTGCCTTGCATCCCAGTATTTCTTTTTTATCTGTTCTATCTTGCTTTCGGCTTCCGCGGTATTTTCTGCTGAGAAGACATTGGCTATAAACCGTGATTTCTTTACGACTATCTCACCGCTTCCCCCGGCAAAAACCATTTTGTATGAATCCTCCATATTTCCTCCACAATAAAAATTCCGGTAAAATCTTATCATAATTACAGCATATCACATTCTTATTGGACAGAATACTGTTTTTTTGTTATAATATTCAATTAATTGGATATCTATTAGGATTATTGGAGGCATTGTTTGTGGATTACAGAAAAAAAGCAACGGCAAAGATTGCCCATGGGCTTACTTCTCCCGGCAGACGAATATTATCAAAATTAAGTGTACTGTCTTTCAGGCTCCTTCTGGTTTTGATCATAACCACAGCGCTTGTAAGCATAACCACAGTACTCGGTATTCTGCGTGGTCTTATAGACACAGCGCCGAATATTGATACTATTGATGTATCTCCTGAAGGATATTCAACTACAATATACGATTCAGACGGTAAGGTCACACAGACTCTTGTGGGACAGAACGCAAACCGTATATATGTTACCTTAGATCAGATCCCCGAATGTGTGCAGAATGCATTTATTGCAATAGAGGACGCGCGTTTCAGGGAACATAACGGAATCGACGTAATGGGTATAATACGTGCCGCGGCAAGTATATTCCAAACCGGCGACCTTAGCCAGGGCGCAAGCACGATTACCCAGCAGCTTCTCAAAAATATGGTATTTGAAGGCGGAGCCGAACATTCCGATGTTGAAAAGATACAGCGAAAGATACAGGAACAGTATCTGGCAGTACAGCTCGAAAAGAAAATAAACAACAAAGATCTGATACTTGAATATTATCTGAATACGATCAATCTAGGTCAGAACACCCTTGGCGTCCAGGCCGCCTCAAAAAGATATTTCGGAAAAAGCGTAAGTGAACTTAACATATCAGAAGCGGCAGTTATCGCAGGGATCACACAGAATCCCGCTGCATACAATCCTATCTCGCATCCTGAAGATAATAAGGAAAAACGCGCTATAGTGCTCGAATATATGAATAAACAGGGTTATATAGACGATACACAGTACAACGAAGCGCTTAATGACAATGTATATGACAGGATAGCCGAACATAATAAAAATTTCGTAGCCGAATCTGACTCTTCCGTATCATCTTACTTTAACGACGCTCTATTTGAACAGGTCATTAATGACCTGAAAGAAGAGCTCGGATATACGGAAACTCAGGCCTATAACGCGGTATACCGCGGCGGTCTGGACATATATTCTACACAGGATTCGGAAATACAGAAAATATGCGACGACGTTCTTAACGATCCGGCATATTACCCATCCAATTCGGAATACCAGCTGTCATACCAGTTATCGGTAGTTGCTGCGGACGGCACCCAGACTAATTATAATGAACAGACGTTAAAAGCATATTTTCTGAAAAGCAACCCGTATTTTGATATCTATTTTACAGATAAAAAAGCAGCAAGGCCTTATATTAAAAAATACCGTAAACATGTAGTCAAAGATACCGATCAGATTATCGGTGAAAATATCAATTATATAATACAGCCGCAGGTATCGTTTGTGATCATGGACCAGAGCAACGGCAAAGTACTTGCGCTTGTCGGGGGCCGCGGCAAAAAAACAGGTTCAAGAACGCTTAACCGCGCTTCTGATTCTTTACGCCAGCCCGGTTCCACATTCAAGATACTGTCAACATATCTGCCGGCATTTGATACTGCCGGAATGAACCTCTCTACAATAGAGCGCGATGAGAAATATTATTATCCTGGAACCAAAATACAGGTACATAATTGGACTGGCAGCGCATACAAGGGAAATGTAACCCTCCGCCAGGCAATATATGATTCTATGAATGTAGTAACTGTAAAAACACTTGATAAGGTAACGCCTAAAGTGGCGTATGATTATCTGCTGAACCTCGGATTTACTACGCTTGTAGACAGGCGAGTGGGCAGTGACGGAAAAGTTTACAGCGACATACAGCTCCCTATGGCGTTAGGAGGTCTTACCGACGGAGTAACCAATATGGAGCTTACCGCTGCGTACGCTTCTATTGCAAATGGCGGCGTATATACCGAACCCGTCTTATATACAAGAATACTTGACCACGACGGGAATGTGCTTCTCGAAAAAAAACCTGTAACCCGTCAGGTATTCAAAGAATCCACTGCAAGCCTCCTTACGAGCGCAATGGAAGACGTTGTCACAATAGGTACCGGAACTGCAGCAAAATTCACTTCCATCGATATGCCCGAAGCAGGTAAAACAGGTACTACCTCGAAGGATATAGACCTTTGGTTTGAAGGATTTACGCCATATTATACCGCCGGAATATGGGGCGGCTGGGATCTTAATAAAGACCAGGTTGATACCACGTACCATAAAACTCTGTGGAAAACAGTTATGGAAAAAATCCATACTGCCAAACATCTTTCCGCTGCTGAGTTTAAAGTCTATTCATCAGTAAACAAAGTCTCTATTTGCCGTACATGCGGAAAACTGGCGATTCCGGGAGTATGTTCATCTTATGGGGCTGAGAAAACGGAATACTTCTCCGATGAGTCTGCTCCAAAAGATTACTGTACATGCCATCCAACCAAATCTTCCAAAACATTGAAAAAAACCGGATCGCAATAAATCCGGGTTACTGTTATCTGATACGTAATATAAGGCTCCTCCCACAAAGCCCTGCAAACATAGGAAACATCAGAAAAGAATTATCACTTTCCTACCCGACATAAAACAACACATACTAAACAAATAATTACAAATTATCCGACCGTTTCCAATCATAGTAGTGTCTACAGCCATATTACGTATCTTACTATCTTGTCCCACCAACATGATATTATCTCTATATGACTGTATTATTATTTCACACTTTTTTTATTTTTTCAACTGAAGGGCTATTTTTTGCAGCTATAGGGTCGATTTTTGCACTTTTATTACTATCTGCGGGCATGATAACCGTAGTGACATATATACCGTCTTCATAATCCTGATTTATATAACCGCTGTAATTGCTTACTATGCGTTCAACATTATGTATTCCAATCCCATGTATATCCGTATCTTTTTTGGTGGTTAATAATCTGCCGTCTTTCTTTTTTATCTCGCCCTGATAATTATTGGCAATCCTAAATACGGTAAGCGCTCCGTTGTTCGCCATGTACAGATCCGCATATATCCTGCCTTCGTCACCGCGCTTTTTCGCCGCTTCAAGGGCATTGTCAAGCAGATTGCCAAGTACAGCCGTCAGATCTATTTCTTTCATATATTCAATATTAAATCCCGGTTCAACAAATATCTCTATATTGACTCCGTCTTTTTTTGCAATCTCTCTGAAATCTATCAAAAGCGCGTTCAGAAATTTGTTGCTGCACAGCATTTCTTCCTGTTCTTTATGTACCCTTACCTGTAACTCATCCAGTATGTCCGCTATATTCTGATATTCTCCGGAATCCAGATATATACGTATCTGCTTCAAATAGTATTTGATATTATGCATACGCTCCTTATAAGTTGCGTCAGATTCCTGCGTACTCACATACCTTTGTTTTCTTTCTTCATATTTTATGCGGCTCATTTCCTGAAGCGCCTGTTCTTCTTTGTATCTGCTGTATCTCGTAAAGACATAAAACAATGAAATATTGCCGACCAAAAGCAGAAAATACGACAGGAGCATCACTATATCCCTGCCTATCATTCTCGGTCTTGCCGCATACACATAAGGAATGACGAACATTATCGCAAATGTCGCAACAGGTATGATAATAAATACATTGAATGTCTTTACCGTGATCTTGTGTGAATTTATCCTTGATATCTGTTTTATCCCAAGAAGAAGCATGAACTGTATCGCCTTAAGTATGATCATACAGCTGATCATTACCGTTTCATTCTTATACATGAGATGCGTAGGCACTTTTGCGGATACGCCCATAAGAAACCATAAAACAACTTCCGTGCTTGTACATATCAGGATCAAAAGCAGCCAGTGGAAAACTTTTTCCCACAGGTTCCCTTCGACAAGTATCAAAGCTACCAGCATATATACTACCATTGTTTCTATGCAGTTAAAAAGGTTATTGTACATAAGATGCACGCTCGTACTTATTATAAATACGGCTATTCCAAAAAGCGGCTCGGTTCCCTGCTTTTTAAATACGGGTCTGAGCTTATGAAAAGATTTAAAGAAATCAAATGCCAGATATATCTCTATGGCGATAGACAGCATCATACAGAAATTATATACTATTTCATACAGGTACATCAGAACTTCTCCTTATATTTCCTTCTTGTATAATTGGCAAACTCCTTAAAGAATACATCTTTCTTTCCGCGTGAAATGGTCAGTATTTTCCCATCCGCAACTATTATTTCCTTTTTCGAATCAAATGTCGATACATATTTCAGGTTTACCATATAACTGTTATGCGGTATGGCAAAATCGGCGGATTCAAACATTTCAAGAAGTTTATCAAAACCATACGGTACTATAATATTGCCCTCGCTGTATCTTTTTGCCTTTTCCCTGCACAGATGAAGAACGCTGCTGCCCTTCGGATGATGCGTTATATATACAATATCGGCCACGCGGAATTTGATCTTTTCCCTCAGATATGAACCTTCAATCTCATAACAGCGCTTGGTCTTAACCATATAATCAAGTATCTCTTCCATTTCCGCGATCGTCTTTTCTTTCGTATCCTGTTTCAGAAGATATCTGTACGGCGATATCTTAATGGTTTCAGGCGTCGGATTATATATACCCGAACACTGCACAAGTATACCTTTATAACCAAGTTCGTTCAGTTTCACAGCCGCCTCGTTTCCGTCCATGCCTTTCATCTGTATATCTAAAAATATCAGATCGATATCATCCGTATCGCTTTTAAGCAGTTTTGTTCCGGAATCAAATTCAAAAAACCTTACTTCTTTTTCATTATCAATACATTCTATAATTATTTTTTTCAGTTCCTGGATGTAATTCACATCGTCATCACATATGGCAATATTATACATTCCGTTCCCCTCCGTTAATTATATCCTTACTGACTATTTCTATTTTAGTATCGTTTACACGGTATATCCTGTGGCACATATCAAGTACGGATAATCTGTGCGTCGCCACAATACATGTCTTATTCTCTTTTTTCCCTATAATGTTGGCAAGCACTTTCTTTTCCGTCTCGTTATCCAGCGCGCTCGTAGCCTCATCAAACAGAAAAACGGGCGCGTCCCTCAAAACAGCTCTCGCAATCGCAATCCTTTGAGCTTGTCCTTCCGATAAACTGTTTGCGTGTTCGCCTGTTTCACCATATATGCCTCCGGGGATATCCTTTACAAAATCCCACGCGCAGGCGCACTTAAGCGCCTCCTCTATCTCCTCGTCAGAGGCATCTTCTTTTACCATTCTCATATTATCGGCTATAGTGCCCGAAAAAATAGTATTGCCCTGCGGGACATATGAAAACAGTTTCCTTACTCCCGCGTTTAACATTACCGTATTGCCGTTTCCGTCTTCTATAACGGCTTCGCCGCTGTCAGGATATATAAGCCCCAAAAGCATACGCAGAAGCGTTGTTTTTCCTTCGCCCGACGCGCCGACAATAGCAACTATCTCATTAGGATGCGCCTCAAAATCCGAATCCGACAAAACGTTTTTATTTTTATCATATCCAAATGATACATTTCTGAGCCTTACCGAGTAACCGTCTTCACAGAATCCGGCAAGCTTATCCGTCTCTTCTTTTATTATCACTTCCTCCGGAAGATCAAGAAGTTCAATGATCCTTCCTGCCGCCACTGAACTGTTTAATATGGTAGGTATTAAAGAAACCATTGAATTAAACGACGACGTAAGCCTTGTGCTCTGCGATATGAACAAAGTCATCTCGCCATATGTGATATAATGCGTCCACAATCTGTACACGCCCCATCCGAACGAGCCATATTGCGCCAGCATCCCAACCACGTAAAGCATTATGTTGGATTTTATCGTAAACATATTATAATCCAGGTTATACTCTTTATATTTAGCCTGCCACTTTATAAGATTTGCAAGATATTTTCCCGTTATCCCAAATGATTTGATCGTATTCATATTGGAAAAGGCTTCCTGTTCAAACGCCATTATCTCACTGTTTAACTGCCTTACGCGCTTACTGTGCTCTCTCAGGCGTTCAACAAGTATCCTTGATACAAGTATAAGTATCGGCGCGCTTGCAAGCGATATGAACGCCATAATATGGTCAAAATAAAAAATCACGCAGAATACCGCGATAAGCTGAAAAGAGCTTATGATAAAATTGGGGAGCCAGTTAATGGCGTTATTTGCCACTACGGATACGTCGTTTGAAAATCTGTTAAGTATGTCTCCGCTGTGATATTCTTCCAGCTTAAGCCAGTCTGCATCCTGTACTTTCCGGAATATATCAGCCTGTATATCATTCTGTATATCAATAGATATCTTAAGCGACACCCTTGATATAAGAGATGTAAGGCATACGCTGAGAAGCGCCATAACGATCATAAGCGCCGCAATAACAGGCACCTTATCGGTATGTATTCCCGTTACAATGTCAATAAGCTGCTTTCCCGCTATGGCGGATATAAGGGAAAATACCGTAGAGAAGGCTCCCAAGAATACATACAGGCATATTGCCTTTTTGTATTTTTTGCTGTAACCCAAAATCCATTTCCATTCGCCAAGCATCTCTGCTATCGTACCGTTTTTCCATTTTTCAAATATTGTACGCAATGTTTCCATAACTAACCTCAGACAACTGTTCTTTTGATCACTTACCGCTAAGGAATGATATAGCGCTGCGGATCTGGTTATCATATGCAAAACCATCTTTTATCTCAACACTGTCCGCATCATATTCCACTTCTATATCGGGCGTAATCCCTATACCGTCTATATTTCTTCCTTTAGGGGTATAATATCTTGAAGTAGTAAATTTAACCGCCGGTCCGGCTCCGTAAGGATTCAAAGGCATGACAGTCTGTACAACGCCTTTTCCGTAACTTTTTGTTCCGATAATAGCTGCCGCTCCAAAATCCTGCACCGCGCCTGCAAACACCTCGGAAGCGCTTGCGCTGTATCCGTTTATAAGCACTGCCATTGGCTTATCATAGCTTTCTTCATCTGTAGAATAATATTTTTCGCCATCACCGTCTTTAGTCTCAGTATACATTACAAGTCCTTCCGGAAGCACTCTGTCCAACATGGAAACCACTGTGCCAAGCATACCGCCTCCGTTATCCCTTATGTCTATAATAAGCGATCCTGCGCCTTTAGCTTCTATATCATCCATCGCCTCGTTAAACTGGCTTACGGTAATCTCATCAAATGTCGATACATATATATATCCGATATCTGTCCCGTCAATTATCCTGTGATATACAGTAGGCACATCCACAATCTCTCTTGATAATGTGGTTTCGAAAGTTTCGGTACCTCGCATGAGCTTTACCGCCACATCAGTCCCTTCTTTTCCTTTCATCAATGTAACAACTTCGTCAAGCGTCATTCCGTTTACCGGTGTCTTATCCACTTCCACAATTATATCTCCGGCTCTGATACCTGCCCTATCCATCGGTCCGCCTTCAAACGGTCTGACAACAACTATATCTCCTTTTTCCGCATCCTGCGAAACATATGCTCCTACCCCGCCGTATTGTCCTTCGTTTTTTTCCATCAGATTCTTAAATTCATCTTCGGAATAATACGCGGCGTACTTATCGCCGATAGATTCCAGCATACCTTTATACATACCGTCCTGTACGGTCTTCTTGTCTATTTTGTCCACGTCCAGATAGTATTTATCAATATAACTCTGTATCTGGTTAAACTCATTTACAAAATCTTCATCAACTGCATAAGAGCTTTTTTCCAAACTGTTTTTTCCCGCCGCATTACGCACAAACGGAAACAGGCATACGCACCCCACCGCAAGCGCGGCCAGGACTCCTAAAATAAACCCTTTTAAAAAATGTTTATCGTTATCCATAATATCTCCTTTTATTACCTTGAAACATAATTCAGAGGATTAACATAGCTTCCGTTTACACTTACCCCAAAGTGCAGATGCGAGCCTGTGGAGACTCCTGTAGAACCTACATAAGCTATGGTTGTGCCTGCGCTTACCTGCTGTCCCTTTGATACCGCAAGTGAAGACGCATGCATATACACCGTAAAAACTCCTCCGCCGTGATTGATCATTATATAATTACCCGATACGGAACTGTATGACGCTGTAACAACCGTTCCCGCTTTTGCCGCAAGTATTGCCGTACCCGCCGGCGCCGCAATATCAATTCCCTGGTGATAAGTGCTCGCGCCCTGCGTAGGGCTCGTTCTTGACCCGAAAGGCGAAGTTATCTTTCCCGATACAGGAAGCGGCCACCTAAACCCGCCTGCCGGCACGCTGCTGCTGTCAGGTTCATCAGTATCTGAAGGCGACGCTGTCTTATCGCCCTGTTCTTTCTCCTGCGCTGCCTTCTTTGCTTCCTCTTCTTTTCTTTTCTGTTCTTCCATCGCTATCCTTCTTTGTTCGGCAAGAAGAGCGTTTTCTATGATCCGGTCCTGCTTTTCAATCTCGCTGCTGTACTCTCCGATCTGCTGTTCTGCGCTGTTTATATTCGCATTATAGGTATCCAGTTCTTTGCTCTTTTTATCTACGATCTTATCCATCGTTTTTTTCTGCGCTTTAAGCTCATCCCGCTCCGCAAGAAGAACCGTCCTTCTGTCGTTAAGATCCTGTTTCTTCGTTTCAAGCTGTTTTTTTGCTTTCACAAAATTTTCAAGCATATTTGCATCGTAATCCGATATCTTTCCGATATATTCCGAACGGTTCAGGAAATCAGACAAACTGTCGGAAGCAAGAAGTATCTCTATATAACCTGAACTTCCATTTTCATACATATATTTTATGCGCTTCTTCATTGTCTCATACTGATTTTGTATATCGCCTTCAGAAACTTCTATTTTCTGCTCAAGCGATGCGATATTTTTCCGGTTTTTCTTTATTTTTGATTTTATATTCACTATATTTTTTGTGACTTTGGATATCTTATCGTCCAGCTTTTCTATTGAAGAAAGGATATCTTCCTTACCGGTCCGGTAATTTTTCAGGGCTTCCTCCATTTCTTTCCTTTCGGCGCTGATACGCTCTATCTCTGCCTTTGCGCCGTTTACCGTATCCTGGTATGAGGCAAATGCGGTATCGGCAAAAACAATGCTTTCCCCTATAACGGAAACGCACAATATAAGCGCAGTTATCCTTTTTAATATCCTCAAACATTTCATATGGTTTTCCCCCTTAATAAGCGAACAGCCCTTGTCACACTCTGAGATGCTTTCTCATGGTCCATACACTTCCCAAAAAACCTATTCCCACGCCTACCGCTATCGAAACGGGCACAAGAACGGCAAATACATCACTAATGTCCAGAAATACAAGTATATCCGAAAGCACTGAAAATTTATCCGCTATAAATGAAATTATCCCTGAATACATAAAATACAATATAACAAGCGGTATCGCCGCGCCTACCAGACCGATAACAACGCCTTCGATGATAAACGGAAGCCTGATAAACGAATCGGCTGCGCCTACCAGCTTCATTATCCCTATTTCTTCTCTGCGCACCGCGATTCCCATGGATACCGTAGTATTTATCAAAAATACAGCCACTGCGAGCAGGATTATTATGATCGCCGCGGATACATATCCTACAAGCCTGTTGATATTTCCAAGTCCGCGCGCCGTTTCCGCCGAACCTTTTACTTCTCTTACGCCGTCTAGTTTTTTGATATATTTTATAAGGCCGCTTTGTTTTGACACGTCGTTAAGATGCACTTCGTACGAAGCCGAGTCCCTAAGCGGGTTGTCGGAACCGAATGTTTCAGACAGTTCGTTTTCGGAATCCGCAAACACATCTTTTTTAAACTTTTCCCAGGCTTCGTCCGCAGATACGAACTTTATATCAAGCACTTCTTCCCGACTTCTTATGCTGTTTCCTATCTCTTCGATAGTATCTTCGCTTATGCCTTCATCAAAAAAAACGGTTACTCCGACAGACGTTTCCGCATTTTTTACCATATATTGAAAATTGCATACGATAAAATAAAATATCCCAAACAAGAACAGGCAGGCCGATATCGTACCGATCGAAGCAAGCGTAAACAAGCCGTTCTGCCTGATATTTTTCATTCCCTGCTTTAAACCGTATAACAACACGTTAATACATCTCATATGCATATCCACCTTTACTTTCATCATGAGTAAGCTTGCCGTTATGCATCGCGATCACGCGCTTCTGCATCATATCAACAACTTCATTATTGTGCGTAACTACTATTACGGTTGTGCCGAGTTTATTAACCTCGTCAAGAAGCTCCATAATGCTCCATGCATTTTTAGGGTCAAGATTGCCTGTAGGTTCGTCCGCAAGGAGTATGCCCGGCCTGTTCACAAGCGCCCTTGCAAGCGCAACCCTCTGCTGCTCCCCGCCGGAAAGTTCCTGCGGATTGGCCGTAAGCTTTTCCGTAAGCCCAACCATTGAGATCACTGAAGCCACATTCCTGTCCATTTTCCATTTCGGAACTCCGATAACCCGCTGCGCCAGAGCCACATTTTCAAACACATTCCTGTCGCCCAACAGTCTGAAATCCTGAAATACCACTCCGATGTTCCTCCTGTACTTAGGTATATTCCTGCGTTTGATCTTTGAATTATCCTTTCCCGATACTTTTATAATACCCTCTGTCGGCTCTATCTCTTTAAGAAGCAGTTTGATAAGGGTTGATTTGCCCGAACCGTTTGGTCCTACTATAAAAACAAATTCCCCTTTTTTTATTGAAAAAGAAACTCCGTCAAGTGCGTCCACACCTTCTGAATATGTTTTAGATATATTCTCAAATTCTATTATATATTCCCCGTTATCCTGCACTGCCTTTCCTCCATGATCAGTAATTATTGTTTTCCATATACTTAATGTACTTCGATACCATCAGCGCAATCTTAAACGTTATCGCGTCTTCAAACACCCTGAGGTCAAGCCCCGTGCTCTTCTGCAGTTTGTCAAGCCTGTATACGAGCGTATTTCTGTGTATATAAAGCTGTCTTGACGTCTCCGATACGTTAAGGTTGTTTTCAAAAAACCTGTTGATCGTATTAAGCGTCTCCTCGTCAAAATCTTCAAGCGACTGTCCGCCAAAACTTTCCTTTATGAACAGACTGCAAAGCTGTACAGGGAGCTGATATATAAGCCTTCCTATACCAAGATTATTATATGCAATAACATGCTTATCACTATAGAAAATATTACCCACGTCAAGCGCCATTCTCGCTTCTTTATAAGAACGCGAAACTTCCTTTATATCTTCTACGATAGTTCCGTAAGCAACGCATACATTTGTCATTGCTTCCGTATTCAGCATGTCAAGTATCATCCTCGCCGTTTTATCCAGATCATCATAATCTTCCGACACTTTCAGTTCCTTGACAACGATGATATTCTTTTCGTCTACAGCTGTAATAAAATCTTTCGACCGCACTGCGAACAGGCTTCTTACTATCTCAAGCACGTTATTGTCATTTTTATCAAAACTCCCTTTCGAAGACCTTGTCGATATCAGAAACACCCCTCGTCTGACATTAGGTTCGATGTGGAGTTTTTTGGCGCGGTTATATATATCCACAAGCAGAAGATTGTCTAACAGCAGATTTTTAATAAAATTATCTTTATCATACCTTTCCTTGTATGCCACAAGAAGGCTCTGCATCTGGAAAACTATCATCTTGCCTATCATATGTACGTCTTCGCCGTCGCCTTTTACGAGCACGATATACTCAAGATGATTATCGTCAAACACCTTAAAGAACTGCATACCCTGCACTTCCTGGCTGTCCGCCGGCGAATCCGCAAATGATATGACAACCTGCTCATAGCCTGCCGTTTCTTCAAATGTCGAAGATATAACCTGCCCTTCAACATTCATTATGCATATCTCTGCCCGCGAGATATTCTTTATCCCCTCTATAGTATTTTGAATAACCTGATTAGATATCATACCTTCTCACCCCGATAAAACTGTATATTTATATTAGTGTATCACTTTAAGACAAAAAAGTAAAGGCTGACGCCACTATATCCGGATCAATGTTGTCTACATCTGTAAGTTCAGCTATTGCCAAGGCTTTTCCGCGGTACAGACAGCACTCTTTCTGAGTATATGACTCCTCAGACAGAGGATCTGAATTGCCAAAAGCAAGAAGCTTTACTCCGGCTGTTTCAGTATATTTTACTTTCTTTTCCGACTGCGTGCACACATTTCCGTTCTCATCGGCTGCCTCCAGCATAACGTATGCAAGTACCGCTCCGTTTAATTCGGCACGGTCGCTCACAGAGACATCGGTACGCAGGCTGACAGCTTCGCCCGCGGTGCATACCACGCTGCGGCTTACCAAAACTCCGTCCTTATATGCGGCGGCTTCTATCGTTCCCGGCATATACTCCGCCTCATACATAACCCTGTATTTCATCTCTTTCCCGGCTTTTTTCTTTCCAAGCGAAACGCCGTTTATTATAAGTTCAATCTCATCTGCGCATGAAAAGACTTCAATATGCACCTTTTTTCCTTCATATCCGCCAAATGTCCATGAAGATATCAGATCGGCAAACGACCACATCGACGCATCTTCATTTTCATAATCCTTTTCGGGATCATGCACGCCGATATAAGGCTTCATCTCATTGTTCCACACGCAGTCCCTGTAGTATGACTGCGGACGCTTATTGCCGCATACATCAATGTCTCCGCACCATGCATATCTCCACGGATATTTTCCGACGAAGCCTATATCGTCCTTTGAATATTTCACCCGTCCTATTCCGGCTTCGCCCAAATAATCAAGGCTGGTCCATACAAAATCCCCTATCACATAAGGAAATCTTTCAACCTTTTCCCATATATTAAAAATGTCATTTGCAAAAGCTTCGCTTCCGTAAAATACCCTGTCCGGAAACAGTTTTGCATCATTTTCATATCTGTCGGGCATATAGTTGTATCCGACAACATCCAGAGGCTCTATAAACTTTTCGGTAATCTCGGCAAAATGTTCCTGCGCTCCCGGTTCATACAATATGCAGACCGCATTTGTAACCGCTCTTGTACTGTCAAGTTTCCTTATATAATCCGCAAGCATTGCGGCCGTATTATATCCGTCTGAACTTCCGTTCCTTTCGGGTATCTCATTTCCGGTCGACCACATGATCACAGACGGATGGTTCCTGTCGCGCATTACCATGGACGTAACGTCTTCTTTCCAGTATTTTTCAAAAAACATCCCGTAATCATTCGTTGTCTTCGATACATTCCAGCAGTCGAAGATCTCGTCTATGACCAGTATGCCCATTTCGTCACATGCATCAAGGAAAGCCTTTGACGGCGGATTATGGGCGGTACGTATCGCATTATAGCCATTTTCCTTGTGCAACCTTACCTTTCTTCTTTCGGCTCCGGTATAAGAAGCAGACCCCAGTATCCCGCAGTCGTGATGTACGCATCCGCCTTTCAGCTTAAGCGTTTTGCCATTTAACCTAAATCCATGTTTCGCGTCAAACGAAATATCACGCACGCCGAATTTAGTCTCGCTTTCATCGGCTGCGGTATCCCCGCACAGTATTTCCGTCTTCATCGTGTACAGATACGGATCGTCCACAGACCACAGCTTAAGATCGTCATCCTCAAAGCATACCGTGACTGTCTGCTTGGAACCTGCGCCGCATATACTTTCGGCACGATCCTCAAGTATACAGTTTCCTTCTGCATCATAAACCGTATGCTTTACCGTAAATGCTTTTTCTTCCCCGCTGTTATTTTCTACTTCTGTAGATATCTGTATTTTCCTGTTTTCCTGAGTGACAATATATGTCCCCCACGGCTTTATCATCAAATCGTTTCCGATAAGCAGCCACGCCGGCCTGTATATTCCAAGTCCGCTGTACCATCTTGTATTGGGCTGATTGCTTATTACCGTAACCTTTATTTCATTTTCGCTTCCGTATTCAACATATTTTGTTATATCGCAGTGAAATTCCGTATAACCGTACGGATGCCTCCTGATCAGATTTCCGTTGCAGAATACCGCCGCATTCATATATACCCCTTCAAATTCCAAAAGCAGCTTCTTGCCTTTCCATTCCCGGGGCACATATATTTTTTTCACATAATCAAATGCGCCACCCTCACAAAACGCATTATTTGCCTGTCCCTTCGCATCCTTGCTCCGCGCAGCTGTCACGCTGTGATCATGTGGGATCTCAACCTTCTGTTTTGGTGTCGGAATCCAAAAATATTTATCAACATCAGCAACAAAAAATTCCCAGTCTTCATTTAGTAAAATACGCTCCATTTTTTATCCCCTTTTTCCAAAAATATAATTTAAAAAGAGGCCGACCACTTATTATAGTGTAAACAGCCTCTTTAAATATACTATATTTTATTTGTTATGTACAGTAATTAATTAGTAATTACCTGCTCTGTTTCCTTATCAAACAGATGAGCTTTCGACATATCAAATGCGATAGTAACCGTATCGCCCGGCCTTGCCGTTGTACGAGGGTTAACTCTTACGGTAATGTCATACTTATCAACAGTAAAGTACAGGAATACTTCTGCGCCAAGCATCTCATATACCTTAACTGTTGCGTCAAGGCAGCAATCCTTTGCCTGTGATATAAACATTTCCTCATCTTTAATATCTTCAGGCCTGATTCCGAGAACTACTATCTTATCTTCATATCCTGCGTCAATAACTTTCTTAGCCTTTGTTTCGGGAAGCCTTATTGAATAATTGTCGCCAAACCTAAGGTCTACATTATCGCCTTCCTTAACAACCCTTACATCAATGAAGTTCATCTGCGGAGAACCTATAAATCCTGCAACGAACAGATTGCACGGTTTCATGTAAAGGTCAAGCGGCGTATCTACCTGCTGTATAACACCGTCTTTCATTACAACGATTCTCGTACCGAGAGTAAGCGCCTCTGTCTGGTCATGCGTTACGTATATAATAGTTGTCTCAAGTCTCTGATGAAGCTTGGAGATCTCGATACGCATCTGCACACGAAGTTTTGCATCAAGGTTTGATAAAGGCTCATCCATTAAGAATACCTTAGGATCACGCACGATAGCTCGTCCCATAGCCACACGCTGTCTCTGTCCTCCTGACAAAGCCTTCGGCTTACGATCCAACAGATGTTCAATGTCAAGGATCTTAGCTGCCTCATGAACCAGTTTGTCAATCCTGTCCTTCGGGGTCTTCCTGAGTCTTAATCCAAACGCCATATTGTCATATACGGACATATGAGGATACAGAGCGTAGTTCTGGAAAACCATCGCTATATCTCTGTCCTTAGGCTCAACATCATTAACCAGCTTGTCGCCTATGTATAATTCTCCTTCCGTGATCTCTTCAAGACCTGCAATCATACGAAGTGTTGTAGATTTACCGCATCCTGACGGTCCTACAAAAATAATGAATTCCTTATCTGCTATCTCCAGATTGAAATTCTTTACTGCTACAAATCCGTTAGGATATGTCTTGTTAATGTTTCTCAATGATAAACTTGCCATTTTTTGTTTTTCCCTCCTAAAGGTTATATAACTTCATTAAGTATGCACAAATATAATATTTAAATGTGCTCGCAACGTATATGATACACCCTCCATTACTAAAAATCTATATTGTTTCTTTACAAAATATTCACTGTTATTTTGTGTAATTTGCACATACATATTATGCATATTTTAATCAAGGAACTTCTCCGCGCCCACAAATCCCTCTCCGAGCACCTCTCTTATATCGGATATCATAACGAATGCTTTGGCGTCTTTTTCGCTTATTATCCTTATTAATTTTATATATTCACGCTTTGGCGCCGCGCATATGAGCATGTCCTTATCATTGCCGCTGTACATCCCCTTCGCCTTTACCAGCGTAACGCCCCTGTTTGCCCGGTTCATTATCTGATAAGATATATCTTCCGAATTATCCGTTATCGCAATAACAAGTTTGGAATATCTGATACCGCTTACGACAGCATCCATAACTTTGGAGGTGATATACACTGCGATAACCGCATACATGGCGCTCCTTATTCCAAATGCCGCCGCCCCAAGAGCGATTATCACGGTATCAATATACATAATGACAGTGGCTATACTGTACTGCGGAATATAATGCCTTATGATCGCGCCGAGAAGATCCGTCCCTCCCGTTGACGACATCCTTACCATAACTATACCAAGTCCCGCCCCCGACAGTACGCCGCCATATACCGCGCCCATGAGCATATCGTTTCCGAGAACCGGTATCTCGGGCAAAAAAGACAGTTCCGCAGTAAATATGACTACGGCAAAAAATGAACGTATGATATATTTTCTGCCCTTTACGTATCTTCCCGCTATAAACAGCGGTATATTTATCACGGCATTGGTTATCCATACCGGGATCCCGCCGTTAAAAAATGAGCGTGTCAGGAATTTCACAATAATAGCGAATCCCGATACGCCGCCCGTTACAAGCCCCAGTGGTTCATATATAAACCTTACGCCCGCCGCCATAAGGCTTACACCGATAAATATAAGAATGATATCCAGAAATATATTTTTTTTAAGCAGAATACCCAGTCAAGACACTCCTCTCAAAATATTTAGCTGTCCTCCTTATTATATTCTGCCAATAATGAATCTAATATACGTTCCTTTCTTTTATTATCCATATATTTTCTTTTTACTATACTAAAATACAGACTCTCTATGCCAAGCTTTCTTATCCATTTGGCAGGCTTTACATGTGTCATTATTATATCTTCCGATATATTGCCCACTCCCACAAGAAGCTTCGCATTGAGCTTTGACTTATTTTCCGCGATCCAGTTTTCCAGTTCCGGGCTCTTAAACATAAGAAGCAGCACGTCGGGAACCCTGGTATTGATATCGTTAATAACGCTTTCATCACTGTAGCCGGCGTCCATGGAATACATGCCGCACATATCTGCCTCGGGACTGCGTCCGGCAAACAGCTGTATAAAAAGTTCGGTATCTTTCTGATTTTCTCCGATCACATATACTTTTTTATTTTTACATAACTCCCCGATTATCTTTATCAGGCTGCGGTAATCATCTATCGCTCCCCTTGTTTTTTTCCTCGGCACCCCGTTAAATACAATATCTTCGGCGGGCAGCACAAGATCCGCTTCGCTTACGGCGTCCCTTCTGTATTCCGGATCCTCCGCAGCGCTTTTTAACGTACCCACCGAAACCATATATATAACATTTATGGCTTCGCTCATCATATATGACTGTACAAGGCCTTTAAGTTCCCGCTCACTCACGGTATTTACTGAAAGTCCCATTATATCCACGATTTCACCCATACAATATCATCCTCCGGCATAATATTATTGCTCAGTCAGTATCCCTGAATCGGCCGAACCTACAATGATAAGAATATCGATTCCTTCATCCATTTGCCCCGGTTCTATTTCCGCGCCGTTAAAATAATGCTTCAAATCCCGTCCCATACCTTCTTTTGCTACATATATAATAGTATTATCAATAATCTCGGAATTATCTGCGATCTTTACCACGGTCAGTCCGTCTTTTTCAAGCATGCTTTTCGCTGCCGCGGCAATGCCTTCCGTACCGCTTCCGTTAAGCACCTTTATATTCTTCCCTACCGACGGGATAGAAACGTCGTTTACCTGCTCGGTAGTATGCTTATCATCTGAAAGGATAGTCTCGTACTGCTGTTTCGCTTTCTTTACGCTGATAAGATAATCTTCAAGCTCTGCTTTGCCCGAGATCATATGGCAGTATATATACGCCGGGTCGACCGCCGCATACGTATCCGCATACTTAAGTTTACTCTTCACTTTAAGGTCAGATACTAACGATTCATACTTAAGCTTAATAAATCCCTGCATATCATTATTGCCGGCATACTGCGCCGCCTCGCTTATAAGGCTTTCGGAAGGCGTATATAATCCCGTATCCGCATCTTTATCAAACCAACTGTTAAATACGCTGCTTTCTGCCGCTGTATAATACCCTATGTCTATACCCAGATAATCTTCCAGCATAAGTATCCCGTACTCATATGATGTATTGTCCGAAAAATAACTGTTAAGCAGCGACATTTTCATGATTTGCGGCACATCTGCTCCCGCGGCGCACATCCTTTTATATACTTCGCTGCCGATAGTAAACTGCGTGTTCGCGGGAATTGTTATAAAATCCAGATTACCCGTCACGGTATTAAGAACTTCTATTACGATTCCTTCCACCACTGAATTTTCGGGATTGACAGAATATATTATATTACGTGAAATCTCATCGGCGGTAACGTCGCCGACTATATCGAGCATGTCCTTTTCGCCCGTTTCATCCGCGGTCACTTCATAATACTTCATCGTAAGGCCATAGCTTCCCATTGCAACCAAAAGAAGCAGTACCACGGTAAAAAACGATCTTAAAAACATCACAAATATTATTTTGCCTATGCTGTTTTTCTTTTTCATCACAGCTACCTGCCTTATCTTTTATTATAAAACGATATTTCCCCAATTATCGCCATTCTATCACAATCATCAGGAAAATACAAATATTGTTGCTCATTTCGCAAAAAAACTCTATACTTAATAATGATAAACCAATTAAGTCAGGAAGAATGTATATATGAAAACAGTTATTATCACAGGTGCGTCCCGCGGAATCGGAAAAGCTGCGGCGCTGCGTTTTGCAAAGGAAAATGTTCATATGGCTATCGCCTGCCGCAAAAATTCCGACATGCTTGAAGCGGTAAAAAGTAAGGTCATGTCGCTCGGTTCAGACTGCATAACCTATACGGGGGATCTGTCTTTATCAGGCAATGTAAAAGAACTTTTCACAGCCGTAAATGAGGCTTTCGGCGGTACCGATATACTTATCAACAACGCCGGCATATCGCATATAGGCCTTTTACACGACATGTCCGATAAGGAGTGGCGCAACGTCTTTGGCTCTAATATGGACTCCGTATTTTACTGCTGCCGGGAAGCTATCCCATCGATGATATCAAAAAAATCAGGCTGCATAATTAATGTATCCTCGATATGGGGAGAGTGCGGCGCCTCGTGCGAAGTTGCGTATTCGGCTTCAAAAGGAGCCCTTAATTCATTTACAAAGGCCCTTGCAAAAGAACTTGCCCCGAGCGGCATTTCGGTAAACGCTGTCTCATGCGGCGTAATCGATACCGACATGAATTCAGTCTTTACGCCGGAAGAGAAAAAAGAAATGATAAACGATATTCCCGCGGGACGGTTCGGAACGCCGGAAGAGATCGCGGATATGATATATTCATTAAGTTTGCAGAGCCCTTATCTGACCGGACAGATAATTACTGCTTGCGGTGGATTAATATAACTGCTATACTTAATTGGATATAACTTTATAGGAGGAAGAAAAATGATAACTACCAGTTCTAACGTGTGTATACTTATATCAATAATCTTTTATCTGATCTTGGTTATTGGCATAGGTATATTTTTTTCACGCAAAAACAATTCGACCAAAGACTTTTACCTTGGCGGACGTAACCTCGGCCCCTTTGTAACGGCAATGAGCGCAGAAGCCTCGGACATGAGCAGCTGGCTGCTTATGGGACTTCCGGGATTAGCTTATGCCACAGGCGTTGCAGACGCTGCATGGACTGCGATAGGACTTGCAATAGGTACATATGTCAACTGGCTTATTGTTGCAAAACGTCTCAGAAAATATACTGAAATTGCGGGAGACTCTACGACAGTGCCCGAGTTCTTCTCAAAGAGGCACAGGGATGAAAAGCATATCCTTTCAATCATAGCTGCTCTTGTGATCATAGTATTCTTTATTCCATATACGGCTTCAGGATTTGCTGCATGCGGAAAACTCTTCAACAGTCTTTTCGGAGTGAATTATGTAACCGCGATGATCATCAGCGGAATAGTGATCGTTCTGTATACAACGCTCGGCGGATTCCTTGCCGCAAGCACGTCAGACTTCTTACAGAGCATCATCATGACGATCGCGCTCATAGTAATACTTGGTTTTGGCGTAGTAAGCGCAGGCGGTATGGGCGCCGTTATAGAAAACGCAAAATCACTTCCGGGATATTTCAGCTTCACACAGACATATTCAGACGGGGCGGCCGCTCCTTATCCGCCTCTTACGATCGCTTCAATGATCGCATGGGGACTTGGCTACTTCGGAATGCCTCATATCATATTAAGGTTCATGGCTATAAAAGATGAAAACAAACTTAAGCTCTCCAGGAGGATCGCTTCAATATGGGTTGTAATATCTCTTTCCGTTGCAGTATTCATAGGACTTATGGGTAACGCAATGAGTAAAAACGGCGTGCTTGAAACATTAAAAGACCCTGAAACGATCATTGTTGAGATTGCCAAACTTATAAGCTCGCACGGTATACTTGCCGCCATAGTAGCAGGCGTGATCCTTGCAGGAATCCTTGCGGCAACAATGTCTACATCAGATTCACAGCTTCTCGCCGCTTCTTCAAGTATATCAAAAGATATCTTAGAGGATGGTTTTAAATTGAAATTATCTAACACAGCATCTATGATAGCTGCGCGTATTACGGTTGTAGTCATCGCAGCGATCGCAATATTTATCGCAAGCGACCCCAACAGCTCGGTATTCGGAATAGTATCGTTCTCATGGGCCGGTTTCGGAGCTTCTTTCGGACCTGTCGTACTGTTCTCGCTTTTCTGGAAACGAAGCAACAAGTGGGGCGCCCTTGCAGGAATGTTAAGCGGCGGCATAACCGTATTTGTATGGAAATTTGTCCTTAACCCGCTTGGAGGAATATTCGGTATATATGAACTTCTCCCGGCGTTTATAGTAGCATGTATATTCTTTGTAGTTGTGAGCCTTGCTACACCTGCTCCTTCCAAAGAAATTACTGACGAATTTGAAAAAGTAAAGAAAGCTGTTGCAAAATAATATGAAAATCGGTCTGGTTATGGAAGGCGGCGCCATGAGAGGCATGTATACCGCCGGCGTAATTGATGTATTTATGGAGAATAATATCACCTTTGACGGGGCTGTCGGAGTTTCAGCGGGAGCTGCTTTCGGCTGTAACTATAAGTCCCGCCAGCCCGGCCGCGTCATACGCTACAATAAAAAATACTGCCGGGATAAAAGATTTGCCGGTCTTGGCTCTCTGCTTTTTACGGGCAACCTTTACGGCGCCAAATTCTGTTATCAGACAATCCCTCAGCTTTTAGATGTATTTGATACCGAAACTTTTAAAAACTCACCAATGGAATTTTACGCTGTCGGCACTGATGTAAATACCGGAAAAGCCGTATACCACAAGTGTAGTACAGGTGACTTTACCGATATAGAATGGCTTCGCGCATCAGCGTCAATGCCTGTTGTTTCACAAATTGTCAATATCGGAAAATATTCGCTTTTAGACGGCGGAATGTCCGATTCTATCCCGATAAGATATTTCCAGCATAAAGGTTATGAGAAAAACGTCATTATACTGACAAGACCTCTGGGTTATCAGAAATCTCCCAATTCCTTTATGCCGCTTATAAAACTTCTCTACAGAAAATATCCTTTATTCGTAAATGCAATACAGACAAGGCATATACGGTATAACAAAACCCTGCAGTATATTTCAGAACAGGAAGAAAAGGGCGCCGTATACGTAATAAGGCCAAGCCGCGCCATTACTCTCGGCGCAGTAGAGCGTGACCCGGATAAACTGGAAGAAATATATCAGCTTGGCAGACGTGATGCCGAGAATCATATTAAAGATATACAGGACTACATGGTATAAGACACGTTTTCACTTGTTTCGCCACGCAGCGGTGCATAAAATAGCAAAATACGCTATTTAAGCACCGGCGGTCTCAAACAGTCTTATACCATGTAGTCCTTCCTATTTGATTATATGTTCATTTATACGAAGATTACTGCAAATTACAGGTTATTTTATTATAGTGACATCGTTGTCATATAATAAATTTCCATCTTCACTAAATAACAGAGGACAGTTTGATACGTCAATGGTAGTTAGTTGATTATCATAACACTTTAAAATGCTTAATTTTGTACACTTCGTTACATCCAAACTACTTAGCTTGTTTCCATAACATATCAGTTCTTTTAATTCTGTACACCTTGTTACATCCAGGCTACTTAGTTTGTTTGCCACACATGCCACTTCTTTTAACGCCGTACACCTTGTTACATCCAGACTGCTTAATTGATTGCCTGAACATTCCAATAATTCTAATTTTGTGCAGCCTGTTATATCCAAACTATTTAATTGATTGGCAGAGCATATCAATGATTCTAATGCTGTACATCCTGTTACATCCAGACTACTTAATTGATTGCCAGAGCATCTCAATAATTCTAATGCTGTGCAGCCTGTTACACCCAAACTGCTTAATTCAAAATTGTCGCTACAATCCAATGATTTAAGTGCTGTACATCCTGTTACATCTAAACTATTTAATTTATTGTCTCTGCAATTCAATGATTTAAGCGCTGTACATCCTGTCACATCTAAACTGCTTAGCTTAACTGTACTATCCCAATTTAAATATTCTAATGCCACGCAGCCTGTTGCATTTACATTAGCAAGTTGAAGATTATAATCAAATGATAACGAAACTAAATTTTTTAAATTTGACACATCTAAACTATTTAATTTATTGCCTCTGCAATCCAATGATTTAAGTGCCGTACATCCTGTTACTTTCAAATTGCTTAACTGAGTGTTCGAACAATCCAAACTCTCCAATGCTATACATCCTGTTACTTTCAAATTGCTTAACTGAGTGGTCGAACAATCCAAACTCTCCAATGTTATACATCCTGTAGCATCCAAACTACTTATTTGACAGTCATAAAACTCCAAATTTTTCAACGACGTGCAATCCATTACTTTCAAACTGCTTAATTGAGTTCTCAAACACATCAATGTTTCCAATGCTGTGCAACTTGTTGCATCTACAGCAAGTTGAGAATTACCAGAAAATGATAAATCCTCTAACTTTTCTAAATGCGAAACGTCTAAAATAGTTAATCTATTATTGCCACAATACAACAATTCTAATGCCTTACATCCTGTCACATCTAAACTGCTTAATTGGTTATCATAACATTCAAACTCTCTCAACGCCGTAAAATCTGATAAATTTAAATCCCCTGTTAGATTTTTTGAGATACTATTATAATTATCATCATAAGTCGCATCCCAATCTATTCCTACAAGCCTTCCGTTTTCCCACGTATATTCATCACTATTATTTATATCTTCACTAACCCATGCTCCACGCTCCTTCTGTTCCTTAATTATCTTTTGAAGCGCTTTTACATCATTTGCATTTTTATCAGTATTATCAGGATTTTTAGTCGGAGTAGATGTTTCAAAAGGTGTTGGATCAATATCCAGCGCAGGTGGCGACACAATTCCTGTATTTGGTTCCTTTGTTGACGTTGCTGTTGGTTCCTCCGTCTGTATAGGTTCGTCACTTACATCCGGTTCATGCGTTTTTACAGGTTCGTTATTGTCACCCGGTACGTTAGTTGCCTGCGGCGGTGTGCTCTGCACATTCTGTCCCAATGTATTATCAAAGAATATATTTCCTTGTACATCCTGCGTTGTATGCTCTTCAGCCTTATTCCTTACCGTAACCTTAACCGTCTTCTTTACCTTTTTATTGCTCTTTGCAGTTACGGTTATTTTTGTGTTTCCTGCACTTACGGCAGTCACCACTCCTTTCTTAGTAACAGCCGCAATACTTTTATTGCCGGACTTATACTTAACTGATTTTCCTGCTTTTTTAGGCGTTACTTTCTTTACCTTGATAGTCGCTTTCTCGCCCACATTCATAGACAGTTTTGTCCTGTTCAAAGTTATCTTTTTTGCCTTTACGGCAGCGTATGATATACTTGACTGAGCTGATAGCAGTGAACATACCAAAGCTGCTGTTAAAGTTACACTTGCAATTGATCTGATTTTCCTATTTGATTTACTCATAGCAATCTCCTTTAAACGTATAAATTAACTATATAGATATATTTTAGCCTATATAGTTTATAGAATTATAGCATAATAGCCCATACTATTCAAGTAACATTAAACTGAAAGGGCGAATAATTATGGATGCTTTGGATTACTACGCAATAGGTCAAAGAATACGAAAAACCAGAAGAGCAAGAGGATTGTCACAAGAAAAACTTGCCGAAATAGTAGGAATTTCTACCACTCATATGAGCCACATCGAGACTGCAAATACTAAAATGAGCCTTCTTACTTTTACACAAATTGCACTGGCGCTAGAAGTAAGAACGGATGAACTGCTATATGATAACAGTCCTGAAAATCGCAGCGCTTCCATCGCTCATATCGCAGAGCTGTTAGACAACTGTACAACCCAACAGGTACGTATAATCGAAGATATAGTTAACGCCACTAAACAATCCTTGAATAAAAATCTGTAGAATTTACCAGTCAGTATAAATACAACCGGTAATATATTGAAATGCAGATTAAGGATTATAAAAATTTTCCTTTCTAAGGTACCAGATATTGTGCGCCAACAGCAGCCCGCCATACAACAGTACAGACAATAAAATTATTGAAGAAAAGTCGCGGGTTAAAGAGTTAGTTGCCCAGCAGATACCCGAAATGATAAAGTGGCTTATAATGTATGCGGCGGGATAAAGGCCGAGCCTCTCCGCCCAAATGCGTATTTGCTTTTTCTTTCTTGTAACAAACCATACAATTATCATAATTGCCAGTGCTGATACTGCAATTATAAGGTAATATCCGAGCGCCAGTCTAGGCAGTGTAATTGCATGTTCGGTATCTGCGCCCGCTTCGATTTGATCTTCAGCGTAGGGATCATACTCTGCTATGCAGATATTCTCGGTTTCGTCGTTTGGGACATAAGAGATAAACATTGGTTTGCTTCTTCCTTCGACTACCGCTGACAGATTTTCGTTTCTCTTTGAAAACCATCTGTCCCAAATAGTAGTCCACGCCTCAATATCGCAATAGCATATACTGCTGTCGTAAGGATCGTCGTAGACTCTGTAATCAAAGTCCGTCACGCTTTCATCAAAATTTAAAATAATACCTTTATCGCCGTATTTTTCAAGCGTAACTATACCTTCGGAATAGGGAATATAGATTGGCGCTGACAGTTTTACAAACACTGAAACTGCAAAAAGCACAACAAATACTGCCGTCATGGCAATTATATTAATTTTCTTTATCTTCATTTTCCGGTTCAGGTTCTTAAGCGGCGCCGCGTCATTAGAATTCTGTATCGGCTTTGGGTCTTTAGTTTTCTGATATTCATTCATACAAGCTTCGCAGCCTTTAAGATGTTCTTCTATAAAAGCTGCCGTATCGGCACTGACCATATCTTCTGAATATAAAGGAATAAGGTCCCGTACAATGCTGCACTCATTTTTCATAATCTTTGTCCTCCAGTTCTGACTTGATCATCGCTTTGGCACGGTGGTAAGTCACACATGCCCAATTATCAGATTTACCGAACATCTGCCCTATCTGCCTAAAACTCAATTCCGCAAATACTCTCCACATAAAAACTTCCTTGTATGTTTCCGGCAGTGTATGCAAAATGTTCCTTACCGCTTCTGCTTCTTCCTTTCTTATAAACAGTTCTTCGGCAGCTGCTTCTTCAGACGGCAGATCAAAAAGCTCTGTTTCATCAATACTTTCTGTCCTGCCGGATTTTTTCAGATATGTGTAATAGCAGTTTTTGGCTATCTGACAAAGCCATACCCGTATATCGCAGTCTCCGCGGAATCCGTTTATGGAGCGCATTGCCTTAAAGAATGTCTCGCTTGTAATTTCATCAGCTATGCTTTCGCTTCCTGACAATCTGCGGATGTAGCGATATACATCGTCAAAATAGGTCCGGTATACTTTCTCAAACTCCGTCACTCCACCACCTGCTTTCATCTATAAGACCCGGAAGAAACAAAAACCTTACAGGAATCCAAAAATTTTTTTAATTATACTTTTATCCATATCTGCCAACATCATTACGGTCCCAGGATATTAAACATCCTGTCATCTCCGCACTCTTTGTAATAATAAAGCTGAATCTCCGACCATTCAATGAATACGTCATATAAATGAGCTGCTTCATATCGATGCTCATACAAAAACTGAACCGGCTCATTATTAATTTTATATTCATCTCCCTTTTCATAATAATCTTCTATCCTATCGTCCCTCAAAAGCACAAACAGATTAAACTGATCTATATAAGGCGCTAAATCAGGATTAAACGTATCGTATAAGATCATTGTTTTTGCCTGCTTGATCCTCTCCACGATATCTTCCCACATTTCTGCCGGCAGATAGTTTTCAGTCAAATAATATCTGTCATAAAAATAAGGATAAACATCATTAATAAACGGAAGAATAAAAGAGGCGCTTTCTTCTTCAATTTTTAAAACCGAAATTGAATCTTCATCATGATAATAATCACTAGGAACAATATGAAACAATATCTCAGCTCCGTAATACCCAATGCTACTATAACGAATATCAAATATTTCCTTACGCAGCTGTTTGGCAATTAAAACACTCTTTACAAAACGGTCACACGGATTCTTATACCTCTCCCTCATCTCCCTAAAATTCATACGTTCGACAATATCAGACTTTTCTATATCTGTACAGCCTTCCATCCATTTAAAAGCGACGACGCTTCCCATTCTGTGAATCAATTCTGTCTTAGGTTCTTTGCCTTCAAAATATCCAATCATATTTGGCTGTTTTTTATATGCTTCAAGGCAAAAAGTTATCGAATATAATTCACTTGAAATCCTGAACGCCTTATTATCACATTCCAACTTTTCCCCGTCAACCAAAGAATCATTTAAGCATTCATAAAACTGACGGGTCCTTTCCGCAAAAGATACTCCTTTAATTTTAGATATTGTCACAACATATTCTCTGCTTTTATATGTTTCATTTTCATAAAATGATAATTCCTGATACTTCCATACGGGTTTTAACTTATCCAAGATCACTCTTTTCAGCGTTTTTTCCCTAAGTTTTAGATTAACAAGCGATTCGTCGATCAAATCATCTTTAGAAAATTTTCTATTTGTTTCCGCATCATAAAGAGTCATTGCGTTTTCAGCCGCAATCGCATATAATCTCGGCAATATACTTTGTACTATGCTATAAGAAGTTGCAATATACAAAAATGGTACCTGATCATATGTTTCAGGCGGATACTTTATTGTGGCATGACATTTTTCTGAAAGTTCTTTTTCAATCTGTTTTTTTACCATTTCCGCTGCAGAAGCATTGCGGGCCGCATCTTCTGAGCCATATATAAATAAACGATACAGCATATGAGCCTCCTATTAAAAACAGCGCGGCGGCAGGGATCATTCCCTTCCGCCGCTTCGTATTGACCGTATACAATTTCCGTTATTTCAGCGAATCAACCGCTGCCCTCTCAATAGGAAGTCCGCCCAGATAACGTTCAATGAACTTATCAAATCCTTCTGCGTCAGAAGCATCAGGCGACATCTGAACTCCCTTCTCTCCTGCAAATACCTTCTCATCAAGGAATTCTGCAAGCGATCTTCCTTCCTTATTTACCATGTAAGATGCAAGTAGGGCAATTCCCCATGCTCCGCCTTCTCCGGCAGTTTCCATAACCGATACCGGCGCGTTCATGGCTGCTGCCAGTATTCTCTGTCCTACGCCCTTGGTCTTGAACAATCCGCCGTGTCCGGTAATATTATCTACTTTAACTTTTTCCTGCTTAAGAAGGATATCGCATCCTGTCTTAAGAGCTCCAAGAGCAGTAAGCAAATTCACTCTCATAAAGTTTGCAAGATTGAATTTGCTGTCCGGAGTCCTTACAAATAACGGTCTTCCTTCTTCAAATCCAGTGATATGCTCTCCCGAGAAATAGTTATAAGCAAGGAGTCCGCCGCAGTCGGCATCTCCTTCAAGGGCTTTATTATAAAGCGTGCCAAAGAGCTTGTTCATATCCACTTCTATGCCAAATGCCTCTGCGAATTCTTTAAATATATTCACCCATGCATTCAGGTCCGACGTACAGTTATTGCAGTGAACCATTGCAACCGGGTCGCCTGAAGGAGTAGTTACAAGGTCAATAGCTTCATACGCTTTGCTAAGTTCATTTTCAAGAACAACCATTGCGAATACGGATGTTCCTGCCGATACGTTGCCCGTGCGCTTTGCAACACTGTTTGTTGCTACCATTCCTGTTCCCGCATCGCCTTCCGGAGGACAGAGTTTAATGCCTCCCTTAAGCGAGCCCGAAACATCAAGAAGCTTAGCTCCCTCATCGGTAAGTACCCCTGCATCATCGCCTGCATTAAGCACTTTAGGGAAGATATCATTAATCTTAAGATCAATGCCTTTTCCTGCGATAAGCTCCTCAAACTGGCTTACCATTTTACTGTTATATGTACCTGTACTGCTGTCTATAGGGAACATTCCCGAAGCCTCTCCCACTCCAAGTACTTTTTCGCCTGTCAGTTTCCAGTGGACATAACCTGCAAGCGTTGTCTGGAAAGCAATATCCTTAACATGCTCTTCTCCGTTTAATATCGCCTGATAAAGATGCGCTATACTCCATCTCTGAGGTATATTGAAACCAAAAAGCTGTGAAAGTTCCTGCGACGCCTTTTCCGTTATCGTATTTCTCCATGTCCTGAACGGAACAAGAAGGCTGCCGTCCTTATTAAACGCAAGATAACCATGCATCATTGCGCTGAATCCTATTGCCTTAAGACTTGTAACATCCGTACCATACAGCTTCTGTACATCCTTTTTCATGTCTGCATAACAGTCCTGAAGGCCCGTCCATATATCGTCTTCGCTATATGTCCATATTCCGTTCTCAAGTCTGTTCTCCCAGTCATGGCTTCCCTGGGCAATCGGTTCATTATCTCTGCCTATGAGCACTGCTTTGATCCTTGTTGAACCGAATTCAATTCCCAGAATTGCATTGCCTGCTTCAATAAAACCCTTAATATCGTATTTTGCCTCCATAAAAAAACCTCCCGTTAAATTGATTTATTTATATTTTACACCATTTATACCATTATTTCAAAACATTTTAAAACATTCCATGCTGCGCTTTAAAATTCCCTTCATGTACGCTATCGCAATACCGTAATTGGTAATCGAAACGCCCTGTTCATACGCCTTATGCATCCTGCTCATGATCTCACGTTCATTAAGCATACATCCTCCGCAGTGTATGATAAGGCTGTACTTTTTCAGGTTATCACAAAAACCGGTACCGCTTGTAAATTCATACGACAGTTTGCGCCCCGTATACTTATTAAGCCATGCCGGGATCTTTACCGTGCCTATATCGTCACATTGCCTGTGATGTGTACAGCCTTCCGATATAAGTACCGTATCGCCGTCTTTGAGCGAATCTATCGCTTTTACTCCTTCCGCCGCTATATCAAGAAATCCCTTATAGCGCGCCATCAGTATACTAAAAGACGTAAGCCTGATATCTTTCGGGACAATCTTATCAGCCTTTTCAAAAACCTGACTGTCGGTTATTACAAGCGAAGGCTTTATCCCTATATTTTTCATAACTTCTTCAAGCCCGTCATCTTTTACAACTATGGCATATGCTCCCGCATCAAGTATATCCCTTATGGCCTGCTGCTGGGGAAGTATAAGCCTTCCTTTTGGCGCGGCGGAATCTATCGGAACTACAAGCACAACGTATTCCCCGGGATTGATAATATCTGCAGCAAGTCTTGCCGTATTTTTTTCGGCGTGCATTGAACCGATAAGTTCTTTAAGTTCATTTATGCCGGTACCATAAAGAGCGCTTACCGCTATCTCATTCTTTCCGATATCCGCTTTATGTCCTGCGGCGTCCGACTTATTATAAACCGTTATGTACGGTATTGACTTTTCTGCAAATATTTTTATAAGCTCATCATCTGCCCCGCGCTTTCCGCGCGTGGTGTCTATAACCAAAACAGCGATATCCACGCTGTCAAGTATCCTTTTGGTCACATTAACCCTTAGCTCTCCAAGGCTGCCTTCATCATCAAATCCCGGCGTATCGATAATAAGGACCGGTCCTATCGGAAGAAGCTCCATCGCTTTTTTTACAGGGTCGGTAGTGGTTCCGGCTACATCCGACACTACTGATATCTTCTGATTAGTTATCGCGTTTACAAGACTGGATTTACCTGAATTCCTTTTTCCGAAAAAACCTATATGGAGCCTCTCTGAATTTGGTACGGAATTTAAGCTCATACTAATACCTCCGGGACATTTATATCAAAACCTGAAATCTCGCATTCCTTCGTCAATCTTTATAAGGTTGTCTCTGCATATTTCCCTTACTTTGCCGTTACTTATATTTGCAAGTTCTTTTTTTATAAGCTCATTTCCTATACGCTTCGTATCGTCTGACGCATAGTCGTTCAGATATTCCCTAAGCGTCATAAGTGCATTGGGATGACAGCAGTTCTGTATCTGCCCGCTCTTGCATAACGACATGAACCTGTCTCCGGTCCTTCCTTCTCTGTAACATGCCGTGCAGAATGACGGGATATAACCGATCCGCATAAGCCAGTTCACCACATCGTCAAGGCTTCTTGTGTCGGATACGTCAAACTGCTCCGTATCATGCGGACGCTCGTCTTCGCAGTACCCGCCGACGCTCGTTCGCGAACCTCCCGATATCTGCGACACTCCAAGCCTTATGATATTCTCGCGCACCGCTTCACTTTCCCTGGTCGATATGATCATGCCCGTGTACGGAACGGCTATCCTTATAAGCGCGGCTATCTTACAGAATATCTCATCGCTTATTGCATTATCAAACGCGCTCGGATCAATATCGTCCGCATGTTTTATTCTCGGGACTGATATAGTATGCGGTCCTACTCCGAAAACAGCCTCCAGATGTTCTGCATGCATAAGAAGCGCGCAGTACTCATATCTGTACAGCTCCAGCCCGAACAATACCCCGAGTCCCACATCGTCTATCCCGGCGTTCATCGCACGGTCCATCGCCTCCGTGTGATATGCATAATCATGTTTCGGGCCTGTTGGATGGAGCTTCTCATAGCTTTCTTTATGATATGTTTCCTGAAATAATATGTAAGTTCCTATCCCCGCATCTTTAAGTTTCCTGTAATTTTCCTCTGTAGTAGCCGCAATATTTACATTTACGCGCCTTATGGCGCCGTTTTTATGTTTTACTTTGTATATCGTATCTATGCACTCAAGAATGTACTCGATCGGATTATTGACCGGATCCTCGCCGGCTTCGATCGCAAGACGCTTATGGCCCATGTCCTGAAGCGCCGTAACTTCTCTTGCCACTTCTTCCTGTGTAAGCTTCTTTCGCGCCATATGCCTGTTCTTTATATGATACGGACAATACACGCAGCCATTCACACAATAATTGGACAGATAAAGCGGCGCAAACATCACTATCCTGTTTCCGTAAAAATCCTTCTTTATCTGCTCTGCAAGCTCATAAAGCTCCTGCACTTTTTCCGGGATATCGCACGCAAGAAGCACCGAAGCCTCCCTGTGCGAAAGTCCCTTCCTTTCTTTCGCTTTGCTTATGATCGAATCTATCAGTTCTATATTATCCTTGTTGGCATCCGCATATTCAAGCGATGCCATAACTTCGTCATGGCATATGAATTCTTCTGCCTTCATTGAATGGACATTATACATTATCTATGCTTCCTTTCCTTCGGTCTGTCCTATGATATGCCGCATATCGTAAGCACATCATCTTTAACGGTAAATCTTATCTTCATGCCTGCAAATTCAAAACTGTATACCCTGTCAGGTTCATTGTGGTATCCCGGTCTCGGATCCTGCTCAAGTATCTTAAAAAGCTGTGCTATTTTTCCGCTGTCAAATCCTGACACAAGCTCCTCATTACATGAAACCGCCAGTTTCTTTCCGCTAAAGCCATCTGTAAATCCCCCGGACGCTTCCGGACGGCAGTCTGTATATGGCAAATATGGCTTAATATCAAATAAAGGGGTGCCACTCATAATATCAGCACCCTTTACGTATATCACCGGTCCGTTTTCCCCTTCCAAATCAACCCTTTTTAGAGTAACACAAGATAACCCAACAGGATTGGGTCTGAAAGGAGATCTGGTTGCAAACACTCCGACTCTTTTATTGCCGCCGAGCCTCGGCGGTCTGACCGTAGGCCTAAAGCCCCTTTCCTCCGTCTCAGAGAACAACCAGATTAACCATATATGTGTATATTCACTTAATCCGCGCACAGCTTCCTTACTGCGATATCCAGGTTCAAATATGATCTTTGATTCGACCTCTTCCACAATGCCGCTCTGCCTCGGTATGCCGAATCTGACGTCATAGTCATTATATATCTTCGCAATACACTCAAAGCTGTGCTGCATACCGCATACTGCCTCCTTAGCCTTCAGCTTCTGCTGCAAGCAGATCGATAGCATGTCTTAAAGCTTCTGACTTTGCCATATTCATCTTCCTGCAATATGCCTCAAGCCTGTCCTTGGTAGCAGCATCCATTCTCATTGAACATATAATATCCTTATTATTAGTTCCTTTTGGTCTTCCTGTTCTTGCCAACTGTATCATCTCCATTTGTATTTATTATCTTTATTATACTTTTAGTATTATAGTAAGTCAAGTATATATTATCAAAATCCTTGAATCTGCGCCGTTTTTTTACAATAACAGGATGTTGTGGGAAAATATCCCCAAAACACCCTGTTATAAAATGTATCAACCTTTACTTGCTGAGTATCTCATACGCATGTTCAAACGCAGGCTTAACTCTGTAAACATCATCAAACATTCCGCTGAAAGGTCCGTACTGCCAATAGTCAAAACTCTCTTCAACCTTATTCATGACCGGATCGTCTATGAACGCCCATATTGACATACTTGTGAAAGCATTATTTGTCTGAGAATTGATATTTGCAAGTCCCTCAAACAGATCTGCCGCAAATTCTCCATGCTTATCCATGTAGTCATAATCAAAGTTACGCATTGCCATCTCGGTAAGCTGTACATGTACGCTAGGCTGCATATCCGAGAACATCTTGATCGTTTCCGTCGTCCTTGTTACCCACTGCGGATCAAGGCATCCGTCCTGCTTCTTATATCCTCCGAGATATCCCTGGCATCCTACGGCGTCAACAAGCTGTTTGTCGCCGCTGTTGAGGTCTGCAATAAGATTCTTTACATAGCCTCGTTTAGCTTCTCCGTAGATATCTATGATATTGAAATCATTGTAAACGAGTTCGATCTTATCTCTTGAAGTAAGCTTTTTCTCATTTATAAGAGCTTCACGTGTTTCATATGCGCATTCAAATGTGAATTTAATATAATTCTCACCGGCTCCGTTAGCTTCTGATGAGCAGTGATAATAGAACGGGTTCTGTCCCATACGGCTCTGCCTTACTTTAAGCTTATCGCTGCTGCCTTCATCAATACCTTCATTTACTACGTCCCAGCAGTATACAACATCAGGATATTTTTCCTGGAAATGTCTCATAACCTGGTCAACATAGTACTTAAGCCTCTTACGGCATATCTCGTTGGAAGCGTATTCACCGCCGTCCTGTTTGTAGCCTTTTGTAAAGAACCATTTATGATTCTCTTCCATTGAATTATCCCATACAAGCGCATGTCCTCTTATCTTAAGTCCGTTATCACGCGCCCACTCGCACAGGAAATCCGCCTTGTCATATTTCATTACAGGCATACAGGTCTCATCATCAGAATTCTTCGCATACGCAGCCAGCGTAGCTTCTTCATCGAGAAGTGAATATGCCTTAAACTCATTCATCGCCGTAATACTGTCGCAGTGATGCGCCAAAAGCTTGCAGAATTCAGGATCGTTCTTTATCTGGCTATAGGTAACGCATGTACCGAACTTATAACCTTTAGCTTCCGTGATCTTTGCAAGGCTTCCGTAATTATTGATCGCCGCCGAAGCATCTTTCGGTCTTGCGGCAAACATACCGTCCGGCTTCTTTGCCATATAATCTTCAAGCGTTGCGTCGAAACTCTGGTCGGCGTCATCAGCCGCCTGTTTATCTTTATTGTACTGTGTCTTTACAGAACCGAGCGCTGATGTCACAACACTGATCGCCGCTTTGTGGTGCGATAACGCTTTAGTATTGGTATTCATGTAATTTACATACATATCATGGATTACAAACTGACCTGATGTATCCGTCGCTGCAAATCCAAAAGATATCATACCGTTTCCTGACGAATCAAGAGCTGCTATGTCGGCATTTCCCTTGATCTCGCTTGTAAGCGATATCGGCTGTCCTTTTACTCCCGTAGTACTTATTGACGTAATCTTCTTTGCATTTGCCATATCGCAGTCATATCCCGCAACATACACGTCAATACTCATTGTCTTCGTTGAGTCGATCACAAAATCAATGGACTCTATAGCTGACAATTTCGTATTATTCTGCCATGAATCGGACAATACAAAGTTTACAAAAACATTATCCTGTTTATCCGCCTTGTCACAATCATACATTGCAAAATATTCATAGTCATAATAATATGGTGCAACTGTCGGCGTCGGTGTAGGCGTCGGCGTTACATCTGCCGGGTTATTATTGTTTGTCGGAGCCGGCGCTGTCGGCGTTACATCTGCGTTTTTATTCTTAACCGTAACTTTACATGTCAGTTTCTTTGCAGCGCTCTTACCGCCAACTGTGTATTTTACCGATGCGGTAATCTTTGCCGAACCTTTCTTTTTAGCCTTTATCTTCGCCGATGTCTTTGTCATCTTTGCAAGAGATGCTATTTTCTTTTTGTTGGTACTCCATGTTGTTTTGGTAATCTTAATACCTTTTTTCTTAATCTTCAGTGTAAATGACTTGCCGGGACTTACGGTCTTTTTAGCCGTACTGAGCTTAGGCGCTTTTGCCGCTGCCGAAGCATCCTGTACGGTACCGGTACCGCTAAACGAAGCGATAACCATGGCTGCCGCAAGAAGGCAGGCTGTCTTTTGCTTTAATTTCATTAAATCCCCTCCGTATTTTATTTTTTAATTTACGCAAAATACATATTTATTATATAACATTTTTTGTTCCCATTTGTATATAAATCATTTATTTTTTATTATAATTTTATTAATATCATATTACATAGAACCACGCTTCATCCTGCTCCAAATCCATTTTCTGAATTGAATTATCATCCCGCATAAGCTGAAGCTCCGGATTCTTAACGCTGACCTTTGTTCCCGCTGTTACCGAGGCAGTGATAAATGCATTGCCGCCTATAACGACATTATTTCCGATAACCGTCTCTCCTCCTAGGATCGACGCCCCGGAATATATCGTGACGTAATCTTCAATAGTAGGATGACGCTTCTTACCCCTCAGGTTCTGTCCGCCTCTTGTGGATAAAGCTCCAAGCGTAACTCCCTGGTATACTTTTACATGTTCCCCTATAACGGTAGTCTCTCCTACTACTATCCCCGTTCCGTGGTCTATGAAAAAGTATTTGCCTATGGTCGCGCCCGGATGAATATCTATACCTGTCTGCGAGTGCGCAACCTCCGTCATGATACGCGGGATCAACGGCACGCCAAGCAGATACAGTTCATGCGCAAGCCTCTGTACGGTTATCGCATAAAGCCCCGGATAGCAGAATATGATCTCCTCCCTGCTCTTAGCGGCGGGATCGCCTTCAAACGCCGCCTGCACATCAGTTTCCACATATTCCCTTACCTTTGGTATGGTCTTAAGGAACTCTGTGCTTATCTTTTCGGAAATGACTTCCGTCTCCTCTCTGCTTTCCGTGTCAGATTCCGTATTGTTAAGCACTATCTCGATCTGTTTTTTCAGGTTATACAGCACGTCTTCAATGATAACCGATATATTGTTCTGCACATTGATCACTTTATAATTTTTTTCCCTGTAATACCCCGGATAAACAATTCTGATCAGCTTATCGACCATATCGATAATGATATTTTTATCAGGCTTATTAAAAATATCCATCCTGTCTATCGTACGTTTCTGTTCATAATCATTAATAATACTGTAAACAATATCATTTATATCATCCATTCATAATCCTCCTTAACCGGTAATCTTTTCGGTAATATGCCTTATCAAAAACTCCTTGAAATCATCATCCCCCGAGCTGTCAGGTTCGGCGCCGTTTTTGCCAAATACCATACTGCACGCGGAAGTTTTGCCGTAAGGCTTCCACTCCGGCATCGGAGTCCCGTCATTATCATTGCCGTTTGGATTGCCTGTCTTTACAAAATTACTCCAGTAATTGCACATCTGCCTTGCAAGGTCATAATGCCTGCCTTTAAACGGACGCCAGCATTTAGCAAGCGTTTCAAAGAAAAACCAAAGTTCAGACGAATGAAACGTTCCCGGATCGTCGTATCCCGGTATGTCCGTATCGAACCTGTAATAATAGCAGTCATTTTTTCTCAGCCTAAAGAGCGCTTTTACCGTACACTCAATACCGTTTACCTTAGCGTACGGCGGTTTATCTTTTCCTGCCTCAGACGCTGCTTTTATAAATTCATCCGCCTTATCCCCAAATATCTGCTTTGCCTTTTCTTTAAATTCCTCATCCGAGCCCGCGGGTATCATATTCGGGAACTCATCGGCTGTATTTCCCGCAAGCACAGGTATATCTGCGGATTTTCCCTCTGCAAACAGTTTAAGCGGGTCGCCCGTGCAGAAACGGTTATCAAGCACGGTAAACATCCTTCTGTGCGACGCTGCGTATTCCGCATATTTAGCGCGGATATAGAATGCATCCAGCTTTCTTGCTTCTTCTATGCCTGACACTCCCATGAACTCAAGGAAATCCTGTCCGTTCTTTTCAGCTTCGCATAACGGTTCGGGTTTTCCCACGCCGCCGTTGTCGTCGTAAGGATCCCTTATCATCGCGCTTTGTACTATAGCTTTCTTGATCATGCCGAAATTGGCGGGACATGTTATCTGGCTCATAACGCTTCCTCCGCCTGCGGACTGCCCCGCAACCGTAATATTGTCAGGGTCTCCGCCGAAAGCGGCAATATTTTCATATACCCATCTTAATCCCGCCTGCTGGTCAAGGCTTCCGAAATTGGCAGGCGCATCGGGCTGTTTGGCGGTAAGGTCGGGATGGGCCATGAAACCAAAAACATTGATCCTGTAATTTACGGTTACTACAACTATGCCTCTCCTTGCAAGCCTTTCGCCGTCAAATTCCATTTCAGAAGGATATCCCCACTGTAAACCTCCCCCGTAATACCATACGACTACCGGCTGTTTTTCATCGGTACTTTTTGCGCCCGTCCACACATTAAGGTACAGACAGTCTTCGCTCATCGGAATATCAGGGTCAACGTGCCATTCACGGCAGTATATGTCATCACCCAATCCCGGCGTGTCCTGCACTGCTATAGGCGCAAAACAATACGCTTTAAGAACGCCTTCCCAGTCTTTGCAGGGCTGCGGCGCGCGCCATCTGTTTTCCCCTACCGGAGGCGCTGCAAACGGAATACCCTTAAATGCCGTTATTCTCGGATCCGCTGCAGGAATACCCTCAACAATACCATTTTTAGTTTTTGCTGTTCTTATCATATAAAATCCCCCTATTTATTCAGCCACAGGGTGGCCGTTTATTTTTTTGATCCATTTACCGCTCTTTAATCTCCATATACACCAGAACGCCTTCAAGAACTGGTCGATCTTCAAGAAGAAATATATCCAGAAAGGCGGCATATGGAAATACAATCCCGCAAGATATCCGAGCGGTATTGACATTACCCATAAAAATATATTATCGGCGATCATAAGGCATTTCGTGTCGCCTCCGCCGCGAAGCACTCCTTTTGTGATAATGGAATTTGCCGACTGGAAAATAACTATAAATCCTATAGCTTTCATAAGCTCCCCGGCAATGCTCCTCGTTTCATCCGTAATATTGTAGAAACTTATTATGAAATCACCTGTTGCCATTATAAATATTCCGGCAGCCATTCCTATGACAAAACCAAATATAAGAAATGTCCAGCCCTGTTTCTTTGCTTTCTCATAATCGCCGGCGCCAAGATAATGCCCCGTAACAATACAGCCTGCCTGCGATATTCCCGAAATAAGCACGGTACTGAGCTGCTGCGTGACCGTAGTAATGGAATTGGCGGCAACAAATACCGAACCTATACGGCCCATGACCATTGCTACTGCATTTACGCCAAGTCCCAAAAGCGTATCGCTTATGAGCACAGGTATGCTTATTGTAACATAATCGTGCATCATATCGCCGCAGCGCATGAACAAATGCTTTATCCTGTAACCGGCTTTCTTATCTACTATCATAAGGTATCCGCAGTTAAAAGTGAATTCAAATATCCTTGCTATAAGCGTTCCAAGAGCCGCTCCTGCAATCTCCATGCGCGGCGCCCCAAGATTTCCGAAAATAAATATCCAGTTGGCAAATATATCTATTCCAAATGCAGCGCATGAACCTATAAGCGGTATCTTTGTCTGCCCCATGCTCCTTAATGCAATGGTACACGTTGTGGATAATCCCATAAGCAGAAAACACGGTATCGACCATCTCAGATATAATACTCCCTGCTTAACAACCTCCCCTTCATCGGAATACATATGCATGATCCCCGACGGGATGATCGCCGCCGTAAGAGTAAATATCATTCCTATTAGGATCGTAAACCGCAGCATGAGAGTGATCGTTTTTCTGAGAGACGGGATATCCTTCATTCCCCAGAATCTTGATACCAGTACGGAAGCCCCCATTCCAAGCCCCATACAGCATATATTATAAAATCCTATGTACTGCACTGCCAGAGCCGATGCGGAAAGCGGTATCTCCCCAAGCGAACCCAGCATAACATTATCGATCAGGTTGACGCCGATCGTAATAAGGCTCTGAAGAGCTATCGGAATGGCTATAACCGCGGTATTTCTGTAAAACGCCCTATCTCCAAGATATTCTCTGATCTTCATGACTTCCCCCGTAAATCTTCTTTTTATTGTATATCTCCATCATATAAAAATCCAGCCGCATCGCATACGTATTTCTTACACGGCATTTGCCACGGAGGTTCCTGTTCTTCAAGTTTTCCCGCCAGTAAATCTTTAGCTCCGCAAAGGATGTCCGGTACAATATCTTTCTCTATGGGGCAGCTTCCGTGCGAAGGCCATATCGTATCAAACATATCCGACATGGATATTATCTTTTCAATGCTGCGCATAAACGCATCTATATTACGCCCTGCGCCAAACATAAAGATATCTCCGTCCTGCACTGTATCCCCGGAAATAAGCATCCTCTTATCCCTTTCAAGAAGCATTATGCTCCCGGGCGTATGTCCGGGCGTTAATATGACTTCAAACTTCCAGTACCCCAGATCGATCACATCTTTCTCCCATAGCGGCAACACGTTCTTCATACTGCATCCTTTCGGAAGCGCATTTTTATAATGCTCCATTTCAGACGGATGCATATATATTGTTTTAAAATCTTTATTGCAGCCGGTATGGTCTTTATCCGTGTGCGTATTTACAAGAAACACTTCTTTATCAGTCAGTTCTTCCGTTATATTTTTTATCGGCAGCGAACCAAAACCCGTATCTATGAGCATGGCATTTTTAGTTCCTTCAAACAAAAAAGAACGGACGCCTCCTTCATCAATTATCCAAAAGCGGTCCTGTATTTTTATAACATTTTCCATTATTGTCCCCCTGTCATATTTATAAACTTCCCTGCGTCAGCGTAAATACGGTAATTATTATATCACAAATGCCTGTTTTTGTTCAACCTGCGCAGGCGGTGATTTATACTGCCGTGATCTCGACATTTTTACCGCTGAAGGCGACGCCGTATTTATATATGGTTTTAATTCCGGCGGCTGTCAGCTCTGTATCGTATTTTTTATCAATGATCTGTAAAAGCGCGGCTTCAGATAACCGTTTTAGTTCAGCTTCCGAACAATTCTTTGCAGCTTTAAGCTCTATTATAATACCGGGCATATTCTTCTTTACAGGTTTAAGCTGTATATCGTATCTTCCGTCGCCTGATTCTCTGTTGGAAGATACAAACGATCCGCCGAGCAAAGCGCAGAGTCCAAGCATAAATCCGTGATAAAAGTTTTCCCCTGCCGCATCAAACGCGCTTACCGACTGTGTCAGAAGGGTTTGTATCAGTTCTTTCAGCTTGACATGGTTTCCGGAGAAAATCGCTTCCTGAACGGCAATAGCGACGGGCTGCGGAATGATACCGCTCATCTTCTGTAAAATTTCCTTGTGATAAACAAGAGAAATCTCTTTGTTCGGCAGGGCAACCTCGCACATAAAATCTCCGTTGAAAGCGGGAGTGGTTTTCAGCACCTTCAGATAACCCGCAACCAACAGGAAACTATAAATTGTGGAAGGATTATTTTTGATCTGCGGGTAAATCACACCTGTATCAATATATGTGATAAAAGATCCGCCATTGACAAGTGATGTAAGTTTTTCATATATTTCTTTGTCTGCCTCAGCGATTATCTCGCCTATGATATCGTTGCTCCCCGTAGACTGCCAAAAGGCTCTTGGCTCACACTCGTTATTAAAATAATTGATCACCGACCACGGATTAAAAATTTCAGTTTTGCCGAAACGGTATCCGTCATACCATTCGCAAAGCTCCTCGTACTTGTCGGAAACTCCGTAGTATGCCGCCATTTCTTTTACCTCTTCGGATGTAAACCCGAAATAGGTACTGTATTTATTATCCAGCACGGAATGAATGGTGAGATTGTTAAGTCCGCTGAAAATGCTTTCTTTAGCAGCTCTCAGAATACCTGTCAAAAACCCATAAGACAGATGTCTGTTGTCTTTCAGTCCGCCCGAAAAGAGGTTGCGCATAAACAGGATCACTTTATCGTAATAGTTTTTCATATATCCCTGCTGAATCGGAATGTCATATTCGTCAATTATAATTATCGGCGCAATACCGTGATGCTTATGGAGCATACCGGATAAATTCAAAAGCGCGCCGGAAAGTTCCACTTCATTAACATTTCCCGACAACAGTTTTTCAAACGCCTGTTTCTCATACGCATTGCATTTTTCGGAGGTTTGAAGCCCGATATGGCGCGCCGCCTCTTTGGAAAACACTTCTTTAACGGCTTCAAAAGTTTCCTCCCAGGTATTAAATTTTATGTCCTTGAAAGTAATAAATATAACCGGATACTTGCCCTGATAATCACGGTATTTTTTACCGCAGGCCCAAATCTTTTTATCCCTGAAATATACAGAAGTATCTTCGTCCGTCTTTTCAAAGAAAGTGCGAAGCATATCCATATTCAAAGTCTTCCCGAACCGGCGGGGACGTGTAAAAAGCGAAACCATCGGGCGTTCGTCAATCAAGTCCCTTATCATCATCGTTTTATCAATATAGTAATATTCCGATGACGCCAGACGATAATCGGAAACGCCGACAGGCAGCGGAAGGTTGGCGCGGCGAACTATCTTTTTATATGCGCCTGTTTTTACACGACTGTCCGCAGGTTTTTTAGCATCAGCCGGGATAAGCCAAGTTTTGCCTTGCTTTACCGCACCTTCGATTTTTCCGTCCTTACAAAGCGCTGACACTCTTCTTTCAGTTATATCCCATAGCTTTGCGGCTTCTTTCACAAGCATGGTATCAGCCATCGTTATAATACCTCCTGCAGCAATTTATATTGCATATTATATGCCCGGTTCCGAAGTTTGTCAATAAACTTCGGAACAATGTCGTTCTGTATTTGGTATTGTTCTTTTTGTTCTTCTATTTTAATGTTGGAACATTTGTCTGATCAAACTAAAAATTTTTCTTGAAATAACTAAAATGTTGTGATAGAATACTCTAAGTGCCGTTATAGCACAGTAGGTAGTGCGACGCACTCGTAATGCGTAGGTCACCGGTTCGAATCCGGTTAACGGCTTGCCCTCAAACCACAAAAGTTTGAGGGTTTTTTACATTATAAATATAAGAGAAGGAACACATCAAAAAGAATAGTCCCTTCTCGTTTTATATACTACTTTATTTTTACAATTTTGATAACAAGACAATCACCTTATTATTAATTTTATTAAAATAAGCTAATTCTTGTACATTTAAATCTTTATTTTCCCATTTTTGGAATGCCCTATTAACTTTCCCCTGCTGTTCAATCAGTTTTTGGTAATCCAAAAGCATCGAAATAGAATTTCCGCCATTATTATACTTCTTCATAAATTTACAATATTTCTTATAAAACTTGTAATATTTATCCATTGCTTTCTTAAACTTTTTCCTGACTTTTGTTTTTGCCTGTACTGTCGTGACTTTAGAACAGGTCAAAGTATTTCCGATATTTACATTTGGTACACCACCTCCTCCAATAAGCATAACACACAATAATGTAACTATCATAATTCTTAATGATTTTTTCATGTTCTTTTCCCCATTTCATCATAGGTTTGATAACCTTATACTCTTATTATTAATATATGTATCGTTTCAAAGAAAACTATTTAAAATCATTTTATCCTTACATGGTTTTTTAATTGGAAGTTTTCGTCATTGGAACAAAGATAAATTATTCCTTCAATAAAACCTACTATTGCCGGAATTCCCGTCCAGCAAAAAAGCAGATACAAAATCCCCATTCCTACCTTTCCCAAATAAAATTTGTGTATGCCGATTCCTCCCAAAAAAATTCCCAGAACCCCTGCTACAATCTTATTTTTTATTGGCCACGTAGGATTAATCCCTGAATAATAGTTCTGTTGCGGAGCTGCCTGTTGTATTATTATCTGTGGTTGTTGAGATTGTCCGGGCTGTTGAACATAGCCTTGCTGAGACTGCATTTGCGGCATTGTTTGTTGAATTGTCAACTTTTCTCCACAAAATTTACACTCTGTTGCTGTTGGATCGATTGGCGCCCCACATTGAGGGCAAACTCTTTCTGACATTTTTCTTCCTCCCTTTAAAGGTTTATATTTTATCTTCGGCCCAAAATATATGGGCATTGATATCACACCATAAATAGAAATAATCATACTAAATTAAGCTTCAAATCAAATTTTTAATTCACTTTTCACATTTCCACTTTTTTCCCACACTGCGGACAAAATTTTGTTCCCGGTATCAGCTTATTTCCACATTCACAAACCATTTCACTATTATTAAACCCACATTCCGGACAAAATTTTGAATCAACAGGAATACGTGCTTTACATGAAATACATTCTTTCGTATCATCTTGTTTTAGCGGGTCTCCTATTACTTGCTGCATTGAGTACCCCATTCCCATTGCCGTGCCCAGTCCGATTCCGCCTGCCGCAAATGCACCTGCCACACCACTTTCATTATTTGCAGCTCCTTCATATATGTCAAAGGAACGCTTTGTTGCATATCGACTATTTCCCATAATTTCAAAAGCTGCCTTATCCTCAAGAATCTTATTAATTTTCTCAAAATCTTCATCCGGGAAGTTAATCGATTGTATATAAAAATTCACTATATCGAACCCATATTTTTTGAATTCAGGAGCGATATGTTCTCTAACTTTATTGGACAATTCTTCGAGTTTTACAGAAATTTCTAATGCTGATATTTTATTTGTAATAATAGAATCTGCAATGGCTGCCTTTGTTTTTATGACTAGAATACCCCTGTAATATTCTTTAATTTTATCAAATTTTATAATATCATTTTTTTGCATTCCACCAATAATTTCCTTAAAAAGAGCAACTGCATCTATGACTTTAAGTCCCATCTGACCAAAAGCTCTGATTCTTAATTTCACATAATACTTAGGGTCAATCAGCTGAATAGGATCTGTTGTTCCCCAATTAATTTCTAATCTTGTAGTCATATTAAAAAAATAGACTTCTGAACTAAATGGAGTTCTCCCTCCAAACGGAATATTTACAATAGATTTTAATATAGGCAAATTTTCTGCAGATAATGTGTATGTACCGGCATAAAATACATCTGCCACTATACCTCTTTTTACAAAAATAGCGACCTGTCCTTCCTGTACAATAAGCTGTGTTCCATATACTAATTCTTCTGAAGGATATTTATATATAAGCCATTCCCGGTTTTTCAAGCCATCAAACCGTACTACATCTATAATTGCCATTGTTTTACCTCCCTTACATAGTTCTTAACAATGATTATTATTTCATCAAAACGTTTGATTTAAGAAAATGTTGCCAAAAGGTGTACCTTTTGACAACATTTTGCTGTGCAGTTATTTGGATTAAAATATACCGATTTTAACACTAATTTCAACAAAATTGTTTTAAAAAACACATAAAATCATTGTATATGAACTGAAAATGTGATAGAATACTTTTAAAATTGGAGTGTCAAAAGGTACACCTTTTGACACTCCAATTGCTTTCAATCCCTTTATCTATATGAATTTATTTTTCTATCTCATACTGCATTTTACGCATTTTTCGATAAAATGTAGATTTGCTTGTATGACATTTTTCAAGCACTTCATCTATCCCAAGTTTCCCCCGTTTCCATTCTCCTACAATACACTTAAAATCATCCGGTAATTTTGTTTCCGGTCTGCCAAATCGAACACCTCTATTTTTTGCTGCAGCTATTCCCTGCTTTTGTCTCTTACGTATATTATCCCTTTCATTTTCTGCAATGAAAGAAAGTATCTGCAATACTAAATCCGCAATAAATGTTCCCATAAGATCTTTTTTATTCCTAGTGTCCAAAAGGGGCATATCTATCACACAGATATCAATGCCAATCTCCTTTATTAGTATGCGCCACTGACTTTGTATCTCCGCATAGTTGCGTCCTAGCCTGTCAATGCTTATGATATATAGTAAATCACCGCATTGCAGTATTGATATTAATTTTTCATAATTTACCCTGTGAAAATCTTTGCCGGATTGTTTATCCATAAAAATATGCTCATCAGGAACCCCTACTTTTTTTAACGCAACTATCTGACGATCTTCATTCTGTTCTATGCTTGACACACGCGCATATCCATATATATTACTCATTTCCATTTTCTCCTTAAAAATATTGTAAACCCATGATACAAAAGAATATGAAATATGGAAAAATATATATTCGTGCGGTGCTCTTTTTTAATTTATCATAATAAATATAACTGCATAAAATATACTTCCGAAAACAATGCAACCCATCTACAGCACAACCACTCCCGCCATGCTTCCGCGTATGCCGCCCGTTTTTCTGTGCGATATCATAAGCTCAGGGTTATGGAAGGTACATATACCTGCCGTTTCCAGATTTTCTTTCTTTATTCCTGACGACAAAAGTATATGGCGGTTAGCCTCCCAGAGGTCAAGCATGTATTTGCCGTCACTTTTTTTCTCTGCAATATTATCTATATCCTCAGGAAAAGTCTCTGCAAACCTGTCTGCCACATCCTCGCTTACTTCATAACAATCCCCGCATATTGAAGGACCGATCACAGCAAGGATATTTTCCCTTTTGCACCCATTGTCGGAAACCAGCTTATCAACCATAAGCTTCCCTATCCTGCTTACCGTCCCGCGCCAGCCCGAATGCGCGGCCGCTATTACTTTTTTAACCGGGTCATAGAAAAAAAGCGGAACACAGTCGGCATAAAATGTCATTAAAGGTATGCCCGGCACATCGGTAATAAGTCCGTCCATTCCCTTTATGCCGCCGTTACCGTCCATGCCTGTTCCTGCGTAAGCTTCAGTCACATGCGCTATATGCGTTTCATGGATCTGGTCGGATAAAACCGTTTTCTCATGATCATACCCCACAGCCTCCGCAAATAGTTTGTGGTTAGCTATTACATTCTCATAGGAATCTCCTCTGTTAAAACCAAGGTTCATGCTCTGATACCTGGCCGGGCTCACTCCGCCTACACATGTAGAAAACCCGTGTTTTAAGCCCGCCGCGTCAAATATTCCAAATGTGATATATTTTACTCCGTTATCCGCTGTCCTAATCGTCGAAGCCAAAATATCTGTCAACTCCCTCCGCCATTCCTTTAGCAAGTTTTTTCTGATAACTTTTGCTGTTTAATTTTTTATCCTCTGAAGGATTGGTCATAAATCCCATTTCGATCAGGGTAACAGGTATGGTGCTCCAGTTAGTTCCGGTCAGGTCGTCCCTCAGTGATATCCCCCTGTTTTTTGCCCCTGCTTCCTTACACATTTCAGAGAGCACACATTCCGATAATTTTTTGCTTTTACCGCTCAGCTTTGCAACATACTTATTTTTCGCCGAAGGACACAGCGCGCTTGCGCCATACACTGACGAATCATTCACTCCGTCCGCGTGAAGCCTTATACATATATCAGCTTTTTTATTCGCTTTAAGCGCTCTTTCCTTATTGCTTATATTTACGTCATTTTTGGTACGTATCATCACTACCTTATATCCGCGGCTTACAAGCTCCTTTTTAAGTTTCTTTGCCGCTGCAAGAGTAACTTTATATTCCGGCACCTTTGTTGATACTCCCGACGTTCCGGATGAAACCTTTGCTTTTTTAGTCGATGAACCCGGTCCTATGGGCTCCACGGAACTATTGCCCCGCGCCTGATGCCCTGCGTCGATTGCGATCACCTTCTTCTTTTCTACAGCCTTAGAATCAGCTGCCGCAGCAACAAACACTGCGCTTAACACAACAAAAAACATTAAACCTGCAATTTTTTTCATAACATGTCTCTCCTTTATTTACAGCTTTTTTGCGGACTCATGAAAGATAATTACCGCGCATCTCTTCTTTAGCCCGTTCTACTTCCTCTTTAAATCCCTGCGCAGACAATCTCACAGCGCCATTCCCGAATATTATTATCTGTTCAAGCGCATCGGATGTAGCTACCGTTACGTTATTATCCCTTGCGATCTTATGGACTGTCTTTTCAATATACTGGTCTGCAGTCTCTGCTTCTTTTGTATATACTACATATATATTATTATATTTTTCTATCTCGCCATGATTTCCTTTTACCTTATATGCATCAAATACAAGTATGACCGTCATCTGCATATATCCCTGATAATTGCACAAAGTCTCCATAAGCTCCATTCTTGCGCTTTCCATGTTATCCTTCGCAAGTTCCTTAAGCTCATCCCATGCAAATATAATATTATATCCGTCTACAAGGAGATAGTTGTCTTTCTTTTTATTAGCAAGCTTCTGCTGCTTTTTCTTTATGTATTTTTCATCGCCGGGATTATTATACGATACCTTTTTCGGCGGATTCGGATTTTTTCGTTTTATCTGTCCGTATGTCCTTACAAATATATCTTCAAGTTCGTCATCGTCCGCTTCGGATACCGCCGCGCGCTTTGCGCTTATTTCATTTATATCCTCGTTAGGGGTATACTTTTCTTTTATGCCCGATACATGCATATAATTCTCAACCTGATCCCAGCTTACATAAAAACCGGCTCCGTGCGAACAGAATATCGATGATGAAGGGTTAGCTATATCTCCCTGCGCATCATAAGCCGTTTCTTCTATAACCTGCGTGGGATTATGGCACTCTTCATAACCGCAAAGCGTACAGCTTAATATGCCCATTCCCTTCGAATAAGAAGCTACTTCTGTCTGATATCCCTGCATACATACTGCAGGCGCGGTTCCGGTAAGAACGGTCCTGTCATTTTCTACAATTGTATCATCAATCCGTCCGCTCATCCGCTGAACATCATTCATCGCCCTTCCGACACACTCTTTCGGCAGTTCAAGCCTGAATTCATACATAGGCTCCAACAGTACCGACTCTGCTTTCATAAGCCCCTGCCTTACCGCTCTGTATACAGCCTGCCTGAAATCTCCGCCTTCGGTATGTTTAAGATGCGCCCTTCCCGCAATAAGCGTCATCTTTATATCGGTAATCTCTGAACCTGTAAGCACTCCTATATGCTTCTTCTCGGCAAGGTGCGTCATCACAAGGCGCTGCCAGCCTGCCGCAAGCATTTCATCATCACATGCGCTTTCAATCTGTATCCCGCTGCCTCTTTCCGCCGGCTCCATAAGTATATGGGCTTCCGCATAATGCCTTAACGGTTCATAATGCCCTACTCCGACAACAGGAGCCGCTATCGTTTCCTTATATACGATGCTTCCTCTTCCAAATTCAATGGATATGCCATATCTTTCACGTATTATGCGCTTTAAAACTTCCGTCTGTATTTCACCCATAAGCCTTACATTGATTTCATCGGTCCCCTCGCTCCATATGAAATTAAGCTCCGGTTCCTCTTCTTCCAGTTCTTTAAATTTCATAAATGCGGTATGGATATTCGTCCCTTCGGGAAGTATTATTTTGTACATGAGCACAGGCGTATACAGATTTTCCTCAGAATCTGTTTCCGCTCCTATGCCTTTTCCCGCCCTGCTTCCATCAAGTCCCGCTACCGCGCATATATCGCCCGGATACGCGCACTCTGCGGTCCTATAGCTGTTTCCGGTATATATCCTTATCTGATCCACCTTGTCATTATCTATTACCATCCTGTTTCTAAGCACGCCGCCGGTAATCTTCATATGCGTAAGCCTTACGCCTTTGTCATCTCTGGTGATCTTATATATCTTTGCTCCGAACTCTTTACCGTAATCCGGACTCTTGATATATACCGCAAGCTTTTCCATGAATTTGTCTACACCTGTAAGCTTTAGCGCAGAGCCGAAAAAGCAGGGAAATATAAGTCTGTTTTTTATATTTTCGGCTATGGTGCCCGGCGACACTTTTCCTGTTTCCAGGTATTCCTCCAAAGCATTATCACTGCTTGTTGCCGCCTCTTCATAAAACGAACTGCTTCCTTCGTCTTCAAAACATATACAGTTAGCCCCAAGCTCATTTCTTATCTTTTCCATAAGCGCGCCCATATCAGTATCAGGCATATCCATTTTATTTACGAATATAAACACAGGCACTTTATACAGCGAAAGAAGTTTCCACAAGATACGTATGTGGCTCTGTATTCCTTCACTTGCGCTTATAATAAGTATCCCATAATCCATGATCTGCATGGCCCGCTGCGTCTCGGCAGAAAAATCGGCGTGCCCCGGAGTATCTATAAGCGTTATGAGCGTATCCCCAACCGTAATATCCGCCTGTTTTGAAAATATAGTTATACCGCGTTCCCTTTCTATTTCATTATTATCGAGAAATGTATCTTTATGGTCTACCCGCCCAAGGCTCTTTATCGCGCCGCTCTTATAAAGCATGCTTTCTACCAAAGTAGTCTTTCCTGCGTCCACATGCGCGAGCATTCCGATACATACGTGCTTTCGTGATTTATTTTCAGACGTATTTTCCATAGAAAATACCCCTTTCTGCAATTTATGATACGCTTATCATAATATCACAGACAGGGGTATAAGTCGAGATTATGGTTTATTTTTTTACGTCAAGCGTTAATATGTTTTTAGGTTTTTCAGCATCTCTTCACTTTCCGTTTCCTTAAACCAGTTCTTGTATGCTTCCTCTCCCGCTTTTGGGACAACAACCTGCGAATCCATCGGAAAATACGCATACTCCCAGCTTGGTATATCTGTAATTATAACCGGCGGCTTTGCAGACCTGAATTTAATTACGGCATCTATACTTTTTGCTATCTTATGCCAGTACGGGGTTTCAAGCTTTGTCACAGACGCCGGTATTTCAAGATACTTTGCGCATTCGCCGATTACGGACACTCCTCCGGGAATTGTATTTACATTATTTGATACCGCTATGTTTTTATCTGCGTTTACAACTGCTGTAAGAGTTTTGCTGTTCTTGTTGTATATACACTCGCCGTCCATTGCAAACACAGGATTTTCCCTGCTTAATTCCACATATTCCGCTTTGCATGACAGCGCATTGTCGCCAATATCCGCAACTGATTTCGGGATATATATCTTTTTCGCCTGCGACTGACAAAATGCGCTTTCAGCTATCTTTTTAACCGTACCGGGTATATTAACCGTTTTTCTGGCTGCGGGGACAAGATAAAGCGTTCGCCCGTTCTTTGACACAAGCATACCGTCTGCGCTTTTATATGCTTTATTCTTTTTATTTACTTTTATGTTCTCTATGCCTTTACATCCGTCAAACGCGCGCACAGATATATCTTTAAGTTTCTTCGGCACTGTAATCTCTTTAATGCTCCTGCTGTTTATGAATACCATTGAATCAAGTTTTTTAAGTTTCTTCGGAAGATTTACGGTCGTTAAGCTCCTTAATCCGGCGAAACAGTATTTTGTTATCGATTCAACGGAATCAGGTATCACGACTTCTTTAATATTTACAAGCGACGCCTCATAGCCGTCAAAATCATGGTACCACTCTACAAATCCGCCAAATATGTTATGGCATATATCGCCGTCTTCTTTATTTTCCTTATGCCCTATCCTTGTAACCTTCGCATTTCCTATAGCGGACGGAAAACGAAGCGTGGAAGCATATTTTTCCCTGCGAACCTTTACATTGTATATCCAGCTTTTTGTCCCGTCTTTTGAAATATAGGCTTTAAATACAAACGAACCGTCGTCCGCAGTCTGAACATTACCCTTATCCCATTCCGACGCCTGCGCGGTATGATTTAATGCCGCCGCGCCGCACGCCATTGCAATAACTAAAACAACATTTAACAATATCTTTTTCATATTATACTCCTCCTAATATATTAATAATTTAGGATAAAAATATAATTAAACATTGTCATATTATGGTCACATTATAGGCAAATTATTGTCAGAAATTACAAACAGGCCTCATATCAAAACTAAAACTCATATCCTTCGACGAATCTATGATATATTCGGGATGCGGCCTTGCGCCCCAGGAATCGTCTCCCGCTATCCCCATCTGTTTAAGCGATAATTTGACAACGGTATAATTAACGCCCGGAAGTTCAAAATGATGCATTGCATTTTCCAGTTCATGCGGCGTATACGGAAGCATGCTCCCTTCCATATAATCCGGCGCCTGTTCGGAAGAAAAACACAGTCCCGCGCCTGTCTTGTCAATAAGTTTTACATATCTTATACCGGTATGGTTCCCGCATTCCTGCGGAACAAGATACGGCGTTACCGAATCTTTGACATACGCTTCGTGGATCCCAAGTTTATATCCGTTATTCCTGTCAATATAATTTTCCTCCGGGCCATGTCCATACCATACATATCTGTCAAGCGAAGGATCGACCTTAAATATCATTCCGAACTCCGGCATCTCGGGAAGCCCCTCGACGCCTTTGTAATCAAGCGTCACATTAATATGTCCGTCTTCATATGCTTTATATGTTACATATACGGATACTTTATCGTTCATAGGATACTCATATCTGTATTTTATTACGGCGTATTCGTTTTCCATATACGCGCCGGCAAATACAGGTCTTGTATACAGGCTGGCAGCCTTCCAGAATGTATCCCGCATCTTCATCCCGTTTCCGTTATCATTGTCGGTAGGCGCTCTCCAGAAATTTGGGACAGGGATATTTTTAAGAAGCTCTTTTCCTTTATACTTATATGAGATAAATCCCTTGTATACTGCAAATATCGCAGAATAATCACTGCCGGAAACTGATATATTGTAATCGCAGCATACCATCTTTACCGCTTTTTTGGGTACGTCTTCCTTCTTTTTATTTACCGTAAACGCATACTGGTCAAACGCTGTTTCATATCCCTTTTCCGCCCACAGCGTATCTTCTTTAAGAAGAAATGATATCTGATAAACACATTCGCCTTCCGACGCATCCGCACATGAAACAAGCGCGTCCGGGAGCTTATATATTTTCGTATCGAGCGGTCCTACGTCCTGTATAAGTTCCTCTTCACATTTCTTTACTCCGTTAATAAGCAGCGCCACTTTACACTCATACTCTCCGGTAGACGTAAACAGGCTGTAGTTCTTAATCTCCGCTTCAGTGCGCGAAAGTACGCAGTCTATGTTCTGGTAATTATGTTTTATCTCGGGAAGTTTAGGAGATTCCTTTCTGTCTGCGAATACAATGCCGTCTCCGCAGAAATTCTCATCGTTCGGCCTGTCGTTAAAATCCCCGCCGTACGCAAGATAACTTACACCGCCTGCATTTTCAGTCTGTATTGCCTGGTCTATAAAATCCCATATAAATCCGCCCTGATATCCCGGATTATTTTTGGCAAGCTCTGTATACCTTCTGTGCCCTCCGCAGGAATTGCCCATTGCATGTGAATATTCACACAATATAAACGGTTTATCTGGATGCTCTTTAATAAATCTTTCTATATCGGCCGCTTTTGAATACATCTGGCTTTCCACATCCGAAGTATCCGGATAGCTCCTGTCGTTAAATATTCCTTCATAATGCACGATCCTTGTATCGTCTTTCTGCTTTATATATTGTGACATATCGTATATATTTTTGCCGCCAAAGGACTCGTTGCCACAGGACCATATGAGTATTGCCGGATGATTTTTCTTGCTTTCAATAAGGCTGTCCGCGCGTGACAAAAGCGCATCATGCCACTCGGCTTTATCGCCGGGAACCACTTTGTCCCCCTGACCGAACATCCTTGGAAACGCCCATGTGCCATGCGTCTCAAGATTATTTTCGGCTATCATGTATAATCCGTATCTGTCGCAAAGCTCATAGAAATACGGCTGATTAGGATAATGGCTTGTTCTTACTGCGTTTATATTATTTTTCTTCATCGTGACCACGTCCCACAGCATCTCCTCTTTCGTAACTGCGCGGCCGCCTTTATGGCTGAAATCATGTCTGTTCACTCCGCTAAACATAATGCGCTTTCCGTTAATACAGAGTATTTTGTCTTTAAGCTCAAACTGCCTGAACCCAACATCCTGCACCAGCTTCTCAAGAAGCTTTCCCGATTCATCATATGCGCACACGATAAGTTCATACAGATACGGCTTCTCGGCGCTCCACAGCTTAGGCGACAGCACTTCCCCCGATACGTTTGCGGTACTTTCTGAAATATCCCCTTCATACGCAAATACACATTCTCCGCCATAAGCCTTCTCATTTACAGAAACCGTATATTTTCCGCAAGCCGTATCATCTTTAAGCCAGCCTATGTCTATCTTAAGATCGGAATCTTTATAATCATTTTTAAGATAAGTCTTTACCGATATATCATTTATATGTATCTTTGGCACGCTGTACATATACACATCACGGAATATCCCTCCAAGCCTCCAGAAATCCTGGTCTTCAAGCCAGCTTCCGCTGCACCATTTAAATACCTGTACGGCAATACGGTTTTCCCCGGGTCTTATCATATCTGTTATATCAAATTCGGAAGCGTCGAAACTGTCCTCGCTGTAACCGACAAACTCTCCGTTAACCCAAAGCGCAAACGCGCTTTCGACACCCTCAAAACATATGAAAACTTTTTCATTGATAAAATCTTGTTCTGCGCGCATATCAAGCACGTAACTGTATACGGGATCATATTCTTTCGGGATTTCGCCCGGTTCAAGTTTTTCATGTCCGTCCCACGGATACATGACGTTCACATACATGGCAGGATCAAGGTCCCCTTTTAGGATCGGGACATTTCCCGGAACCTTTATGTCATCCCAGCCGCTTACATCATAATCCGGCTTAAAGAAATCTCTTACAGCCTCGTCAATACATCTGTCAAAATGGAATTTGTACGTACCGTTAAGGCAGATTTTCTTATAATCCCCGCCTTCATAATGGTTATCGCTGTGCGGTTTACATCTGTTTATTTCAAATGTATACGGATCAGAAATAACATTATAATCAAATTTACTCATAACACAGTGTCCTCCATGCACATAATAATATATCTATATATTAATTTATTTTGCAAAATTATACAATATCTAGTATAATTATTACGTTTATTTCACTAAACTTATTTGAGAATGGAGAATTTTTATGGAAAGTTACACTGGAAATCAGATCGTGGTTCTTGAAGGACTTGAGGCCGTAAGGAAACGTCCCGGAATGTATATAGGAAGCACCGGCCTGCGCGGTCTTCATCACCTTATATGGGAGATCCTTGACAACGGCATAGACGAACATCTTGCGGGGTTCTGCGATCTTATAACCGTTACAATGCAAAAAGACGGCGGAATAAAAATACAGGATAACGGCCGCGGCGTGCCTGTCGACATACATCCCACAAAAAAGATCCCCACAATCCGCGTAGTATACACGATGCTCCACGCAGGAGGCAAATTCGCAAATACGGTATACAAAGTATCCGGAGGGCTCCATGGCGTAGGCGCGTCGGTTGTAAACGCGCTTTCCACGCACATGATAGTAGAAGTAAGGCGCGGCGGACAGATATACACAGACGAATACCGTAACGGCGGACATCCCGTAACTCCTCTTGATGGCAATCTTATACCGGCATCAGGCAAATGCGCCAAATCTGACACGGGGACTACGGTAACTTTCTATCCCGATCCCGAAATATTTGACAGCATCCAGTTTAAAGCCGATACGATCCGTAAAAAGCTCAAAGAAACGGCATATCTCAATAAAGGTTTAAAGCTTATATTTAAAAATGAATATACGAAAGAAACTTTCACTTATTATGAAGAAGACGGCATTAAAAGCTATATTTCATATATTGTAAATTCACTTAAGGAATCAAACCCCGATATGGCAACGCTCCATGACGAGCCGGTATACATTGAAGGCACAAGCGACAACATAGAAGTAGAGATCGCCTTCCAGTATACGACAGGATATACAGAACAGATCAATTCATACTGCAACAGGATAAACCTGTCCGACGGCGGTACGCTCGTAACCGGATTTAAAACGGCGCTCACCAGGATAATGAACCAGTATGCAAAAGAACTTAATATGGTTAAAGATAAGGACAAGCCTGACGGCAAAGATTACAGGAACGGAATGATAGCGATCATATCCATAAAACATCCCGATCCGCAGTTCGAAGGGCAGACAAAGACCAAACTCGGCAACTTCGACGCGCAGCTTGCGGTAGATGAGATCATGAGCCGGAAAATACAGCTTTTCTTTGATAAAAATGTAGAAATCTTAAAAAAGATCCTCGAAAACTCCCTTCGCGCATACAATGCAAGGAAAGCAGGCGATAAAGCGCGCAACGCTGTGCTTAAACAATTAAACGACGTCGACGTACGGAGCAAACTCGCAGTATGTACATCAAGGAAACCCGAGGAATGTGAATTATATATCGTAGAGGGCGATTCCGCGGGAGGAACCGTAAAAACGGCGCGCGACAGAAAAACACAGGCCGTTCTTCCGTTAAGAGGAAAGATACTGAATGTCGAGAAGGCAACCCTTGAAAAAATACTTGTAAATAACGAGATCAAAACGATGATCGCAGCTTTCGGATGCGGAATAGGCGATGAATTTGATATAAGCAAACTAAAATACGACAAAATAATAATCCTCACCGATGCCGACGTAGACGGCGCGCATATAAGCACTCTTTTGCTTACTTTCTTTTATCGTTTCATGCCGCAGCTCATTACGGAAGGAAAAGTGTACAGAGGCCTTCCGCCGCTTTATAAAGTAAACTACTCGCAGGGCAAAAAGAAAGGCGAGCAGTATCTGTTTAATGATTATGAGCTTGAACGTTTCAGAAAAGATCAGAGCAAAAAAATCATATCCCTGCAGCGATATAAAGGGCTTGGCGAAATGGACGCCGAACAGCTTAAAGAAACTACGCTTGACCCGGCGTCACGGATCCTTGCCCGGGTAAGCATAAACGATACCATAGAAGCAGATCAGATCACAAGCATACTTATGAGCAGCAACGTACCTCCAAGACGCGAGTTTATCATGGAGGAAGCAAGGTATGCAAATCTTGATATTTAATCAGCAGTTTGGAGGATATCTATAATGTCAAAAAAGAAAAATGAAGAAACTAAGGCAGCAGAAAATATTATTTCCATGGACTTTACCGAGGAAATGAAAAACTCCTACAGGGATTACGCCGTAAGCGTTATAATTTCCCGCGCGCTCCCTGACGTAAGAGACGGATTAAAACCCGTTCAGAGGCGAATACTTTATTCAATGAAGGAACTCGGTCTTGCGCCGGATAAACCGCACAGAAAAAGCGCCAGGATAGTCGGCGACACAATGGGTAAATTTCATCCGCACGGCGACTCTTCAATATATGACGCCCTTGTGCACATGACCGAAGATTATTCGCTTTCAGTGCCGCTTGTAGACGGACACGGCAATTTCGGCTCTATTGACGGCGACGGCGCCGCAGCCATGCGTTATACCGAAGCAAGGCTTTCCGACGGCGCAATGACAATGCTGTCACATCTTGAAAAAGGCCTTGTGGAATTCATCCCGAATTTTGACGAAAGTGAAAAAGAACCTACCGTACTTCCGGCAATGCTTCCAAACCTGCTCATTAACGGAACCACCGGAATCGCCGTAGGAATGGCAACAAATATTCCTCCGCACAATACCGCCGAAGTTATAAACGGCGTTATAGCCTGTATTGACAATAAGAACATAACCCTTGAAAAACTTATGGAATATATCCCCGGACCTGATTTTCCTACAGGCGGCACGATAATCAATAAAGAAGACATAAAGGAAATATATGAAACGGGCGAAGGCCGACTTAGGATCCGCGCCAAATGCGATATAGAACCGGGTACCGCTGGACGTACCAATATCATTATTTCAGAAATACCTTATACCATAGCGGGCAACAAGGCAAAACTTGTAGAAAGCCTCTCCCAGCTTATGCGCGATAAAGTATTTGATGAAATATACGATGTGCGCGACGAATCCGGCAAAGACATAAGGATCGTCGTAGAAGTTAAAAAAGACCGCGATGCAGAAAATCTCCTTAACGGACTGTACAAAAAAACTCCGCTTGAAGATACCTACGGCGTAAACCTCTTGGCAGTTAAGGATAAACAGCCGATACAGTTCGGGCTCAGATCGATCATCAGCGAATTTATAGAATTCCAGAAAGAACTGTATACAAAAGAATATAAACATCTTCTTGATAAAGCCGGAGCAAGGCTTGAGATCGTACGCGGACTTATAAAAGCAACCGACGTAATCGACCTGATAATAGAGATACTCCGCGGAAGCCAGTCCCTCGCGCAGGCAAAGGGATGCCTTACGCGCGGCGATATCACAGATATCAGATTCAAAAGCACCCTTTCAAAAACACAGGCGCAGACGCTTAATTTTACGGAAGCGCAGGCAGACGCAATACTTGCAATGCCCCTGTCACGCCTTATTGGTCTTGAAATCCTCAAACTCCACGAAGAGGAAAACGAACTTTCTGATAAGACTACTGAATATCTTAAGATACTCGGAAGCGAAAAAGAACTCTTAAAGGTAATAAAATCAAGGCTCAGGAACTATTCAAAGCAGTTTTTCTCCGAAAGAAAGACTATACTTGATTCAGTAGAAAACACAGGTTATGTTGAAAAGGTCGTAATAGAAGACATATACGTTCTTATTGATAAATTCGGATACACCAAAACAATCGACCAGGCAAGCTACCAGCGTCTTACACAGGATACTCTCGATGAATATTCACACATAATATCAATGAAGAGCGACGACAAGCTTTGCGTCTTTACCGCACATGGCAATATGCACCAGATCAAAGCCTCTGCGCTTCCAAGATGCCGCATAAAGGAAAAAGGCACCCTGATCCACAACCTGTGCAAACTCGGAGATGATGAAGCCGTAACTTACGCTCCTTTTGAACAGATCTTTGATTCGATACTCCTTTTTGTATCAGAACACGGATATGTTAAACTTGTGTCGGGAGCAGAATTTGAAACAAACAGACAGACTATAAGTTCTACAAAACTTGAAGACTCAGACAAGCTTATACTCGTAAAGATAATATCGGCATCCGAATATTTTTCAGGCAGCCTCAAAGTAGTAATGGTTACCGATAAAAAACTATCGCTTGGATTCATGCTGTCAGAAGTAAGCGAACTTAAGAAAACAAGCCGCGGCGTTAAAGGAATATCTCTTGATAAAGGAGATAAACTTATGTATTCGGACTGTATCGATATAAAAACCGATACCGGAAAATATAACGATCAAACCGTAAATTATAAAAAAATCCGCACAAGGAAACGCGGCGCAAAAGGGCAGAAAGCTACCGGGGTATTTGAGTAAAAATAAGTATAGCATCTGCATTATACAATAAATGTGTATGATACAGAACTATAATCTTATCTCAACTTAAAAAAAAGAGGAAGTTAATCATGTGTGAACAAAATATCTTTGACAATGATACTTTTTTTCGCGGCTATAAAGAACTTCGTAAAGACGATGCAAATTATAATATTCAATTGGAACAGCCGGCAATGTCTAAACTGCTGCCGGATGCAGCCGGAAAATTTGTTCTTGATTTGGGATGCGGTTATGGCTGTAACTGTCTGGATTTTATAAAAAGAGGGGCGGAAGGCGTAATCGGTATTGATATATCAGAAAAAATGCTTGAAATCGCAGCGGCAGAGTCGTCGGATGACAGAATTCAGTATATAAGAATGAGCATGACGGATATAAGCAAACTAAATCAAAAGTTTGATTTGGTGTATAGCTCTCTGGCTTTTCATTATGCAGAAAATTTTGATAAACTTGCAAAAGATATCTATATGCTGCTAAACGAGAGCGGATATTTGCTTTTTTCGCAGGAGCATCCGCTAACTACCGCAACATTTGGCGGTTTACAGCATTACAATAAAGATTCCGACGGGCATTATACTTCCTACACATTTTCCAACTATGGACAGCCCGGAGAAAGAATCACTTCATGGTTTGTTGACGGCGTAAGGAAGTATCACCGCAGATTTTCGGACATTATTACAAGTCTTTGCAGAGCAGGATTTATAATTGATACGGTATGCGAGCCTATCCCAGAACAAAGCGCAGATGAAAAAGTGCCGAATATTTTTATTAAAGAACAGATCAAACCGACTTTTTTGATCGTAAAGGCAAAAAAAGCATAGCGGAAAGTTCGACAAGATTTAACACGATAAACGAAGGCACCGCATTTCTGCGACGCCTTCTCTTTTGCTATTGAATCTTGTACTCAGTCGAATTAATTATTAGACACTCATCATCTTTCCAAGCGATTTGCATATTTTTGAACTCGCCCCAATCACCGGAATAAACCCTTTGAGGTTTCTTTTCAATTTTGAAAAGAATTGCATGGATTCCGCCTTTTTCATATACATCAACGAGCGTATCTCCGCCGAGTGCGCCTTGGTCACTGTCAATCACTCGGGCACAATATTTGCCACTTGGAGATTCAACTGTTTGGACAACCGTATTTTGACCGATATTACCGAAAATCAAAAATATAAAACTAATAAATCCAATTGGTAATACCATCAGGGCTGACAACGTTAAGGCAATCATTTTCAGCGCCAGCGGCTTACCATATTGGATCGTCAAATAAAAACAACATCCCGCAGATATTAATACACCTGCAATCACCCATATTTTAGGATATTCAAAAATATACAAAACTGCGTTAATTAGCGAGAAAGGCGAGATGATAGCAAACAAAATCTGTAATACTTTATTTTCGAGCGTATTCTTATAAACGTTGTCATGGACAACGATGCATATGGACAATACAGCAATTACAATAGCGAAAGCGGAAATACTTATTAATTCAAAACCATATCCAAAACAGGCAGCTATTAGAATACCTGCAGGATATAGTATTGTCAGTATGAACAGCAACCACATTAAAATAGACGCAGTCTTTTTCATCCTATACACCTCACTCTTTTCCCAACATTTTAGCGTATTGATTGGAAAGAGTTTTTGATAGTATACAAAATACAACCGTTAATACGATTCCGGGCCAATTATGGAACAGCACATCTTGCATTGCATCGAAAGCCTCAACGAAATTACATTCAGAAAATACCGCCAACAAATCCATCTCATAGTGAAAACCTGACCATATATATGCACACAATGTAATAGCGAGAGTGGTAATCAAAGAAAAAGAGGAAAATCTTTTTCTGTTTTTATAAACTCGCACAAAATACCAGTTCACCATTGACAGCATAAATCCGGTTGCCGGAATAACAAGATTAATTGCCCAAAAACCATTCATTAACCCTGATTCCGTTTTGGCCTCCAGCGCTACACCGATAGTAATCAACCCAAAAGAAAAGAACAACAAAACGGATTGTAAAACAGAAGCTTTCCAATCGTTGAGTTTGTTAAACTTCGCTGGTGCTTTCGATACCGAAACCACATTAGCGGATGTGCCCATATCTTCAAGAAGTTCTTTACACGCATCGCAACCTTCGATATGTTCTTTGACTATAATCGCACTTTCTTCACTACAGCATCCATCAATGTACAGCGGAATTAAGTCCCTTACAACATTACAATTCATATGATTACCTCATTCTTTCTAATAGTTTTTGCTTGGCACGGTAAAATGTAACTCGTGCCCAACTCTCGCTTTTTCCGAAAATTGAACTGATATCTTTTAATGAAAATCCGGCAAAAACAGAAAGCATAAATACTTCCTTATACGGCTCTTCTAATTCGTGCAAACATCGTAACGCTTTTTGAGATAGTTCTTTTTGAACAAAGGCATCTTCAATACTTTCATCCATACCGGCTGCTTCAAGAACATCAAGAGATGCTTTTTTCTTCTGCTCGTTATACCATGCAAAATATGTGTTTTTAGCAATTTGGCAGAGCCAAATAGATACTTTTTCTTTATTTCTCAGTGAAGCATAGTTCATATATGCACGGAAAAAGGTTTCCTGTGTCAGTTCCTCGGATAACGAAGAGTCATGTGTCATCTTCATAAGATATTTGAAAATAAACTCATGATTTTCATGGAAAAGCTTTTCAAATTCAGCCACATTTTCACCGCCCTTTCAACTATTAGATTGCGGAGATGTTAAAGCGTTACAATTATTATACCATATTTTTTGAATATTTCGTCATTCATTAAAAACAGCGGCAAGGATTTCTCCCTGCCGCCGGGAATAGACACAGATATAAACATATGCTATAATATTTACACTAAAACAATAGGAGGGAATTGTTACTATGAGCAGATTAAAATTAATGGCTGTTTTAATTATTGCTGTTTCTTTTTTACTGACAGGCTGCGCGGATGCCAATAAAATAAAGGAAAGCGATATTGCAGACAAAACTTATACATACGAAAACGAAGGTTTTGGCGGCGATTTTTATATTAGTTTGAAAAATGATGGAACTTTCTCATATTATGAAGGGCCGCTGAGCAGTTATATCGGAACGGGAGACTGGACATTAGACGGAAATACGCTCCATCTGGCAGATACCGGTATACAGACCAAGATACAAAATTTTTATTTTCAAGTAGATGGAACAGACCTGATTTATATTGCAGAAGATTCCGACGATTTTACGCATGTGAATGTCAGCGACGGAGAGCGATTTTATGAAGCTTTGTGCAGCTTAAATGCTTCATAAACTTAGTAAGGTTTCCTTGCTAATTCCAAATCCATTACATAGTATACTGTCATAATTCCGCCGTGATTATTGATTGCAGAATAAATTCCTTCAAAAAGCTTTTTTCTGTCTGATGTGAGAGTTTTCATATGATCAGGGTATGTCCGCAATAATGCCATATATTCGTCTGCCGTAAAATCCTTTGTCGTATGGTACAGCGTATGTTTTACATCAACAAAACCATATGCAAGCACTTTTTTTGCCAGCTTTTGCGCATCTTCACTGCTAAATTCTGCCGGCCGGCTCTCGCTATGCATATATTTGCGATAGAGTTCCTGTATTTCACAAGTTAATGTCCTGCGTTTCCGATCCGGTCCGGCATGATAGGCAAAGCGGGCAAATGCGCCGCCCGGCTTTAACAGATCAAAAACTCGGTTATACCCATAATCCTCCGGAATCCAGTGAAATGCTGTCGCTGCATAAATAAGATCAAATAACTTATCATCACTGACAAAATCCTGCAATGTCTGATTAAATAAAGAGAAATTTTCATAAGCCTTATAGCGATTCTGCGCTAAATCAGCCAATTGCTCTCCCGGTTCAATCCCGATAAAATGACATTTCGTATCAAGTATAGGCCGTGATGCCTTTCCTGTCCCTAACCCGATTTCAAGTACATTACTATCAGAGTTGATTGGTTGATAATGCAATATATCCTCATAGATTTCTTTTATATATGCGGGGCGGCTTTTATCGTAATCCAAAGCTGCGTTATCAAACGTTTTCTCAAATGTCATCATTTTCTTTTTCTCCAAAAATTAATTGACAGGCGCCGCCCGGAATTTATTGATATTCAAATTCGATATTTATTTTCCCAATGCCTCCGTCTATATCAATCCTGTTATTACCCTGTCCGTATACGTCTCCGTCTTTCATCCTCTCGCCACCGACTCTGGCGCTGCCTATTCCTTTATCAATATGAATCCTATAGTCATCTTTTGAACCGGTAAGGATAAAATCTGAACTGCCTATGCCATTATCAATAGAACTGTTTCCTTTTATCTCACCTGCAAATTTCAATTGCCCTATACCCATATCAATTTCAGGATTATTTAAGGTTCCTCCCTTAATGACAATCTCTCCTATGCCTCCGTCTATCTCTGCATCATAAAACGCATTCAGCTCATTTATGCGCGTTTTGCCTGCTCCAAGCGCTAATTTGAGTTTATACGCAGACAACGTATCTATGTCTACACTGCCTGCGCCTGTCTCAATATCCGCCTCATCAAAAACAGTTCCGTAAGGCACAGTTACAATAATCTTAGAATTATTTTTTATATTTCCAAACCATTTATGCCCCTCTTCTTCTATCTGAAGGCATCCTTCTTTTTCATCTATTTTCAGATTATTAATATTACTTTCAATATTAAAACTGCTGCCGCAGACAAGTTCAAAATCCACGGCTTTTATATCTATTTCCAGTTTATTTACTGTTTCACTCACGGAATAGTTCTTCATATTGCCCGTATCCGTATCATCATCTATAAATATACCGGCTATGCCTAAAATGCCTCCTATTATGCTGACACACAGAAAAACCGCAAATGCCATAGCCAGATATTTGATTACCTGCTGCCATGGTTTCATTTGATATCCACCCCTCCAAACATACACGTTCCCGTTACATAAAGCGTGATATTATTCGCCGGCGTATTAACAACTTTATTTGAAATTCCCCCGAATATGGAATTAGAATTTACCTTTACATTCACATACGGCGGTACATATATCGTGATTCCTCCAAATATCGCCGAAACGCTTATTGCGCAATCGCTTTCTATAATTGAACCGCGCAGGTCGCATTTTACTCCGCCAAATACCGCGGTAAGTTCGGCGCCATTAAATACATCTCCCGTAAAGTTAAGCTTCTGGTCAGAGAAAACTGCGCAGGTTACTTTAGGCTCCGCGCCTTCTTTTTTCATATCTGAAAATATTTTTTCAGCTTTATTTCCAAACATTCCTCCAAATATAAGTTTAAGTCCTATAAATATGATAATCACCGGAATTACCAGTTTCCAGATTGTTGCCGCAGTTAATATACCCTGACAGTTGAGCAAAAGCAGCACTCCTATAAACAGCCCCACCAGGTTCCCTGTCTTATCATTTCCTGAAATAACTCCTATTCCGCATGGCACTATAATGAACAGCGTCCACCAGCCGTCAAAAAACATGTCTGCTTTGATAATATCAAATGCATTAAGAGCAAATATAACTCCCAATGCCACAAGGACAATTCCCCATAATACTCTGTTAAGTCTTTTCATTCTTTTACCTCATTTCTCTGCAGTTATTTGGTTTTATTATATATGATAAACCGGATTTTGTTAAGGTATTTCTGTTCATAAAAATGCAGCTTAAAACCTATTTTGAATCAATCTGTATAACTTGCGCAGTCCTCTTTTATTTCAAGCACTTGTTCAAGAGTAAGTCCGGAATATTCGGCAACTTTTTCATATGATAATTCTCCATCCTGCAGCATTCTTATTGCTGATTTATGTGCACCCTCTTCCAATCCACGCTCCAGACCTTCCTCGTATTTTTCATTATACCGCATCTGTAATGTCATATAATCCACCTT
>CANQDW010000006.1 GCA_947593975.1 uncultured Lachnospiraceae bacterium
TTATCGTCTGTTACGTCTTCTGAGGAAAGCCATTTGATATTAACTGATGTATTATGCGCAAACCCTCCGTGCTTGAGAGCTTCGACAACGCTTATGTATGCGTCGTGCAGCGCGGTATACTTTCCTACGAGCGCAACGGTAACATCGCCTTTTAGGTTCTTTATCGTATCGACCATTGTCTTCCATTCCGTAAGGTCAGGGGTCGGGTTGTCAAGATTCAGGCACTTGCATGCGATGTCGGCAAGATGTTCTTTCTCAAGGGCAAGAGGCGCCTCGTACAGTGTTTCCACATCTATGTTCTGGATGACGTTTTCAGGCGGGACGTTGCAGAACAGAGCGATCTTATCTTTTATCCCCGGTTCGAGTTCCTTTTCCGTACGGCATACAAGTATGTCGGGCTGTATTCCGATTCCCTGCAGTTCTTTTACGCTTGCCTGCGTAGGTTTTGTTTTCATCTCGCCCGATGCCGAAAGATAAGGTATAAGGGTAACGTGTATGATGATCGCGTTCTCGCGTCCGACGTCATGCTGGAACTGCCTTATCGATTCCAAAAACGGCTGGCTCTCGATATCGCCGACGGTTCCGCCTACTTCAATGATCGCTATCTTTGTTTCGTTGCAGCCGTCGTTCCTGTAAAAACGGCTTTTTATTTCGTTAGTTATATGAGGTATGACCTGGACTGTGCCTCCGCCGTAATCTCCCCTGCGTTCTTTGGACAGGACGGACCAATATATCTTACCCGTGGTAACGTTGCTCTGTTTGGTGAGGCTTTCGTCAATAAATCTTTCATAGTGGCCAAGATCAAGGTCCGTTTCGGCACCGTCGTCCGTTACAAATACCTCTCCGTGCTGTATAGGGTTCATGGTTCCTGGATCGATATTTATATAAGGATCAAATTTTTGCATTGTGACGCTGTAGCCCCTCATCTTTAAGAGCCTTCCGAGTGATGCGGCGGTAATCCCCTTTCCGAGTCCCGATACGACGCCGCCGGTAACAAAGATATATTTTACTGACATAAAACCCCTCCTGGTTATATAAAAACACATATATGTAAATATATTGACACACGTTAATAACACACGTTCATTATTATATCAAAATAAATCTGATATTTCAAGTTGATTTATATCATTCCAGGATTTATAATAATAGAATCTTAATAATACGGGACGAGGTATACTATGGAAAATAACAATAATAACAGCAATAACAAAAATAAGAAAAAAAATAACATGCATTTTATCATTATATGCGTTGTTGTGTCGATCATGGCGTTTATGCTCATATCCTTTCTGAATAAAAGGCTTCAGGAAAGTTCCAGGGAGGAGATAACGTATTCCAGGTTTTTGGAGATGGTTGACCGCGGGGAAGTGGCTGCCGTAAAATTTTCCGCAAATGTAATATATATTGCGCCGAGAGGCAGCGACGGCAGTATGTACTACAGAAAAACGTACTATACGGGCGCGTTAAATGACGATACTCTTATTGAAAGGCTTACCCGGGCGGGAGTTGAATTTAAGAGCGAGATACAGGATACGAATACGGGAATACTTGATTTTCTGATGATATATGTCCTGCCTATCGTAGGATTGTGGCTGGTAATGTGGCTGGTGTTTAGGATGATGTCAAGAAGCGGCGGCGGGCTTATGGGCGTCGGCAAAAGCAATGCCAAGATGTATGTACAGAAAGAGACGGGAGTGACTTTCAGGGATGTTGCAGGACAGGAGGAAGCAAAAGAGTCTATGCGCGAGCTCGTGGACTTTTTGCACAATCCTTCAAAGTATACGCATATCGGAGCCAAACTGCCAAAAGGCGCGCTTTTGGTTGGACCTCCGGGAACCGGAAAAACCCTCCTTGCAAAAGCAGTGGCGGGCGAGGCAAAAGTTCCGTTTTTCTCGCTGTCGGGTTCGGATTTCGTTGAAATGTTTGTCGGCGTCGGAGCTTCAAGGGTAAGGGATCTGTTCAAACAGGCCCAGCAGATGGCGCCGTGTATCGTATTCATTGATGAGATAGATGCCATAGGAAAGAGCAGGGATACGCACTATGGCGGAGGCAATGACGAACGTGAGCAGACGCTGAACCAGCTGCTGTCGGAAATGGATGGCTTTGATTCCTCAAAAGGTATTATAATGCTTGGAGCAACCAACAGGCCGGATGTGCTTGATAAGGCCCTTTTAAGGCCGGGAAGGTTTGACAGGCGTATTATCGTTGAAAAGCCCGACCTTAAGGGAAGGATAGATGTTCTTAAAGTACATTCAAAAGATGTGATGATGGATGAATCGGTAGACCTTGAAGAGATTGCGCTCGCAACTTCCGGAGCCGTAGGTTCCGATCTTGCAAATATGATCAACGAGGCCGCGATAATGGCGGCAAGGAACGGAAGAAGGGCGGTTACTCAGAGGGATCTGTTTGAAGCCGTTGAAGTCGTGATCGCGGGAAAAGAGAAGAAAGACCGCATATTAAGCGATGAAGAAAAGACGATAGTATCTTATCATGAAGTGGGACATGCGCTTATCACGGCACTCGAAAAAAATGCGGAACCGGTACAGAAGATCACGATCGTGCCGAGGACGATGGGTTCTCTCGGTTATGTAATGCAGGTTCCGGAGGAAGAAAAATCCCTCATGAAAAAATCGGAACTTGAAGCAAGGCTTGTTACGCTTCTTGCAGGGCGCGCCGCCGAAGAGATCAAGTTTGATTCGGTAACTACAGGCGCGGCAAACGATATCCAGCAGGCGACCTCAATAGCGAGGGCGATGATCACGCAGTACGGAATGTCGGAAAAATTCGGGCTTATGGGACTTGAAAGCATGGAGAGCGTATATCTGGATAACAGGGCGGTAACTAACTGCGGAGACGCTACCGCAGCGCAGATAGACGAGGAAGTCAAAGAGCTCCTTGCAAAATGCTATGACAGGGCAAAGAAACTCCTTATGGAAAATATGGAAGCGCTTAACCGCATCGCGGCGTTCCTTAAGGAAAAAGAAACTATCACGGGCAAAGAATTTATGGAAATATATAACGGGGTAAAGGGTACAGAAGATGTTGGACAGCCGGTATAAAATGATAGCGTTGGATATTGACGGAACACTTACTACAAGCGATAAGGTCATTACCGGACCGACGAAGGAAGCAGTGATAAAACTTCAGGAAAACGGTATAAAAGTAATCATCGCCTCCGGAAGATCGGAGTATGGTTTCAGACATATAGCGGATGAACTTGAACTGGTAAGATTCGGAAGCTACGTAATGTCCTTTAACGGCGGAAGGGTAATTGACTGCGCTTCGGGGAAAGTGGTATATGATAATCCTCTTTCTCTTTCATATCTGCCCGAGATATATGAAGCCGCCGCAGAAAGCGGTCTTGGTATCATAGGCTATGAGGATGGCTGCCTTATAAGCGGAAACGGAACGGATAAGTATCAGGAGTATGATGCGTGGGCGTGCAGGATGGAGCTTAAGGAAGTAAAAGATTTTCCTGTATATTTTAAAAAGCCGTTTAATAAGTGCCTTCTTACGGGCGAGCCGGCGCATCTTAAAGAAGTGCTCCCGGCGATCCAAAAACGTTTTGAAGGAAGGCTTAATATATTCTTATCCGAAGAATTTTTTATAGAAGTCCTGCCTGAAAATGTGCACAAGGCTGCGGCGCTCAAAAATCTGACCGCAGGTCTTGGGATTGACAGAAAAGAGCTTATATGCATAGGCGACGGGGCTAATGATGTTACTATGATCGAATATGCGGGTATGGGAGTGGCAATGGCCAATTCCAATCCGGTCCTTATAGAAAAGGCGGACTATGTAACGGATTCAAATGATAATGACGGAGTGTTAAAGGCGATTAACAGATTTTTTTATAAAACGGAATAGGATGTGCCGAAATGTTTGATTTGGAGGAAGAACTGAAAAAACTCCCCGATAATCCCGGAGTGTATCTGATGCATGACAGTACGGACGCGATAATCTATGTGGGGAAAGCGGTAAATCTTAAAAACAGGGTAAGGCAGTATTTTCAGCCGGGCAGGAACGTTTCTCCGAAAATAGAGAGTATGATAAGCAAGATCGCCAGTTTTGAGTATATCATTACCGATTCGGAAACCACGGCGTTAGTTTTGGAATGCAACCTTATAAAAGAGTATTCGCCGAAGTATAATACAATGCTTAAGGATGATAAGAGTTATCCTTATATTAAAGCAACAATACAGGAGCCGTATCCAAGGCTCCTTTTTACACATAACAGAAAGCGTGACGCCGCAAGGTATTTCGGTCCGTATACAAATGTAACCGCGGCGAAGGAAACGTTAGATTTCCTTATAAAGACATTTTCGCTTCGGACATGCGGCAAAAAAATTACGGAAAGCGTTAAAGACGAAAGGCCGTGCCTGTATTATCATATAAAAAGATGCAGCGCCCCCTGCCGGGGATATATAAGCAGGGAAGAATATATGAAGAATTTTGAAAATGCGGTTGCCGTGCTTTCGGGAAATATTACAGGCGTGATAAAAGATTTAAAAGAAAAAATGAATGAGGCGTCAAAACGTCTTGACTTTGAAAAAGCCGCCGTATACAGGGACAGCATAGCAAATATACAGAAAATAAGCGAAAAGCAGAAAGCCTCGGGAGACGGAAATGAGGACAGGGATATAATAGCGATGGCAGTTTCGGATGATGAGGCCGTAGTCCAGGTGTTTTTCATGCGCGGAGGCAAGATGATAGGAAGAGAGCATCATTATCTTACGGGCGTGTATGGAGAGAAGGAAGAGGATGTCATAGCTTCGTTTGTAAAGCAGTACTATGCCGATACTCCGGATGTGCCGAGAGAGCTTATGCTTCCGTGCGAGATAACGGATGCGGATGCAATAGCGGGGTGGCTGTCCGAAAAGAAAGGCCGTAAGGTAAGTTTAAGCGTCCCTAAAATAGGCGAAAAGGAAAAACTTATTAAACTTGCAAAAAAGAACGCGGAGCTGGTTCTTGCGCAGGACGCGGAGAGGATAAGGAAAGAACAGGAAAGAACGATAGGCGCGATGCGCGAATTGTCAGGGTATCTCGGGCTTTATGATATCGTAAGGGTAGAATCCTATGATATATCCAATACGAACGGATTTGAGAGCGTAGGCTCGATGGTAGTATTTGAAAACGGAAAGCCGAGAAAGCATGACTACAGGAAGTTTAAGATACGGACGGTAAAAGGGCCGGATGATTATGCTTCAATGAGGGAAGTTCTGACAAGGCGTTTTGAACACGGCCTTCGCGATGCCGAGAAAAATTCGGGGTTTGCAAATTTTCCGGATATCATACTTATGGACGGAGGCAAAGGGCAGGTTAATATCGCGCTTGAGGTATTGGCCGGATTTGGGCTTGATATACCCGTGTGCGGAATGGTAAAGGATGACAGGCACAGAACGAGAGGACTGTATTATAACGGACAGGAGATCAATATCAGCGCCGCGAGCGAGTGCTTTAAACTGATAACGCGCATACAGGATGAAACGCACAGGTTTGCGATAGAATATCACCGCTCGCTAAGGAGCAGGGAACAGGTCAGGTCAGTGCTTGATGATATTAAAGGGATAGGACCTAAGAGAAGAAAAGCGCTTATGCAGTATTTTAAGTCGATCGAAGCTGTAAGGGAGGCTTCGGCAGAAGAACTTTCAAAGGCTGACGGAATGAACGAAGCGGCTGCAAAGCAGGTATATGAATTTTTCAGGAGAGAACAATGATACATGATTTTTTGCCGGTTTCAAAAAAAGATATGGAAAAGCGCGGATGGACGCAATGTGATTTCGTATATGTAAGCGGCGACGCATATGTCGATCATCCTTCCTTTGGCATGGCTATAATTACAAGGCTTCTTGAAGCGTTCGGCTATAAAGTAGGCGTTATCGCGCAGCCTGACTGGAAAGATGACAGCAGCATAACGGCGCTTGGCAGGCCGCGTCTTGCATTCCTGGTGTCGGCAGGAAATATGGATTCAATGGTAAACCATTATACCGTAGCGCGCAAAAGAAGAAAAACAGATGCTTATACGCCGGGCGGAAAGACAGGCAAAAGGCCGGATTACGCAGTTGTCGTATACTGCAATCTGATCCGCCATGTGTATAAGGATACCCCTATACTCATAGGCGGGATAGAGGCAAGCTTAAGGCGCATGGGACATTATGATTACTGGTCTGACAAAATAAAGCGTTCCGTGCTTTTGGATTCGGGAGCGGACATACTCATGTACGGAATGGGTGAACACGCGATGATCGAACTTGCCGAGGCGCTGGATTCAGGGATAGATGTGTCTGATATTACTTATGTAAAAGGGACTGTGTACCGTACAAAAAAGGAAAATGTGCCCGGCGGTGCGTTAATGCTCCCGGCGTTTGACGAGATATTAAAGAAAAAGAGGGCATATGCGGAAAGCTTCTATATACAATATCAGAACACCGATCCGTTTACGGCGCATATATTGTGTGAAGAATATCCCAATAAAATATGCGTTGTCCAGAATCCGCCCGCAAGCCCGCTTACGACAAAGGAACTTGACGATGTGTATTCATATAATTACATGAATACGTATCATCCCTCCTATGAACCGTTTGGAGGCGTAAAGGCGATAGAAGAGGTCAAATTCAGCATTACGGGCAACAGGGGATGTTTTGGAAGCTGCAATTTCTGCGCGCTGACATTTCACCAGGGACGCATAGTCCAGGCAAGAAGCCATGAGTCTATAATAGAAGAAGCAAAAAGGATGGTAAAAGAGCCTGATTTTAAAGGCTATATACATGATATAGGCGGGCCTACGGCAGATTTCAGGTTCCCGGCCTGTAAGAAGCAAACCCGGTACGGCGTATGCAAAGACAGGCTCTGCCTGTTCCCTGATATGTGTAAGAGCGTGCGTACGGACCACAGCGATTATGCGGCTCTCCTAAAGAAGGTAAGAAATATTCCGGGGGTAAAAAAAGTATTTGTACGCTCAGGCATAAGATATGATTACGCCGCGGCGGATAAAGACGATACGTTTCTTCGTGAATTGTGCAGGCACCATATAAGCGGGCAGCTGAGAGTCGCTCCGGAGCATGTGTCGGACACCGTGCTTAAGTATATGGGAAAGCCTCCGCATTCCGAATATGAAAAGTTTTGCAGGAGATTTAATAAAATAAATGAGAAGAGTAAAAAGAAACAGTATATCGTGCCGTATTTTATGTCCTCGCATCCGGGTTCAACTCTTTCGGATGCTGTAATGCTTGCCGAGTATATACGCGATCTTGGATATATGCCGGAACAGGTGCAGGATTTTTATCCGACGCCGTCTACGATATCTGCCTGCATGTATTATACGGGACTTGACCCCAGAACGATGGAAAAGGTATATGTGCCGAAAAATCCGCATGAGAAAGCGATGCAGAGAGCATTGATACAATACAGGCGCCCCGAAAATTATGATCTTGTAAAGGAAGCACTTATAAAATGCGGGCGCAGAGACCTCATAGGATATGGCAAAAAGTGCCTTATAAGGCCGGCAAAGAGATCAAGATGATATATGCCGGCAGGCATTAAAAAAGCCTGCAAATAAAACTTATGACATGTTAATAAAAATCTTATAGATATTTCATATATGGGTGTTTATAAAAGTAAAAAGATGATGTATAATGTTCTAAAGATGATATATAATGCACGGGATGTTAAAAATAGTACATTATGGGGAGATGGCTTGATGGGGATATTTACATGGAAATGTCGCAGATTTTTAAGTATACTTTTATTGTTTGCCCTGATAATTTGCGCGCCTGACCTGAAGTTAAAGGCAGATGCGAAGAATGATGAAGCGCCGATGGTCATAAAGGCGCAGATGATCAATGATACCGATATGGAATTATATTGGAATCAGGAAGTGACCGGGGCGGATGACGAGCTGAATTTTATTATTACCGTAGACGGTAAAGAAGATAAAATATATTCATATACTTGGGAAGATTATAACTATACCGAAAAAGGCATAGTTTATTATAATCCCAAAAGTTCTGAAAATCCGGATGGTTCTGATACGCCGAAAACGTCTATACGCCTTACGGATCCGATAGAAGATCCGAACAACCTTCCTGATATAAAAGTTACGGTATCGGGAGGAAGCATTAAAGGCGAATCAGGCATATACGCGCCCGAACAGGTGATAACCGTGGATACATACGAGCCTTTTTATCAGCAGGAAATCGTTATGGATTGCGGAGTAAGGATCCTCGGGAGCAAAAATGTAAGGCCTGAGGCAATGTCTAAAGCAGAGGAAATGTTAGAGGTTATCCTGGCCAATGAACAGATCGCGGATAGAATGGGGAACTTCGGCTGTATGCTTGGCCTGTACGGAAACGGCGAAATTGCTTACGATATTCCCGAACATCGTTTTGAATATGACGAAGCTTATCTGTATGTGGAAGGATTTGGGGGAACGCAGCTTGCGTCAATAAAAGATGCGAATGTACTCCGCCTTACGACGGGAGACTATACGACAGGTTATACGGATGAGAGCATACTTACACATGAATTTGCGCATACGGTAAAGAATTACGGGCTGACAGAAGCTCAGCAGAGACGTGTGGAAACAGTGTATGCCGATGCTGTCGGGAGCGGAAAATGGGCGAATTCATATGCAGGTTCCAATCCGGACGAATATTTTGCAACGATAACGGCAATGTGGTTTAACGCAATGGACGACACTTGGGACGGACAGTGGGATGGCGTGCGCGGACCGATAAATACGAGGAACGAACTTAAGGTATATGATAAAGAAGCGTATGATATGCTTTCCGAAATATATGTATCGGATGTATATCTTCCGCAGCCGTGGGAGAATGGCTCCGTTCCCAATAATTATGTATATCCGGGTTCGGAACCCGAGCCGACTGCGGCACCGACTGAAGAACCGACCAAGGAGCCGACAAAAGAACCTGCTAAGGAACCGACTGCGGCTCCGACCGAAGAGCCGACTAAGGAACCAACCGCGGATCCGACCGAAGAACCTGCTAAAGAGCCGGCTGCGGCGCCGACAAAAGAACCGGCGGAAACACCATCCGCAGAACCGCAAAAAGATCCGGGGGCATCGCAGGCAAATACGCCTGAACCGGTAAAAGCGCCTGAGAATGAGCCCGCGCAGATCACTGTAAAGAAAACCTCGATATCCGTGCTGAAATTAAAAAAAGGCGGAAAAGTATTTATTAAGGTAAAGAAGGTAAAAGGCGCAAAAGGATACAGGATTACTTATACAGGCAATAAAGGGTTTAAAAAGGGAGTAAAAAGTAAGTATATTAAGAAGAATAAATGCACTATCAAAAAAGTGAAAAAAGGAATCTGTTATTTCAGGGCCGAGGCTTATAAAACAGATTCTTATGGAAATAAGATATATGGGGAGGTGGGAAAGACCCGGAAAATAAACATAAAAAATCATAATTAAAATTTATAGAAAGGGGTACAGTTAAATGAACAAGGGGAAAACATTCCTTAAAAGAGGACTGGCATTCGTATTGTCGGCAGCAATGGTTTTGACCGGACAGATCTCATATGACGGGATGACTGCAAAAGCGGCGGGTACAGAAGATGATCTTATCCTGTATTACGACTTTAACCTGCAGAATTCTTTTTCAACTGTTATAACCGATGCTTCCGGTAATCAGCATGCCGGGGAACTTAAAAGAGACGGAGGAAGCGTAGAAGGCACTTACTCCATTGACGAAGCCAATATTTACGGAAAGACGGTAAAGGCTCTGAAACTCACCGGAGGAGACGGAGGACCTTATCTTCAGATGCCTGACGGAATCCTTGACGGTAATGACGCGGTTACGATCAGCGCTTGGGTAAAACTTCCTACAGATACCGCATATCAGAGAATATGGGATTTCGGAAACGACAGCAATTCTTATATGTATCTTTTGTCAGACGGTTATAATGATGGGGCAAGAGGATATGCGTCGGCTATCACGACATCAGGCTGGTCTAATGAAAAAGGCGTTGAGAAGGTTGATAATTTTGACAGGAACCGCTGGATCCTTACCACGGTTGTCATGGACGGCTCTAATATGTCGCTCTATCAGGATGGAGAACAGATCGGCGATACCGTTGATACGGGAATTACCGTAAAAGATCTTGGAAATACAGCGGCAAACTATATTGGCAAAGGACAGTTTTCGGATCCTCCTACCGAAGGATGGTTTGCTGAATTTAAGATCTATGACAGGGCGTTATCTTCAGATGAGATAGCAGCAATGTATTATGTAGATGATGCGGGAATCGTGTCAAGCGATAAGTCGGAATTGGACCTTGGCGATACAAGCGGGGTAACGGCAGATATCAAACTTCCCGTTAAAGGCGTAAACGGTTCCGATATTACTTGGGAAAGCGCAAATCCCGCAGTTAAGATCGAAGATGGGATTGCAAAAGTGACAAGACCTGCCAAAGGAGCAGATAATGTCACAGGCAGCCTTACGGCAACGATCAAGTACGGAACCGCAAGCGATACAAAGGACTTTGACGTTACAGTCCTTGCCGAGTATACGGATAAACAGATAGCAGAACATGATGCAGCCGCAGCGCTTGAAGCGCTTGGCGATCTGTCGGCGGTTATGTCGGACATTGCGCTCCCATCCGCAGAATGGGGATCGGAGATTACCTGGGAAAGCACTAACCCGGCAATCAGCATCGAAGGAGAAACAGCAGTAGTTACGCGCCCTGCGCAGGGAGAAGAAAACGCTGTCGGCAAACTTATAATGACGGTAACCTGCGGACAGGAAGTTATTACGAAAGAAATTGAAACAACCGTAATAGCTATGCGTGAAGCCGTAACTATTAAAGAAGTGGAAGAAATAAATGTAGTGACGCTTGTAGGACACAGTCCTTCGCTTCCGAATTATGTAAAAGTTACATATTCAGACGGCAGTATGAATAAATTAAAGACTATCTGGCCTGTAGATATAGATGCGGATGAATACGCCAGTACAGGTGAATTTACGGTAGACGGATCTATTGTCGGCGAGACGGTAAAGATTACTGCAAACGTAGAAGTTACAGATCAGGAAGAAGTTGCAAAGAAAGTTGTATCCGAAAGCTTTGATCTGAGTGATATAACGCTTGATAAGATCGGCGAAGACGGTTCGATCCTTACACAGAACAGAGACAGGGATCTTGCATACCTTAAACTGTTGGATAACGACCGTATGCTTTATAACTTCTACAGAACATTTGGCGAAACAGATAAGATAAAAAATGTTGCGCCGCTTGGAGGCTGGGATGAACCATCGGGACTGTTAAGAGGACACTCTACAGGACACTATATGTCGGCGCTTGCGCTTGCATATGCTTCTACAGGCGACGCCGATATAAAAGCAAAACTTGATTCAATTGTAAGCGAGATGCGCAAACTGCAGCAGAAATCAAAAGGCAATGCGGCAGACTTTAAGACAAACGGCGTCAGGGTATCAACATGGAGCACCAATCCTGAAGAATGGGGCGAAGGATTCTTAAGCGCTTATTCGCCTGACCAGTTCGCTCTTTTGGAGCAGTATACTCCTTACGGAAGCCCGGACAGCGGTATATGGGCTCCGTATTATACGCTGCATAAACTGCTTGCGGGATTTTTGGACGCATATACCTATACGGGAAATGAAGAGGCTCTTACAGTAGCAAAAGAGCTTGGCAAATGGGCATATGACCGTTTGAGCGTATTAGACCAGAGTCAGCTTACCGCAATGTGGGATATGTATATTGCGGGTGAGTTTGGCGGAATTAACGAATCCATGGCTCAGTTATATATCTACACGGGAGACGATATATATCTTAAGGGCGCGAAACTGTTTGATAATACGAACTTCTTTGACAAACTTGCGATAAATGTGGACGATATAAGAACACGTCATGCAAACCAGCATATACCTCAGATCATCGGAGCGCTCAAGATATATGAAGCTACTGTTGAAAGCGGAAACCCTGAAGTTAAATATTACGATATCGCAGAGAACTTCTGGGAGATGGTCGTTTCAAGATATGCTTATTCGATCGGAGGCGTAGGAACCGGCGAGAAATTTACGCAGCCGTATCAGCAGGCAAACAACATAAGCGGCAATGAAAACTGTGAGACATGCGCGGCTTATAACATGATGAAGCTTACAAAGATGCTCAATAATTATGATCCCGACAATGCGGAGTATATGGATTATTATGAAAGGACGCTGTACAATCAGATCCTTGCATCACAGACGCCTAACGTAAATTCTTATACGCATAACGGCACAACATATATGCTGCCGATAGGACCGGGCGGAATGAGAAGCTTCGGCGATGATTACAATTCATTCACATGCTGCCACGGCACCGGAATGGAAAACCATGTTAAGTATCAGGAAGCAGCATATGCAAAGACAGACGATACATTGTATGTGGGACTTTATCTTCCGTCTACGCTTACATGGGATGAAAAAGGCGTACAGGTTGTTCAGGAAACCAATTTCCCGTCAGAAGATACAAAACTTACTGTGAAAGCTATAGAAGGAAAAGAAGCACAGGCGTTTAATATGAAACTGCGTGTTCCGTATTGGGCTGTTAACGGATTTAATGTAAAATTAAATGGTTCAGATGTTAAGTTAGATGCCGAGATCAGCACATACGCAGAACTTAAAGGAATCAAGGCAGGAGATGTTATCGAGATAAATATGCCTTGGAACCTGCATCTTGACAAGACGCCTGATAAGCTTGGCAATTCAACTGTTGCAAGCGTAATGTACGGACCGTTTGTAATGGCAGGACAGAATGACAGCACGTCATGGAAGACGCTGGTATTGTCAGAGAACCTGTCGGATTCGATCAAGACGGATACTGATGAAAGTACGGGATTCCCTGTACTTACCGCAAACGGTTACAATTTTGCGCCGATGTTTGCACCGCAGTACGCAACCCAGGCATATCATGCATACTTTAAGATAATTACCGGAGAAGACGACGGCAAGCCGTGGTATGAAGTATCTATAAGCAATTCAACCCCAAGGTTCGGCTCATTCAGTGTAGACGCCGATATGGTAAAAGAAGGCGGAAACCTCGTTATTACCGCATATCCGAATGAAGGTTATATGGTAAAGACGCTTACTGTAAACGGCGAGAGCGTACAGGTTGGAGAAGATAATACATACACTGTGGAGAATGTAAAGGAAGACCTTGTGATCGAAGGAAGCTTCAGGCTGATCAATCCGCCTGCGCCGGATCCGGAACATCTTGAATATACCGCATCGGTATCTTCGGATTATACGGCTTCGTGGGAAGATATATATAAAGTCCAGCAGGAAGGTTATGAGCCGTCAAGACCTGATCCGGGAACAGGACAGGGCTGGGGCAACTGGCCGCAGGATAATGGAAGCGAGCACTGGATACAGTACGACTGGGATGTTCCGGTATCAATGAACAGATTTGATATATACTGGTATCATGATTACGGCGATACCGCAGTGCCGGCAGATATTAAGATAATGTATATGGATGAAAGCGGAAGCTGGCAGCAGGCAAATATGCTTTCTGATATTGGAGATGTCGTTAAGATAGGCGAATACAATACGATTAATTTTGATACTATAACGACAACGGCTGTAAGGCTTGTGCTTACTCTTCAGGCAGATAAGCCGGCTACAGGTATCCTCCGCTGGAAAGTAAGCTGCGAAGGAAGCGAACCTACCGAAAATCCGACGTCTGAACCGACAAAGGAACCTACGGCAGCTCCTACAGAAGAGCCTACGGCAGCTCCTACAGAGGAACCTACCGAAGCTCCGACAGAAGAGCCTACGGCTGCACCTACTAATGAACCTACTAAAGAACCGGGCGCAGTTTCGGAAAAGAAAGGGCTTAATGACGCTATCACTTTGGCTAAATCGCTTAAACAGGCAGATTATACGGCAGACAGCTGGGCTAAATTTGCAAAAGCTTTAAGCGATGCCGAAAAGGCAGCAGGAGATGTTAATGCATCGCAGGCGCAGGTAGACGCAGCTCTTAAAGCGCTGCAGGATGCGCAGACCGCGCTCGTGAAAGTATCAGGCGATACTGTTAAAGTAGGAAGCATCGGATTTGCTTCAAAGCTTTATAAGATTGCGGCAGGAAAGAAGATAGACCTCAATGAGGAAATAACGATAAGTCCTGACAATGCCGCAAATAAAGAGCTTGTATGGAGCGTTTCCGACAGCAGATATGCGACTGTACAAAACGGAGTAGTTACGGTAAACAAAGCCGGAATAGGAAAGACAGTAACAATTACGGCAGCTTCTTCAGACGGAAGCAATATTGCGGCGGCTGTTAATATCAAGATCATGAAGAATGCGGTTAAGAAAGTTACCGTAAACGGCAAAAAGAAAGTAACAAAGACAGTCAAAGCAGGTAAGAAGTATAAAGCAAAAGCAAAGGTAAAGATTAAAGGAAAGAAGAAATTTACCAATGCAAAACTTAAATGGAAGAGCTCTAATACAAAATGGGCTTCGGTAAACAAGAAAGGAAAAATAACTGTTAAGAAAGCAGGAGCGGGAAAGACGGTAACGATTACCGCGGCTGCTACTGACGGAAGCGGTAAGAAAGCAGTTATTAAAATTAAAATTAAAAAATAAGGAGATGATTGATAGTGAGGAAACGCATAATAAGAAAACGACTGGTGTCTGTTATGCTGAGCCTTGCGATGATCTTCACTATGCTGCCTGCAGATACAATGCAGGCGGCATCAGGTGGCGATGCAGGCGGGGTTTCGGTATCTAACGACACTCCGGCAGCAATTGATCTGGAAGGTACAAATGTTGCCCTCGAAGCCAAAGCAAGCGCATCTTATGTTAATACGTACGGAGGCGTTAATGCGGAGGCTATGAATGACGGAAAGCTTGCGACAGACGATACGTCAACAAGCTGGAACTGCTGGGGAACCAATGATTACCCCGTATGGGCGCGTCTTGACTGGGATATCCCGCAGAAGCTTACCGGTATGAGAGTTATATGGTGGGCATACTATGACGGCGGAGTTGAATTCCCGGAGAGCGCAACAGTTGAATATCTGCAGGAAGGCAAAAGCGGAGAATCAGATGAAGACTGGACCGAGATAAGCGACGTAGGCGTAGAGGCCGATACAAGCGTTAATGGCGGCGTTGATGGTGAAAATAAGTTATGGAACGAAGTTACGTTTAATGACGAGATCATTACAACAGCCCTGCGCCTTAAGGTAGAACGCAGGACCGGCGCAGAGAATAATGACGGAATAGGAATCAGCGAATGGGAAGTATATGGCGAAGAATATGCAACCACGCTTTACGGCGCAACAATAAGCGGTTCGTCTAACCTTACGGTAGATGCTGTCGCAGAATATACCGCAGGCACAAGACCGGCTTCAATGGCTGAGGAAGCGCAGTATGTATGGTCAGTTGCGGAAGATTCGGCAGATGTGATCAGCATAGAAGGAGACGCGAACGGAAGAACCGTTAACGTAAAAGCGTTAAAGGCAGGAAAGGGAACATTGAAAGTTAAAGCTACGGCAGAGGATGTTTCAAAAGAAGCGGAATATACGATCAGGGTAGAAGGCGTAGAAAGTTTAGATACTTATAAGACATCTACGGCAGCAGGAAAAGCTCCTATACTTCCTGATTCGGTAGTTGCAAACGGACTTACTTTTGATGAGCCGACATCTCAGCGTACAAGCCGGAATAATAATGTAGAACTCGGTGAAACGTTTGATTCAAAACTTATACCGGTCACATGGGATGCAGTACCGGAAGAAAGCTACGCGGCAGATAAGGTCGGACAGACATTTACGGTAAAAGGAAAAGCTTCATACGGCGGACAGACATTTGATGCGACGGCAGAAGTTACAGTAAATGCGCCTGCCCAGGTAGCAGAGTCAAACCGTACAGTTACATTTGAAAACGTACAGCTTAATGATAATTTCTGGATGCCTAAACAGGAAACCAATGCTATCACATCTCTTAATAAGGCTATCTCGGAAATTGAAAAGACGTCAGGCGGAGAACCTAACTTCATAAACGCCATAAAGAAACTGAATGGCGAAAGCTATGATTCATTTAAGGGATATGTGTTCCAGGATTCAGATATCTATAAGAGTATTGAAGCTATTTCATACACGTTATCCGCAACACAGAATGATACAAGCGAAGAAATGAAAGCGCAGAGACAGAAACTTCAGGAGAAAGTTAATTACTGGATCAGCCTGATCGAACAGGTTCAGTATGCGGACGGTTATATTGATACGCACTTTACATTAAGGAGTACGTCTTATGCCGGCGGAGGAGCTCCGGGCACGCACCGCTGGAATGAATTTTCAAACCATGAGATGTACAATGCCGGACATTTCCTTGAGAGTATAGTTGCTTATACACGTTACAGGGAAGGAATAGGAGATCCCGATTACAGGCTTTATGTTGCCGGCAAACGTTTTGCGGACGACATTGTGGCTCTGTTTGGACCGAATGGCACGCGTCATGAAGTACCGGGACATGAAGAGATTGAATTAGGTCTTGTAAAACTTGCAAAACTTGCAGAGGAATATGAAGGCGAAGGCGCAGGACAGAAGTACTATGATACTGCAAAGACTCTTATTGACAGACGTGGAGAAAATTCGAGATTAAGGGACAGCGGTTATTCAGGAGGAACTTATTCACAGGATGCAACGCCGTTTAAGAACGAGACCAGGGCTGTAGGACATTCGGTAAGGGCAGGTTATTTCTATGCGGGTGTTACAGATATTGCTACTATTCTTCCTGAAGATAATGAGGACAAGATGGCTTATCTGAACAGCTTAAGTACTATATGGGATTCGGTAACTAACAGAAGGTCATATATCACGGGCGGCGTGGGAACAACAGCGCCAAGTGCGGATTCGGAAGGATTTGGCGACGATTATGTTCTTCCGAACGACCAGTCGTATTGTGAGATATGCGCAGCCATATCAATGGCAAACTGGAACCAGAGGATGAACCTTGTATATGAGGATGCCAAATATGCGGATATCGTAGAGAAAGATCTGTACAATGCGATCCTCGTAGGAGAAAACCTTGACGGAAACCGTTTCTATTACAGCACGCTTCTTGAAGTAGACGGCGGCAACGCGCGTTCCGAATGGTTTGACTGCGCATGCTGTCCTCCGAACCTTATGAGGACGATTGCTTCTTTAAGCGGTTATATGTATACGGTACATAATGATAATGTATTCGTAAATATGTATGTGGGAAGCGACGGAAAAGTAACCGTAGAGGGAACTCCTGTAACTCTTAAGCAGGAAACTAATTATCCATGGGACGGCGCAGTAAAACTTACCGTTGATCCTGAGGAATCAAAAGAATTTACAATGAAGATCCGTGTTCCGGGCTGGGTAGACGAACAGGAGAATAAGAATGTTACGGTTAAAGTAAACGGAGAAGCAGTATCTTCGGATAAAGAAAAAGGATATATATCAGTTACAAGGACATGGAATAAAGATGATGTGATCGATATTGATATCCCAATGGAAGTAAGAAGGACAGAGCCCAATCCTAATGTAACGACAAATGCAGGAAGGGTTGCTCTTCAGAGAGGTCCTATCGTATATTGTATGGAAAAAGCAGGAAATGCGCAGCTTAATCCTGAAATATCAGATTTTGATCCGCTGAACTTCATTATTCCTGAAGACGCAGAACTTACTGCAGAATATAATGAAAACCTGTTAAACGGAGTAGTAGAGATCACAGGCGACGCGCTTTATTATAACGGACCGTTTGAGGAGCCGTCAGCAGTAAAACTCCAGGCAGTGCCTTATTACGCATGGAATAACAGAGGCGATGACGCCGATTATGTACCGGGCGTTATAAAGAATAATTCTTCTAAGATGCTTATATGGGCATACGGTGCAGAACCTGAATATGAGATACCTGATATAGACCTTACTGAAATGGGAGCTAATGCAGCGGTATCGTCAGATTATACTTCAGGCTGGGAGAACCTTGAAGGAATACATAATAACTGGGAGCCTGAGAGTTCTTACGGTGACGGTAAGAATACATGGGGCAACTGGCCGCAGGATGCAGGAAGCGAACATTATGTACAGTATACGTGGGATTCTGAGATCACTACTGACAGGATGGACATATACTGGTATGATGACATGGGCGGTACACAGATCCCGGCAGCGCTTACGATCAAGTATCTCAAAGAAGGCGGAGATCCTTCGGTATCGGGAGACTGGCTGGATGCCGTAATGGTAACGGACTGGGCTTCGGTACAAAACAGAGATCAGTACAATACGATCGAGATCGAAAAGATCACAACAAGGGCGATCAGACTTGTAATGACAGTACGTAACGGCGCACAAGCTATGGGTATCTGCCGCTGGAAAGTATATGATGATGATGCAGCTATTGCATCAATGGAGAAACTTATCGACGACATTGGTAAAGTAGAAGCAACAAAGGCGTGCGAGATAAAGATCGCAACTGCGCGCAAAGCATATGATAATCTTTCTGACGAACAGAAAGCGCAGGTAAGGAATTATGATGTGCTTACAAAGGCTGAAGCAGATTATGCGGCTCTTATGGGCGGCAGCGAGGCTAAAGATGTTGACTTGAGCGGCACGGCGCCTATATACGGCGAAGGAACAGTCGCTTATGACGAAGCTTCGGGAAGCGTAACAGGCGAAGGCGTGCAGGGACTTATGGTTCCGCTTGGCGAAACGCTTAAAGCAGGAGATGTTGTTGAGATTACTGTATACGGAGAAGCAAATGCGCCGGCAAGGGCATGGTTATCGACCATGGCAGGTACTGACGAGTACTCCGAACAGGCTAATCCGATGGAATGGGAGACGGCATATCAGTATACTGCAACAGGCGCAGCAGACGCTATACAGATCAAAAAGATAACATATAATGCCGATAATTTCACATCTATAAAAGTAACAAGGGTTACAGTTAAGAAGATAAGCTCGGAACCGGGACCTACAGAAGGACCGACACCTACGGACAAACCGTCTGATCCTACTGAAGCGCCGACGGATAATCCGACAGATACGCCAACGGATAACCCGACAGATACGCCGACGGATAACCCAACAGCTAATCCGACAGCTAATCCGACAGCTAATCCAACAGGCAATCCGTCTGCAAACGCAACGCCGGTTCCGGTTGATACGGCTCCTGACTTTACGGAGATAAATATGACTATTGGCTTAAAGGAGAAAGTTAAGACTGTTTACAAGAGTGGAGATACATACACTGTTTCAGACAGCAAAGTTGCCAAACTCACCAAGAAGGGCGCCATAAAAGGAAAGAAGAAAGGTACGGCAGTTATAACGATAAAAGACAGCATAGGCGAGGTAACGCAGTATACAGTTGTTGTTAAAAAAGCGCCTAAGAAGATTTCACTTAAGAATAAGAGCATTACTCTTAAGCCTAAGAAAAAAGCAAAGATCAAGGTGAAGCTGCCTAAGAATACGGCAAGTTATAACATTACTTACAAGTCGGCCAATAAGAAAGTTGCAAAGGTAAATAAGAAAGGTAAGGTTACCGCTGTTAAGAAGGGAACCACTACCATCACAGTAAAGACGTTCAACGGCAAGAAAGCAGTAATGAAAGTAACTGTAAAATAAATATAAGCCGTAAGGTATTTTAAATACCGGTATAAAAGGGACCGTTATATTAATAATATTAGTATCCGGTCCCTTTATCTAACAACTGAAAGGAGCGTATAAGATTATGAGGTTAAAGAAAGCGTTGGCGTATGTTATGTCAGCGGCTATGTTTATCGGACTTATCCCGGCGGCGGGACTGGCTCCCGATGCGGAAGTGTCGGTTAAGGCGGCGGATACGGTGGATGCGGCGATATATGCCGTGCCGTCTTCGGATTATACTTCTGCATGGGAAAATCTGAATGGGATAAATAATCCGGATTTTGAGCCGTCTGCTTCCAATATGGTAAGTACGGGGCTTGGCTGGGGTAACTGGCCGCAGGATGCAGGAAGCGGACATTACATACAATATGATTGGGATTATGAGATAACTACGGATGCATTTCAGATATACTGGTACGATGACGGCGGAGGTACAAGAGTTCCGAAAGAAATAAGCTTTGAGTATCTGGATGATAACGGAACATCCTGGAAACCGCTTAATATGATATCGGAATATAACAGTATCACTGCGGTAAACCGGTATAATTTTGTTTCCGTAGAAAAAGTTACTACAAAGGGAATACGTATGAACATGACGGTAGCAGACAGCGCGCAGGCTATGGGAGTATACCGTTTTAAAGTTATGGTACAGCCGGACGATGCATTTACTGATCAGGTTCTTGCTTATGTGTCACAGACGCTTAGCATAGGACCGAGGTTATCCGCAAATATGCAGCTTACCGAAAGCCTTCCAAACGGCGTTAAGGTCACATGGACCGAGGATCATGACGCGCTTGAGATCGTTAACGGCAACCAGCTTATAGTTACAAGAGGGGATGAGGATGTTGCCGGAACGATAACGGCGCACATTTCATTTAACGGCAAGACGGCAGATAAAGAATTTTCTGTAACAGCCGCAAAAAAAGTGCCCGAGATTGAAGGTATGCTTGCAAAATATGATTTTTCGGGACTTAGCGGAACGCTGCCCGCAGGTACGTATATATCAGACATATCAGGCCACGGAAACGACGCGGCAGTGCGCGGAAGCGGAGTAACAGCTTCTGATAATGCGATCACGCTCCCGGGCGGTGCTTACGGTTCGTCGGCAGGATATGTGGAACTTCCGAAAGGCATGTTTGACGGACAGGATCAGCTGACATTGTCAATGTGGATCAAAAATGATCAGGGTCCGGTATGGACTTCGGCATTTTTCTTTGGAAAAGATACTGAAAGTTATTTTATGATAAATCCCGAGAATCCGACGTCCGATACGGCAAAGATGTGTATCACCTGGTCGGGTTCGGGCGGAGAGACCGGTTTGTCGCCGGGATCTGATATATCGGACGGACCTGTGACAGGAAGCGACTGGACGCATTATACCGCAGTTATTACAGAAAACAGTATTACCGGATATATAAACGGTGAAAAGTATAAAACATATGCGCTTTCACGCAAAGTATCGGATATGGGAACAGGGCTGTCTTCATTTATCGGACGTTCATTTTATCCTGATCCGTTCTTTATGGGTTCTGTAAAAGCGGTTTCAATATATAACATCCCGATGGATGATAAGCAGGTAGGAGAACTTTATACCGAAGGGCTTACGGATACCGAGATTTTGCAGAATGTATCAAAGGCGCTTGATATTCCGGAAGTTAAAGATAACGTGCTTTCTACAAGTATGTATGACAGCCTTACGCTTGATAGTTCGGTTTTAGGGGATCTTGTCACTATAGACTGGGAAAGCAGCGATGAATCCGTTATAGGAACAGACGGAAAAATAAATGCCCCTGATGAAAATAAAACCGTAAAACTTACGGCCGTACTTAAGATCAGGGATACTGCTCTGAGAAAAGAATTTAATATCCTCGTGCTTGCAAAAGATGAAACGGCATATGAGATGACTGTGGATATGAATGATAAAGGCGTGGATATAAGTAAAGAACTTTTCGGTCTGTTTTACGAAGATATCAACAGCGCAGGCGACGGAGGATTATCGCCTGAGATGGTAAAGAATAATTCATTTGAGAATTATTATGACGTCGCAACTCCGAATGAAGTTGAACACGGAAACCAGAGTACATGGAAATGGAGCTGGAGCAGTTCAAACAGCAGTAATTTCGTTGTAGAGCAGAAAGACGGATTAAATGAAAATAATACCAATTATGCAAAGATTACCGGCAATATGACGCTTACTAACAACGGATTTGCGGAAATCTATGATTCATCTGCCGCAGCTATGCCTATTGTAAAGGGAAACAGTTTTGATTTTTCGATGTTTATGAAAGCTGACAGCTCTTATGCCGGTTCAGTAAAAGTAAAAGCAGTAAATGCTTCCGGAACCGCCATTACCGATGAAAAGCAGCTTACGCTTGTTAAAGACGGAACCTGGCAGAAAGTTTCCGAAACATTAACGGGAAACGCTACTGAAAAAGGTAAGCTTGTCCTTACTTTTGAAGGCGCAAATGCATCTGATGCGATGTATATCGATATGGTATCCCTTATCCCGCAGGACAGCTACGGATACGGCAATAAGAACTACGCTTATGGCGCGGGTATAAGAAAAGACCTTGTGGACCGCCTTAAGGCGTTAAAGCCGAGTTTCATACGTTTCCCGGGCGGCTGTGTCGTAGAAGGCGATTCGGGAAAGAACAGCTTCTATAACTGGGAAAATTCAGTAGGACCTCTTGAGGAGAGAAAAGCTACTGCAAACTACTGGGGCAAGCAGGAATATTTTTATGATTATCTTGATAATCTGAAATACGGCTACATGATGTCATATGAATTTGGTTATCATGAAATACTGACTCTTTGCGAAGACCTTGGAGCGGAAGCATTTCCTATATTGAGCGCGGGCATATACTGTCAGTTTAAGGACAGCGCGCAGGCGGCTTCCGGCAAGGAACTGGATCAGTTTGCAAAATATGCGACAGACCTCCTTGATTATTGCTGGGGCGATCCAAACAGCAGCGACGAACAGCAGGCATACTGGGCTAAGAAGCGTGTCCAGAACGGACATACAGAACCGTTTGAGCTGCATTATATGGGTATAGGAAATGAGAACTGGAATGATTCTTCAAGAGGAGTAAATTATTTTGATAATTTTGAATATATCAAAAATATCGTAGATGCATATGGAAAGAAAAATTATCCTGAGCGTTATGCGGATTTCACGCTTATATCATCAACAGGACCGTATGCGGAAGGTTCCATGATGGATGACGCGTGGAACTGGGTAAACAAGTCGATGCCCGGCGAGACGCTTGTGGATGAGCATTATTATATGGGTCTTAGCTGGATGCTTGACAACACGCACCGTTATGATTCATACAAACGTCTTGAAGAAGGCGGAAGCGATGTATTTGTAGGCGAGTATGCGGTAAACAGCAGCATCAATACGCTTGAGGCAGCTATAGGAGAGGCCGCTTATATGACCGGACTTGAGAGAAACGCAGATATTGTAAGGCATGCGTCTTACGCGCCGCTTCTTCAGAAAGTAGGGGCTGCAAACTGGTCGCCTAACCTGATCTACTTTGACGAGTATAACACCATGGGTACGCCGAATTATTACGTACAGTACATGTATTCAAATAACTACGGCAGCGCCATAGTAAATACCAAGTTAAACAAAGTAAATAACTCAGGAAACTATACCGCGCTTTCAGACAGGCAGAAAGATATATACCAGGTTTCATCCATGGATGAGCAGTATATATATCTTAAACTTGTAAATCACGACAGTTATGACAAAGGGATCACGATAAGATATCCCGGCGTGTCAGACGGAGCCGAAGCAGAAATCATCTGTCTGTCAGGCGATGGAGAAGCTGTAAATGATATGGGCAATGAGACCGTGATACCGGTTTCCAAAAAGAGTACTGTCATGAACGGCGAATTAAAATACGTTGTTCCCGCAATGTCATTTACGGTAATTAAGGTTAAGTACACGGATTTTGCATATGAAAAACTTACGGGAGACTTAAGCATATCGGGCGAGGCGCAAAGCGGCAGTACCGTTTGCGCAGTTATTGCCGGTTCCAATAATACCGGAAAGTATTCATATCAGTGGAAAGCTGACGGTAATGATATTGCCGGAGCGGTAAGCAGGACTTATACGATACCTGGATCAATGGCGGGAAAGAAGATAAGCGTAACAGTAACAAGCAGTAAGGAAACAGGAGAGCTTTCTGCGGAAATGAACGGAAAAGTTGATGAAAAGGAAAAACCTGATAAGAGCAGTCTTAAAGCAGCTATAGAAAGAGCGGAACAGTATAATCAGAGCGATTATACAAAGGAAAGCTGGGATATGCTTATGAAAGAGCTTGAAAGGGCAAAAGACGTGCTTAACAATGAAGACGCAACTGAAGCAGAGGTAGAGGGCACGCTCTTTTTGCTGCAGGAAGCTATCGATTGGCTTAAATCAGCTGATAATCCTACCGAGCCGCCTGAAGAAACGCAGGCCCCGGATGACACCAAACCTGAGCCGACAAAGGCGCCCGATGATAAACCGGATACATCGCCGTCACCGTCTCCTTCACCTTCTTCAGTACCGGATGATAATACTCAAAAAATGCCGGAAGATACAGTTAAAAACGGAGACACCGCGGTAATAGACGGAGTAGAATACTGCGCGGCAGATGTGGAAAAAGGACAGGCGGCGGCATGCGGCGTAAGCTCAAAGACGCTTAAGAAGATCAGGATAGCGGATTCGGTAGTGATAAAAGGAACATCCTTAAAAGTAACTTCGGTAAATGCGGGAGTATTTGCAGGAATGAAGAAACTTAAGAAAGTCACTATCGGAAAGAACGTAACCTCGATCGGCAAAAAAGCATTCTTTAAGGATAAAAAATTAAAATCCGTCGTAATAAAGAGCAAGAAGCTGAAAAAGGTTAAAGCGAAAGCATTTGCAGGTATTAACAAAAAGGCTGCCGCAAAGGTACCGAAAGCATGTAAGAAAAAGTATAAGAAACTGTTAAAGAACAAAGGAAAACTTTTGATAAAATAAATATTGAAAGGTAAAGAAAAAGGAGTACCGTAAGCTCACCGATCCGGTGAATCTGCGGTACTCCGAGTTTGTTACAACCACGAGATACATTATTACATTTATAACTTTTATTATAAGTAAATCTATCAATAAAAATTAAAATGGATTCATGCGGGGATTATAACTTAACTACATTTGCTGCCTGAGGTCCCTTTTCTCCGTTGATAACTTCGAATTCAACCTTGTCGCCTTCGTCTAATACTTTGAAGCCGTCCATCTGTAAAGCTGAAAAATGTACGAATACGTCATTTCCTTCTTCATCAGAGATGAAACCAAAACCTTTTTTCGCATTAAACCATTTTACTGTTCCAATCATTTAGCTTGCCTCCTAAATTAATAAAAAATTAATACAACAAATAAACTTTATCATATAAAACAATTTTTGTCAAACCTTTTATATAATACTTTCCTTTTTCCGTGGAAAACTATATAATAACAGATATAAATAAATATCGGGAAAGGATCAATGTATGAGTATGTTTAAATTATCTGACGAATGTCTCGCGGTATACGACGTTATAAAAAGTGAAGAACTTAAAGATATAAGCAGCGACGGATATCTTTTAAAGCATAAGAAGAGCGGGGCAAAAATAGCCATAATAAAAAATGATGATAACAATAAGGTGTTTTATATCGGTTTTCGGACTCCGGTAAGCGATTCCTCGGGAACCGCGCATATTATAGAACATTCGGTATTGTGCGGTTCTGAAAAATATCCCGTAAAAGACCCTTTTGTGGAACTTGTTAAAGGTTCGCTGAATACATTTCTTAACGCCATGACTTACAGCGACAAGACCGTATATCCCGTTGCAAGCTGCAACGACGCGGATTTTGCGAATCTGATGAGCGTATATATGGATGCGGTATTTTTGCCGCGGATATATGACGTGCCGGAAATATTTATGAAGGAAGGCTGGCATTATGAAATGGAGTCGGCGGATTCGCCGATCAAGATAAACGGCGTCGTGTATAATGAAATGAGGGGAGTTTATTCTTCGCCGGACCAGATTATGGGAAGATATGTCCAGAAGGCGCTGTTTCCGGATACGGCGTATAATTATGATTCGGGCGGGGAACCGGAGCATATTCCCGAGCTTACTTATGAAAACTTTTTGGATTTCCATAGGAAATATTATCATCCTTCCAACAGTTATATATATCTGTACGGCGATGCGGATATGGAAGAAAGATTGCTGTGGCTTGACAGAAATTATTTAAGCCGGTATGAAATATCGCAGCCGGATTCGGCTGTAACTTTGCAGAAACCGTTTGAAAATATCAGGTATGTGTCGGAAAATTATTCCGCGCAGAGCGAAAATGATAAAGCGTACCTAAGCTACAACTGCGTTATAGATAATTCGCTTAATGTTATGTACCAGACTGCGTTCCAGATACTTATGTATGCGCTTATCATGGTTCCGGGAGCTCCCGTAAAGCAGGCGCTTTTGGACGCGGGCATTGCGGAGGACATATCGTGCGTATTTGACGGGGAAGTGTATCAGCCGGTATTCAGCATAATCGCAAAAGAGGCGGATGAAAAAAGAAATGATGAGTTCGTAAAAATAATACGCGATACGCTTAAAGATATTGCGGATAACGGAATAGATAAAGATTCGCTCCGCGCGGCCATAGCGATATATGAGTTCAGATACAGGGAAGCGGATTACGGAAAGTTCCCCAAAGGACTTATGTACGGGCTTACATGCCTGCAAAGCTGGCTGTATGATGAGAACGATCCGTTTTCGCAGATACTTTTGCTTGATGTGTATAAAGAATTAAAAGATAAAGTTGATACGGATTATTTTGAAAACCTTATAAAGGAATATCTGCTTGACAATACACACTGCGCGGTTGTAAGCATACTTCCCGAGATAGATATGAACAGGCGGATCGATGAGGAAACGGCAAAAAAGCTTGAGGAATATAAAAAGACGCTGTCGGAAGATGAGATCAAAGATATTGTCAATATGACAAAGCGGCTTTATGAATATCAGGAGGCTAAGGATACCAAAGAACAGCTTGAGACTATACCAATGCTTACGATAGACGATATAGATAAAGATATAAGGACTATTGACAGCAGCAAGAAATATATAGACTCAGTGCCTGTGCAGCATAATAATATAAATACAAACGGGATAGCGTATGTTATCATGTCTTTTGATATAAGCGGTTATGAGGATTATGCAGAGTATATAACGCTGCTTGCGGACATACTTGCATATGTTGATACGGAAAAATATGATCATATGTCGCTTGCCAATGCGATTAACCTTCATACGGGAGGTATAGTTGTCGGAAAACATATATTTGCCGAAAATGGCGACGCGGATAAATACCGTCTGACATGCGAAGTGAATTTCTCATGCCTTTATAAAGAACTTGGATATGCATTTTTGCTTGCAGGTGAGATTATAAAAAAAGCTGTGCTTAACGATAAGAAACGGCTTAAGGAGATCATACAGGAAGAGCGTTCCGCGCTTAGGGGATCGATGGAGGCAGCAGGAAACAATACAGCTGTAGAACGCGGGCTTTCCTACGCTTCGGAATCGGGATACCTTCAGGGAAGGACCGGAACCGTCGGATTGTACAGGTTTATAGACAGCATATATAACAATTTTGACGAATGCGCAGACAGGCTTATAGAGATATTTGAAATATTAAGGGACAATATTTTTAGGAAGGATAAACTTTTTATAAGCATAACGGCGTCGGAAGAGGGATATTCATGCTTTGAGAAGGAATTTAGGAAATTCGATATGTATTCTGACCAAAGCAAAAGTACGGATGACATAGTTCCGCTTGAAATTGCGGGCGGTCTTAATATGCACGTCAATGAAGGGTTTAAGACTTCCGGAAAAGTCCAGTATGTTGCAAGGACGGGTAATTTTATCAAAAAAGGATGTCAGTATACGGGAGCGCTTAAGGTGCTTAAAACGCTTCTGTCATACGGATACCTCTGGAATAAGGTAAGGGTCCAGGGCGGAGCTTACGGCGTAATGTGCAATTTTTCATATAGCGGGAACGGTTATTTTGTATCGTACAGGGATCCCAACCTTTCCGAAACCAATGAAGTATTTATGAGCCTTGTGGAATATTTAAAAAACTTTGAAGCAGGAAGCAGGGAGATGACCGGATATATACTTGGGACCATAAGCATGATCGATATGCCGTCTACTCCCGCAATGAAAGGCGAAGGCGCATATACGAGATATATGATGGGGATAAGCGATGAAGACCGAAGGAAAGAACGTGATGAAATATTGTCTGCGGATGCGGAAGCTGTAAGAAATACCGCCAAGATCGTACAGGCCATCCTTGATAACAATAATATATGCGTGGTCGGAAGCGCCGCGGCAATTGAAGAAAATGAAGATTTGTTTGATCATACGGAAGATCTGATATAAATGATTGCGGAGGAAAATATATGAACGATAATTTTAAGTCGGGCTTTGCCGCTCTTATCGGGCGGCCCAACGTGGGAAAATCTACGCTTATGAACAGGCTCATAGGACAGAAGATAGCGATTACTTCTAGTAAGCCGCAGACGACAAGAAACAGGATACAGACAATATATACCGGAGAAGAAGGACAGATAATATTCCTTGATACTCCGGGGATACATAAGGCAAAGAACAAATTGGGCGAATATATGGTGAATGTCGCGCAGAATACCCTGCGGGATGTAGACGTCATACTGTGGCTCGTTGAAGCTTCCGATTACATCGGGGCAGGTGACAGGCATATCGCGGAGCTGCTTGGCAAAACTGACACGCCGGTGATACTTGTTATAAATAAGATCGATAAAGTTAAGAAAGAGGAGATACTTAAGATAATAGACGCGTATAAAGATATATATGATTTTGCCGCTATAATCCCGCTTTCGGCGCTTAAGGGAGAAAATACCGAGGCTCTTATGCCCGAGATATTCAAATATCTTGATTACGGACCGATGTATTACGACGCGGATACCGTCACTGACCAGCCCGAGAGACAGATAGCCGCAGAGATCATAAGGGAGAAGGCGTTAAGGAACTTAAGCGACGAGATACCTCACGGAATCGCTGTGTCCATAGAAATGATGAGAAAAAGGGCAGGAAAGGATATCATGGATATTGACGCGGTCCTTATATGCGAGAGAGAGTCACACAAAAGGATAATCATAGGAAGTAAAGGAAGCATGCTTAAGACTATTGGAACGGACGCGCGGAAAGATATCGAGGCAATGCTTGGCATGCAGGCCAATCTCAAGATCTGGGTCAAGGTGAAAAAGGATTGGCGCGACAGCGACTTTATGCTGAATAATTTTGGATATAATAAAATGGATTAATATTGAATATCAACTCATACTGACGGAAATCCTATTATCAGAGGCACTGTTTGTGACTACTAATGTAAGGGAGATCTGTATGATGAGGAACGATATATTTTGGAAAAGATTTGAAAAGTCAGGGAAGGTTGAGGATTATCTGGAATATGCGTGTACAACGGAGGATTCTTTGGAAGACGCCGTGATAGGGGACGTTATAGAGGATAAGCCGATGGTGATCCTGCCGGGATATGACGACAGTATTCAAATCTATTAAAACTTTGCCAAATGAGGAGTTTGGGGCTGTATGACGGCAGAAACTGTTATGGGTATGGTAATATCATCGCAGAACATAGGTGAGACTGACAGGAGAATAGTTCTGCTCACCAGGGAAAAGGGCAAGATAGCGGCTTTTGCAAGAGGGGCGGTTAAACCGAAGAACCCTCTTGTATCGGCTGCGCAGCCCTTTACCTTTGGTGAGTTTTTTATTTATCCGGGGAGAGATTCATATACCGTGACTAAGGCTGAAGTTTCAAAGCACTTTGATTTTGTACGAAAAAGCCTTGATAAATATTATTATGCTTCGTATATGTGTGAACTGGCTGATTATTATACAAGGGAGAACCTTGACGCGAGCGATGTACTGCTTTTGCTGTACCGTTCGTTTCAGGCGCTTATGTCGGATGCGACAGACGACGGGCTCATACGGTACATATATGAATGGAGGATGCTTTGTATTAACGGCGAGATGCCGGATGTATTTAGGTGCAGAAAGTGCGGGAGCGAAAATGTGACTCGTTTTTCCGTACAGGGACAGTGCGTATTTTGCGATGAGTGCGAAAAAGGAAATGACAGCGCGGAAAAACTGATGCCGGCGGCGCTTTATGCGCTTAGGTATATCGCGGCGTCGCCTCTTAGCGAACTGTTTTCGTTTAAAGTGTCCGAACAGGTATACGCTCAGCTTAAAGATATAACGGACAGGTACATAAAAATGCATAGGAGATATGAATTTAATTCGCTGCGCTTTATAGAAGAAAATATAATAAAAACTTGAAAATGTGGGTGCGCGATAGTAAAATATAGAACAAATATGTTACAGCGAATAAAAGAAAGGAAGTCAATTATGGAAAAAACAATGGAAAAAATAGCTGCCCTGGCAAAGGCAAGAGGATTTATATATCCGGGTTCAGAGATATATGGCGGATTGGCAAATACATGGGATTACGGCAATCTCGGCGTTGAACTCAAGAACAATGTGAAAAATGCCTGGTGGAGTAAATTTGTACGCGAATCGCCGTATAACGTAGGCGTTGACTGCGCCATACTTATGAATCCTCAGACATGGGTTGCGTCGGGACATCTCGGGGGATTTTCGGACCCGCTCATGGACTGCAGGGAATGTCATGAGAGGTTCAGGGCCGATAAGCTTATTGAAGATTATATGCAGGATAACGGTATTGCGATAGAGGGCACCGTGGATTCATGGTCCCATGAAGAAATGAAAAAATACATAGACGATAACAATATTACATGCCCGTCGTGCGGCAAGCATGATTTTACCGATATACGTGAATTCAATCTTATGTTTAAGACATTCCAGGGCGTTACGGAAGATGCGAAAAATACCGTCTATCTCCGTCCGGAAACTGCGCAGGGCATATTCGTCAATTTTAAAAATGTACAGAGGACTTCAAGGAAGAAGATCCCTTTCGGAATAGGACAGATAGGAAAATCCTTCCGTAATGAGATCACGCCGGGTAATTTCACTTTCAGGACAAGGGAATTTGAGCAGATGGAACTTGAATTCTTCTGTGAGCCGGGCACGGACCTGGAATGGTTCGCTTACTGGAAACAGTTCTGCATTGAGTGGCTTAAGAGCCTTGGCATCAAAGAGGAAGAGATGAGATACCGCGACCATGACAAGGAAGAGCTTTCTTTCTACAGCAATGCTACAACCGATATAGAATTTTTATTCCCGTTCGGCTGGGGAGAACTCTGGGGAATTGCCGACAGGACCGATTACGACCTTACGCAGCACCAGAACGTATCGCATGAAGATATGAGTTATTTTGATGACGAGAAAAAGGAAAAATACATCCCGTATGTAATAGAACCGTCTCTTGGCGCGGACAGGGTAACGCTTGCATTTTTATGCAGCGCTTATGATGAAGAGGAGATAGGAGAAGGGGACGTGCGTACGGTGTTACATTTCCATCCTGCGATCGCACCGGTTAAAGTCGGGGTTCTGCCTTTGTCGAAAAAACTTTCGGAGCCGGCGCAGAAGATATATAACGAACTGTCTAAGAAGTACAACTGTGAATTTGACGACAGGGGCAATATAGGCAAACGGTACCGCAGGCAGGATGAGATCGGCACGCCTTTCTGCGTAACGTATGATTTTGATTCCGAAGAAGACGGATGCGTTACCGTAAGGGATCGTGACAGCATGGCCCAGGAAAGGATAAAGATAGAAGAACTTGCCGGATATTTTGAGAAAAAAATGTCTTTTTAAATACGGCCTGTGAGCTTTAGAAGGTATGGTATCGTCTCTTCAAAGTCGATGCCATACCAGTTATGTTTTTGGTTTTTAACAGTGGCTTTAAGCGTGTATGAAGTATATTCCACTGCGATCTTTGCAGCTTCTTCTGCGCAGTATCCGTTAAGCAGCGCGCCTGAAAATGTGCTTGCAAACAGATCGCCCGTTCCGTGAAAAACTCCCTTTATATCAGGTTTAAAATATTCAAATATGCTCCCGTCTTCAAATCTTGCAACAATACCGTTTTCATTTCCTTTTATAACGCTGGTTATGATTATATTTGAGGCGCCGGATGCTGTAAGGATATCAAATATTTCCGTTATATAATCCATATCGTAACCGGTACGGCAGTCAAGTCCCGCCATAAATGCGGCTTCGGTAATGTTAGGCAGGATGTAGCGCGCTTTTTTAGCTATCTTTGCAACAGCTTTTGCATATTCTTCATCAAATCCCGGATATATCTTTCCGTTATCGGCAAATACGGGGTCTGCGATCGTAAGCGTGTTATCGCCCGCAAAAGTATCGTAAAAGTCAAGCAGCATACCTATATGGCTTATGCTTCCGAGATATCCGGATAAGATTGCGTCAAAGCGTATATCAAGTGTTTTCCAGTGGCTTACCACGGACGTGATGTTGTCGGAAAGGTCGCAGAAAGTAAAGCCCGGAAACATAGTATGGGCCGAAAGGACCGCGGTCGGTATTATTGAAGTCTCTATACCCATTGCCGATATAATGGGAAGAGCTATTGTCTGTGAACATTTTCCTATACACGATATATCCTGTATGCTTACAAGTCTTTTCATAACAAAACCTCAATTTGCCTGTTTGATAATAATTGTACCGTATGTTAATATTATATATATAATCCCGTGATTTTTAAATAGTAAATTGGGAGAGTGGTATAATGAAAAATACCGGAGTCATATATATAGCTGCGCTTTTATTTTTGTCAGCCTGCTTTTTACATAATAGCACAATCTGCGCCGCAGATAAATACGGTTCTTTTAATATTGTCTTTTCGGTATATGGCGGCTGCAGTTATGAAGAGAAAGAAAATGATTACCGTCTTGAGCATATAAGCGAACTTTTTTCAGACGACGGGTTTGGCGCGGCAAAATATTATTCTGCAACTGTAGAATATAGTAAATCCGCATACAGCGAGGAAGAAATAATCGATATCATAAAGGAACGTGAAGGTTTTTTGGAAGTGTCGCGGGATGAAGTTATGTATTCCGAGGCCGTGCCTGATATGCGTTTCGATCCGTATATGCAGAAACAATGGTATCTGGATAATATAAATGCGTACAGCGCGTGGGATATGCTTTCTAAAGGCCCCGGAGAAAATACTGTGGTCGCGGTCATTGATTCCGGAGTTAATTATGAACATGAGGATCTTCGTAACAATATGTGGATCAATGCAGCTGAAGTATATGGTGTTAAAGGCGCGGATGATGACGGAAACGGAGTTGCGGACGACATATACGGGGCGTGTTTTTATACCGGTGATCAGGGAAACAGCGATGTTACCGGGGATCCGTATGATACGGATGATAACGGACACGGAACCCATGTGGCGGGGATCATCGCCATGTCGGGCGGTAACGGAGGCGGAAGGGGGATTGCTTACGCTTCCAAGATAATGGCTGTAAAGGCGGGAGGTTCAGACGGGAAATTCCTTGTGTCGGATGTAATATCCGCAGTAAATTATGCGGTAAAAATGGGCGCTGACGTTATAAATATGTCGTTTGGCGCAGTAAACAGATCGGACGTGCTTGAAAGCCTGCTTAAGAAGGCGTCGCAAAAGAGCGTTTTAGTTGCCGCGGCCGGCAATGAACAGACGTCAACCGCCGCCGAGAAAATGTATCCCGCTGCATATCCGTTTGTAATAGGAGTAATGGCGACGGATGCCGATGATAAGGTCGCAGAGTGGTCTAATTATGATACAAGGGATAACAATGTGATCACATATGACATCGCGGCGCCGGGAGTAAATATATATTCCACGGTATTTGACAACAAATACAGATACATGAGCGGAACTTCAATGGCGGCGCCCGTAGTTTCGGCAGCGGCGGCTGTAGTATATGGCAGCGCGCGCGAAAAAAACATAGCGGATCCTGCAAAGTATACGTTCGGGCAGATCGTTAATTCATCAGCAAAAAAGGCGGTATATAAAGACGGTTTAGGCAATGAATATACATATCCCGGATTAAATCTTTATAGTGCCGTTACGGAAAAACCGTCGCTCAATATGAATGTATGCGGGTTTAACTATAAGACATCGGAGAGCGGCGAGGTATCTTCGTATCTTGTATCCCTGAACGATGAAAAAGGATATATATACTGCGGTTATGACATACAAAATACGTGGGGCGCGGCAAAAAATGTTACCGTGGATATGACGACTGACAGCAGCCTGTGCAGAGTAGTGAAAGGAAACAGCGCAGCCGGCGACATAGATGCGTGCGGAGTAAAAAGCGTTCCCTGCAGCGGCAGCGACGCGATGATAATTGAATTTAGCGGCAGGATCGGAGAAGTCTATGATATCCCGGTAAAATATCATGTGACCGGGCAGACAGACGGAAACAGTCCGGTAACGGTAGAACAGGAATATGAAGATGTGATAAGGGTATCGTTAAACCAAAATACCGCCGTGATGTCGTCAAACGCTTATACGCTGCCGGCGAAGTCCGGCGCAAAATCCGAAAAACCCGCGAAAGTTAAGAAGCTAAGGGTTATATACAAAAATAAAAAAGGCGGGAAAACAAAGGTAAAGCTTAAATGGAACAAGGCAGACGGCGCCAAAAAATATGTGGTATATTATTCGTCAAAGAAAAATAAGGGATTTAAAAAGCTTTGCAGATGTAAAAAAACCACATGTCGACACACGTTTAAAGGAAGAAAAAGATACTATTACAAGGTAAGGGCATATGCAAAATCTGCAGGAAATAAAATATATGGGAAATACTCAAATACCGTGAGGGGATGATATAAATGCCTGATAAATATTACGCAGTGCGAAACGGAAGAAAAACAGGGATATTTGATACATGGGAAGAATGTAAGGAGCAGGTTAGCGGATATAAAAACGCCGAATACAAAAGCTTTAAAAATATAAATGATGCCGAGATATATATGGGATATGGAACGGAAGATATGCCGGGGCAGGATGAAGGGCGCGATGTAATGACGGCATATGTTGACGGAAGCTATTCCGCCGGTATCCCTGCGTTTTCTTACGGCCTTATAGCGCGCGTCGGGGATGAAGTCATACGCGACTGCAGGATGTATCAGGATGAAGATCTGATCGCAATGAGAAATGTCGCGGGTGAAATAAAAGGTTCCCAGGCGGCCATGGAGCTGGCGTTAAAAAAAGGATGTAAAAAGCTTAATATATATTACGATTATGCGGGAATCGCCAAATGGTGCCTCGGTGAATGGCGTACAAACAAAGAAGGCACCATGGCGTACAAAGCTTATTATGATTCAATATGCGATAAGATTGATATATCATTCCATAAAGTCACGGGACATTCCGGCGACAAATATAATGATGAAGCGGACAGGCTTGCAAAGTCTGCCCTTGGGATTACATGATATCATCCGGGCGTGTGATAGGTTCAAACGTACGTGATGAAATTTTTTCTTTCTTATGCATCTTAGTGGATTTTTCAGCTTCCTTGCAGAAATATTCCTGTGAATTAAGCGGTTTGTTCCCGTATGGGGAGACATGCTGGTAGGAGCTGTCGGGAAGCTTGATCCTTGTTTTCACATTATCTTTTAATTGTATATCGAGGATATGCTTTATGCGTTCTTTGAGATTTTCTTCTTCAACAGGGAAGAGGATCTCAACACGTTTGTCGAGGTTGCGCGGCATCCAGTCGGCGCTTCCCATATATATATCTTCGTATCCGTCGTTGTAGAAATAAAATATCCTTGCGTGCTCAAGGAAATTGCCTACGATGGAATGCACGCTTATATTGTCACTTACCCCGGCAATGCCTACCTTAAGGCAGCAGATGCCTCTTATTATCAGTTCTATTTTTACGCCTGCGGCAGACGCCTCATAAAGAGCGGCAATGATATCGGCATCGCACAGGGAGTTCATTTTTGCGATTATATGGGCTTTTTTGCCTTCACGCGCATGAGCCGTCTCGTTTTGGATACATTCCATGAATTTGTCTCTGAGACGGAGCGGCGCAAGCGTAAGCTTGTTCCATGCAAGGGGCTCGGAATAACCGGAAAGCATATTGAATACGGCGGTAGCGTCTTCGCCTATTGGCCTTGAACATGTGAACAGCCCCATATCTGTGTATAATTTGGCGGTTGAATCGTTGTAATTGCCTGTGCCGAGGTGGACATAGCGTCTTATGCCGTCGTCTTCGCGCCGTACTACAAGTGTAATCTTGCTGTGCGTCTTTAATCCGACAAGCCCGTATATAACGTGGCAGCCTGCCTGTTCAAGTTTTCTTGCCCATATGATATTATTTTCCTCGTCAAACCGGGCTTTAAGTTCCACAAGTACCGAAACCTGCTTGCCGTTCTCGGCGGCAAGCGCAAGAGACGATATAATGGGCGAATGGCTGCTTACGCGGTAAAGCGTTTGTTTTATCGCCAGCACATCGGGATCCGTGGCGGCGTTTCTCACGAAATCTACAACAGGGTCAAACGACTGGTAAGGATGGAATAAAAGTATATCCCTGTTTCTTATCTGCGAGAATATATCCTGTTCGGGATCTATTTCGGGAACGGGCTGCGGTTTGTAAGGTTTGTTTTTTAAATGGTCAAATCCTTCCAGACCATATATTTTCATGAAAAATGTAAGATCCAAAGGGCCGTTTACCATATAAAGGTCTTCGTCTGATATATTAAAATCTTTCCTGAGGTAATTTAAAAGCCTTTCGTCAATGCCGTTTTCAACTTCCAGTTTGATTACCTCTCCCCACTGCCTTTTCTTTATCTGTCTTTCTATCTCTGTAAGAAGGTCGGCCGCTTCGTCTTCGTCAAGCGTAAGGTCTGCGTTGCGCATAACCCTGTAGGGATACGCGCATATTACGTCATAGTTAAGGAACAGCTTATCTATGTTTTTTTCGATGATCTGTTCAAGGAGTATGAGCGATATGCTTTCAGGATCATGCGAAGGTATCCTTACGAGCCTTGGGAGCACGGAAGGAACCTGTACGGTGGCAAATTCGTATTCCCCGTCGGTTTTCTGGTTTTGCAGCAGCGCCGCGATGTTAAGCGATTTGTTCCTTATAAGCGGAAACGGACGCGATGAGTCAACCGCCATCGGAGTAAGAACCGGATATACCTCGCGCATAAAATAACGGTCCACGAATTCCTCCTGCTCGGAGGAAAGGTCCTCATGGTTAGGCACGAGTATGATCTTGTTGTCCTTTAAGAGAGGAAGAAACGATGCGTTATACATTTCATACTGCGTATCGACGAGGACATGTTCCTTAAGGCTTATTTCTTCAAGCTGCTTTGCGGGAGTCATGCCTGAAATGTCAGGTTTGGTATATCCCGCATGAACCATGTCTTTAAGCGAGGCAACACGTATCATTACAAATTCGTCCAGATTGGATGAAGTTATGCTGAGGAATTTCAGGCGTTCAAATAAAGGGAGCGAAGTATCGCAGGCTTCGCTGAGTACCCTGTAATTAAATTCGATCCAGCTGAGTTCGCGGTTGTCAAAGTATTCATGTTTTTTGTAAATAGATTTATACATTGTTTATCCTCCTTTGCTTAAGCACAGGTTTGATTCCGAAAGTCTGTTCAAAGAAGCCTGTCGACTGGCTGAAATAAGCCTGTTCAAGCGCCAGGTCCATGAAAGATTCGGCATTTATTATAAGTTTGTCGTTCTTAAAAGATATCTTTATGTGTGAAAGCTTCTGTTTTTTGCTTGTATCAAGATCGTTGCATATCCTGAACAGCGCGGTAAGTTTTGCGGTCTTGATATAATCTTCTTCTGAAAGGCCGCCTTCCATGTCGCTATAGGACGGGAAGTTATAAGTGTGATGCCTGACTATATTGGCGATTATCGTACTTTCATTTGATGAAAGCCCGATGATCTCGGAGGAACGGATAATGTCATATGAATTCTCAGATACTTCCTGGAAATTAACGAACGCTCCGCAGTCGTGCAGGATAATGGCAACACGCAGAAGCAGCAGATCCCTTTCGTTAAGTCCGCTGATCTTTTTCATGCTGTCAAATATTTTCTGCGCGATCTTTTCAACATGTTCGGTATGTTTCAGGTTGGAACTGTATCTTGACGCCAGTTTCCTGGAGGCGGATATAATATCCAGTGAAAAATCGCGCTGCTGCCTGATCTTATGTTTGGCGGTTGCATATTCCGCGGCCATTCCGTCGCAAAGGTCGGTCGAGTTAAATTTGATGAAATGAGCGTGGTTGATATCCATTATTTTTTTGTATATCATTGCGGTAGGAAGTATAAGGCGCGCCTGTTCTTCCGAAGTTTCGGCAATATGAGCCAGATCTCTTGGCGAATGTGTATACAGCGCTTTGTATACGTCGTTCATTTCATCCGCGGAAAGTATGGCTTTGTCAGGATAATAGCTGTGTATGTATTTCTGGAGCGTGCGTATGCCCTCGCCTACGGCAAGTATCGTGTTTATCTTATATTCATGGAAGTGGTTTGTATATGATGTATATATATCGCCCTCAATATATTCCGAAAGAAGGTCATTGTAACTGTCTGTAGTACGTTCAAGGCTTCCGAGAAACTCGTTGATCCTTATTGAGCCGAGCCTGAGATTCTGGGATACCTGCATAAGGCCGCCCGTAAAGCATGTGGCCTGGGAACTTCCCGAACCTACTTCCACAACTAAAGCCCCGTTGTTTATTATATCGTTAAAATCAGGTTCATTAAGCGATATGGCCTGAAAAAGGAGATATCTCTGTTCGGCATTGCCGAGCATGTGCACTTCAAGGCCCGCGCGCACGCGTATGCGGTCAAGCAAAAAATGCCTGTTGGCCGCTTCACGTATTGAGCTTGTTGAACACGCTCTGTAATCGGTTACTCCGAAATCAGCCATAACTTTAGTAAAACCGTTAAGTACGTCGCACAATTCGTTTATAAGGTGGTTGGATATATGACCGCTTGCGTAAGTGTCGCTTCCAAGCTCCATTATATGCCGTATGTGCGTGAGCTGCTTAATGGAATTCTTTTTTTCAATCTGGAAAATCTTCATTGATACTTCGTTAGAACCAACATCTATTGCTGCAAAAGTACTCACCGGCATGATAAAACCCCCTTTTTTGATACGCATTTTATTAATGCAGACTAAATTTATATTATTAAATAAATTATAAAATATTAAATTATAAAATACAAGAAAAATATTGAAAGGCTGCGCGCCTGTTTATGGGATATAAAGCCATACTGAAGCTATAATATTATTTTGCTTGCCTAACTTCGATTTTATATGTATACTAAAAAAGAATTTTATGGTATTTGTATTTTGGAGGAAACTATGCGTACCGGTGATTTTAATTATGAACTTCCGAAGGAGCTTATTGCGCAGGAGCCGCTTTATGACAGAGATAACTGCCGGCTGATGGTGCTTTCGCGCTCTGCGGGTGAAGTTTCGCATAAAATATTTCATGACATAAAAGAATATCTTAATGAAGGCGACTGCCTTGTGCTAAACAATACAAAAGTAATACCCGCAAGGCTTATCGGAGAGCGTATCCCTTCGGGCGGAAAGGCGGAAATACTTCTCCTTAAAAGGACGGGAGCCGATATATGGGAAACGATAGTAAGGCCGGGCAAAAAATTAAGATGCAAAACGCGGGTGAGTTTTGGAAACGGACTTTTATGCGCGGAAATAAAAGAAGTGCTTCCGGACGGAAACAGGCTGGTACAATTTGAATACGAAGGAATATTTGAGGAAGTGCTTGATGAGCTTGGACAGATGCCGCTTCCGCCATACATAACAAAAGAGCTTAAGGATAAAAATAGTTATCAGACTGTATATGCAAAATATGAAGGTTCTGCAGCCGCACCTACAGCGGGACTGCATTTTACAGAGAAACTTTTGGATCAGCTTGGGCAGATGGGAATAAATATTGCGCAGGTAACGCTCCATGTGGGACTTGGGACATTCAGGCCGGTAAAAGTTGGGGATGTTAAGGCGCATCATATGCATTCGGAATTTTACAGGATAAATAAACAGGCGGCAGATATGATCAACAATACGAAAAAAAACGGCGGCAGGGTAATATGTGTCGGAACTACAAGCTGCCGCACGATAGAATCAGCGGCAGATGAAAACGGCATCGTGGTCCCTAAAGAAGAAGATACGGATATTTTCATATATCCGGGATATAAATTTAAGGTGATGGATGGTCTTATTACTAATTTTCATCTGCCTGAATCCACGCTTCTTATGCTTGTGTCGGCGTTTGCGGGAAGAGAAAATGTGCTTTCGGCTTATAAAGAGGCGGTAGAAGAAAAATATAGATTTTTTTCGTTTGGAGATGCTATGCTGATTATATGATATCAGACGAATATACGGAGGAACGTTTATGGACAGTTTAAAGAAACTCTTATTTATATATAACCCCAATGCCGGGCGCGGAGTTGTAAAAAACCAGCTGTCGGGCATCATTGAAACGTTTTGCGGCGCAGGTTATGAAGTGACGGTATGCCCGACGTTTAAGGCGGGGGATGCCAGGGATATTGTTATAGAAAAGGCAGACAGGCATGACCGTATAATATGCTGCGGCGGGGACGGGACGCTGAACGAGGTTACGAACGGGCTTATGGCTCTTGAAAATAAAGTGCCCTGCGGATATATACCTGCGGGGACGGTTAATGATTTTGCGCGTTCTTTCGGGCTTCCGCAGAACATGATAGAAGCGGCCGGCGTCGCTGCATGCGGCGAGGTGTTTATGAGCGACATAGGGGAACTGAACGGCAGATGCTTTGATTATGTCGCGGCATTCGGGGCGCTTGCGGATGTGTCGTATGAAACTAATCAGAATATCAAAAACGTTATCGGCAGGCTTGCATATTTCCTTGAAGGCGTAAAAAGGCTGGCTTCTATAAGGAAATACAGTATACATATCGAGGCCGACGGAGAGATAATAAATGATGACGTGATATACGGGATGATCACCAATTCATTTTCGGTTGGCGGGATCCTTTCAATGTCTGACGAAAAGGTTGTGCTGGACGACGGTAAACTTGAGGCGCTCTTCATAAAAGCGCCGAAAAACTTGATCGAACTTCAGTCTGTGATCAATGCGCTTGTGTCAGGAGATACGAGCTGTAAGCATTTTTATTACAGGCATATAGAAAATATAAAAATAGTCTGCTATGAAGAGATATGCTGGTCGTTAGACGGGGAATTCGGCGGCGCATTTACGGAAACCGATATAAAAACCCACTGCAGGTGCATACCGTTTATAAGGCAAAATCAATCGCCTGCCAAAATTTAAAAATTATGTTGTTAATATTATCCATATGTGTTAAAATATTTATATGAGTTTAATAATTTTATAAAAAAACAATAAGTAAAAAATAGGAGGTAAATGATGACTAAATGGGTATATTTATTCACTGAAGGAGATGCGGGAATGCGAAATCTTCTCGGTGGTAAAGGTGCAAACCTTGCTGAGATGACTAATTTGGGGCTTCCGGTTCCGCAGGGATTTACTATCACTACAGAAGCGTGCACGCAGTATTATGAAGACGGAAGAAAGATCAATGACGAAATACAGGCTCAGATCATGGAATATATCGAAAAGATGGAGAAAATTACCGGGAAGAAATTTGGCGATAAAGAGAATCCTCTCTTAGTTTCGGTACGTTCGGGGGCGCGCGCTTCTATGCCGGGAATGATGGATACCATTCTTAACCTTGGACTTAATGAGGATGTTGTTGAGGTCCTTGCGGAGAAGTCGGGAAATCCAAGATGGGCATGGGACTGCTACAGAAGGTTTATCCAGATGTTTTCTGACGTGGTTATGGAAGTCGGAAAGAAGTATTTTGAGGTATTGATCGATGAACTTAAGGAAAAGAAGGGAGTAACGCAGGACGTAGACCTTACTGCCGAAGACCTTAAGGTCCTTGCCAACCAATTTAAAGCCGAGTATAAGGCAAAGATAGGCGAAGATTTCCCTGACGATCCTAAGGTCCAGCTTATGGAAGCCATTAAAGCGGTATTCCGTTCATGGGACAACGACAGGGCAAATGTATACCGCCGCGACAATGATATCCCTTATTCATGGGGAACTGCAGTCAATGTACAGATGATGGCATTTGGAAATATGGGAGATACATCAGGAACGGGAGTTGCATTCACGCGTAATCCGGCTACCGGCGAGAAGAAGCTTGACGGCGAATTCCTTATGAATGCGCAGGGCGAAGATGTCGTAGCCGGCGTGCGTACGCCTAAGAAGATTGAAGAGATGGCGGAAACGATGCCTGAAGTATTCGAGCAGTTTAAGGATATATGCAATATCCTTGAGAACCATTACAGGGATATGCAGGATATGGAGTTTACTATTGAAGACAAGAAACTGTATATGCTCCAGACCCGTAACGGAAAGAGGACTCCGCAGGCAGCGCTTAAGATCGCGTGCGACCTTGTGGACGAAGGAATGATCACACCTAAGAAAGCTGTTTCAATGATAGAACCGCGTAACCTGGACGCTCTTTTGCATCCGCAGTTTGATCCGGAAGTGCTTTCAAAATCAGAACCGATAGGTTCCGCTATAGGAGCTTCACCGGGATCTGCGGCAGGAAAGATCGTATTTAGCGCAGAAGATGCAATGGCATGGAATAAGAGAGGCGAAAAAGTTGTACTTGTACGTCTTGAGACATCTCCTGAAGATATCGAAGGAATGAAGGCTTCTCAGGGTATACTTACAGTACGCGGCGGAAGAACATCGCATGCCGCAGTAGTTGCCCGCGGAATGGGTATATGCTGTGTATCGGGATGCGGCGATATAATAATGGACGAAGCCAATAAGAAATTTACACTTGCCGGAAAAGAATTCCATGAAGGCGACGAGATATCAATCGATGGTTCAACAGGTAAGATATATGACGGACTTATCCCTACAGTAGACGCAACTATTGCGGGTGAATTTGACAGAATAATGAAATGGGCCGATGAATTCAGAAGGCTTAAGGTACGTACGAACGCGGATACGCCTGCCGATGCAAAGAAGGCAAGAGAGCTTGGAGCCGAAGGCATAGGACTTTGCCGTACCGAGCATATGTTCTTTGAGGGCGACAGGATAGACGCTTTCCGTGAAATGATATGTTCTGATACGGCAGAGGAAAGGGAAGCTGCTCTTGATAAGATACTTCCTATACAGCAGAGCGATTTCGAACAGCTGTATGAAGCGCTTGAGGGTTGTCCAGTTACGATACGTTTCCTTGACCCGCCGCTTCATGCATTTGTTCCTACACTGGATGAGGATATCAAAAAACTTGCCGACAGCCAGGGCAAATCAGTCGATGAGATCAAGGCGATAATAGCGTCTCTCCATGAATTTAACCCTATGATGGGACACAGGGGATGCCGTCTTGCAGTTACTTATCCTGAGATTGCAAGGATGCAGACAAAAGCGGTTATAAGAGCTGCGATCAATGTAAATAATGCGCATGCTGACTGGAACATTAAACCTGAGATCATGATCCCGCTCGTTGGAGACGTCAAAGAGCTTAAGAATGTTAAAGACGTGGTTGTAAAGACTGCTGACGAAGAGATAGCAAAAGCGGGTTCGGATATAAAATATGAAGTTGGTACGATGATGGAGATACCGCGCGCCTGCCTGACAGCAGATGATATTGCAAAAGAAGCCGATTTCTTCTGCTTCGGAACGAACGACCTCACACAGATGACATTTGGTTTCTCACGTGACGACTCAGGCAAGTTCCTGGATGCATATTACAGATCTAAGATATTTGAAAGCGATCCGTTTGCAAAGCTTGACCAGAATGGCGTGGGAAGGCTTATGGATATGGCGGTTAAACTTGGAAAACCCGTTAATCCAAACCTTCATATCGGAATCTGCGGAGAGCACGGCGGAGATCCTGCCAGCATTGCTTTCTGCGACAGCATAGGACTTGATTATGTGTCCTGCTCGCCGTTTAGGGTGCCTATAGCAAGGCTTGCTGCGGCTCAGGCGGCAATCGAAGAGGAATAAGTTTTTGAGGCCGGTACTGTTTGGTGAAATAGATGAATAAAAGGCTTGAAATAAATAGAAAGCGGAGCTTTCTATTTGGATGATTGAGTATCAGGGGGTTCACCAAAATGGAGGATGAACCCCCTTAACACATTATTATTCATCTGTTTTGTGATTGAAGTGTGGGTGTGAATTTATGAAACGATTAAAAAACAAAGGATTCTATGCATTATTTATTTTTTTTATAATAATAGTATTTTTTTTAGCGATATATGTATATTCAATTGTGACAGGAAATATACTCGAAGATGCGGCGGTCAACAACATCAAGGAGGTTGCTGTGCATGACCGCAATACAATTACTATGTTTATTGAATATAATTGGAAAAACCAGCAGCGAATAGGTGAAAGACTGAAACGGAACAGCAAGGAACTTAAAACTGTAAGCCAAATAAACGAATATCTGGGACTTGAAGCGTATGAATCAACATTTGATAAAGTCTATCTGCTTATGGAAGACGGTTCCTATTATACCGATATTACTTACAGAAAAAGCAGCGAAGATCCGGATTATTACCCGTATATGGATCTGTTCGCAAATACTGACAGTTACAAAGTCATCGGTTATGATTCGCTTCCTGTAATGGGCTCCGA
>CANQDW010000007.1 GCA_947593975.1 uncultured Lachnospiraceae bacterium
CAGCAGACGATGATAAAGCAGCAACAGCAGCTTATCAACGAAATCACGGAAGCCATTAACGAAATTGTCGGCGGCGTTGAATATGAGGATGAATTTTACAAGCACATCTTAGACAAAATGGTTGTGAATGATAAAGACCATATTGATGTGTATTTGAATTTACTTCCTTTGAAATGGAGCTATACGGTTGCGAAAGCATCAAAAAAAGCGTTAGCCCCTGAAAGGAACATTTCAGGGGCTTCTCTACCTATATCGGTAAGTAATCCCGCTACTGATTTGTCCGTCATAGAATATCTCTGTGACAGATAACGCATGGAGGCGCTCATTTCACCGTCGGGACCTCCGTACTGGCTTATGATAACCTGAGCTATTTTGGGATTGCATCTTGTGATTTTTACCGGATACTGAAGTCTTCTTTCATAAGTCCACATACGATCACACTCCTTCCCATGGCCATGGATCGTCTGTCCAAGTCCATTTTTGGTCTGATTCCGCGCCGTAGCGCGTGATCGGGCCGTAACATTTTTCATATTCTTTTATTGACTGCTGTCTCTGAACGCGGTATCTCTGATAATAATCGAGAGCCTCTTTGTCGTCCGGATGGGTATCCAGATACAGCGAGACATCGTCAAGCGCAAAACTTACTTCGTTTATTAACTGCATAAGATTCTTTTTAGCATTGTTCATATGAACCCCTCCTTTTATCACTGCAGGCAGCAGCGGCGCCATAGAAAGGCAAAACCAGTTCGGCAAATATTGTGCCGTAGCTCAGTCCTTTGCCGGCATCCATAACCTGACAGAACTGCTGCCAGGGTACATAGGCGCTTCCGAGAGGCATGCCTTCTAAGCGGTCATAACTGAATTTGTCGTTAAGTGTGCTACATTCCATAAAAACTCCCTCTTGCAATAATGTTTTATATCAATTTATGTCATCTGCTGTAAAAAGTTACAGAATAATATGGTTTTATATTCTTGACAAACACATATGCCGCATTGATAATATTAAATAAATATATTATATGTAAAGGGGTAATGCATATGAAGCTGAACATAAAGGGTATCGGTTTGTATTTTGCATGTCTTATAATGCTTGCGGGGATATTTGGCATATCGCACAAAGTGTATGCCGCAGAGGAGATTGCGATCGATTTCCCGACAGACAGGGGAATATATCAGAGAGGGTATGCGGATACCGCAGATGTGTCCGTAACTGTTGATTATGGGGGAAGCGGTCAGGTAAAAGCAAGAGTTGTTGAAGGAAGCAATGTAATAAGCGACTGGAGCGCGCTTGATAATAAGGAAGGATCCAAATACAGCGGCGTTGTGCCTTCGGTAAAATCGGGCGGCTGGTACCGGCTTGAAGTAGCCGCATATGATGCAGCAGGTTCGGAGCTTGCATCTGCAGCCGTAGAACATATTGGCGTCGGAGAAGTATTTATTACCGGAGGTCAGTCAAACTCGTGTAATTTTGGCGGGGAAAAGACAACCGCCGAATATGATACTGTGTCGGCGTATGACGCCGAGCATGGGATATGGCAGCACTGCGAAGACAGCCAGCCGAACAGCAGCGGATTTGCAACCGGAAACGGAGGAGGTTCGCCGTGGCCGACGTTAGGCGATGCATTAACGGAAAAGCTCGGAGTACCGATAGGATTCTGTTCGACCGGATTTGGCGGTACTACAATGGAAGGGCTTTGCACGGAGCATTATGAAACTATCAGACAGGCCATAACAGGACTTAGCCGTTATGGGTACAGGGCGTTTCTTATACATCAGGGCGAAGCGGATACCGATTCCACTCCTATGGATGAATATAGCGTCTCGCTTAAAAAATTGATAGCAATGACGAGAGAGGATGCGGGATACGACCTTATGTGGGTGATCGCGCAGGTATCGTATGCATGGTCTAATTATAATAATACTGCCAAAATGGAAGCGATAACAAGTACGCAAAGATCAGTATGCAATGACTATGATATATTTGTGGGGCCGACTACCGACGACCTTCTTGGGGATTACAGGTATACGGATAATCTCCATCTTAGCAAAAAGGGACTCATTGAGCACGGAAAACGCTGGGCTGACGTGCTTATTGAAAAGCTGTTTACCGGCTATAAACTTAATGCGGATATAAATGTAGCGCACGGAAAGATTAACCAGTGCGGCAATTCATATTATGCAGGGGAAAGCATAAAGCTTTCGGCGCAGGCAGACGACGGTTATTATCTGGTCCCGGGCTCGTTTAAAGTTACGGGAAGCGAGGGCGAGATTGAACTTTCGGATGATACATTTAAGATGAGGGCGCAGGATTTGACCGTTACGGCAGAATTTGCGCAGCTCCCGGGATATCTTTTAAGTCTTGGCGCTAAAATAAAAGAGGCTGAACTTGTCAATCCCGCAGAATATGAGGCCGGAGGCATTAATGTACTTAAAGAGGCTGTAGCCGCCGCAAAGAAGATATATGCCAATCCGTCGGCAGCGGAAGAGGAAGCCAAACAGGCGCAGGCGGCAATTGAAAGCGCAATGTCAGGGCTTGTGAAGATTCAAAAAGGACAGGAGAATACAAATACGCAGGTCGTTTCAGTAAATGTATATACTGTCGGAAACCTGAAATATAAAATTGCTGCAGCGGGCAATGAAAAAGAAGTAAGCGTTGCCGGACTTGTAAATAAAAATAAGACGTCGGTAACGATACCTAAGACGGTTACGATAAACGGCGAAAAATATAAAGTGGTTTCAATTGAAAAGAAAGCATTTGCAAAGGCAAAGAAACTTAAAAAAGTAGTGATAAAATCAATTTACATAAAGACTATAGGTAAAAATGCATTTAAGGGAACAAATGCAAAACTTAAGATCAAAGTGCCTTCAAAGAAGTTTGCGGCATATAAAAAACTGATCAAAAAATCAGGTTTTAAAAAGGCGTCAAAAATAGTGAAATAGTAATATAAAACAAAGCAGAATATTGTTGACAGCAGAAGTGGAAATAAGATATTATTAGATAGTAATAATTACTATTATTAAAAAATTCAAATAAAAAGGAGAGATTATATTATGGCAAAATATGTATGTTCAGTATGCGGTTATGTACATGAAGGAGATTCAGCTCCGGAGAAATGTCCGCAGTGCAATGCGCCTGCAAGCAAATTTACAGAGCAGAGCGGAGATATGACATGGGCATCAGAGCATGTTGTAGGAGTTGCGCAGGGAGTACCTGAGGATATTATTGAAGATCTCCGTGCAAACTTCAATGGAGAATGTTCAGAAGTCGGCATGTATCTTGCAATGGCAAGAGTAGCACATAGAGAGGGATATCCTGAGATTGGCATGTACTGGGAGAAAGCAGCTTATGAAGAAGCAGAACATGCTGCTAAATTCGCAGAGCTTCTCGGAGAAGTTGTAACTGACAGCACTAAGAAGAATCTTGAGATGCGTGTTGAAGCCGAGAACGGAGCTACGGCAGGAAAGACAGATCTTGCTAAGCGCGCTAAAGCGCTTAATCTTGACGCAATCCATGATACCGTTCATGAGATGGCAAGGGATGAGGCAAGACACGGCAAGGCATTCAAGGGACTTCTTGAGAGGTATTTCGGATAAGAAAAACCTGTGAATTGAATATGTATTGAATTAAAAGGGATGATCTGTGGTCAGGTCATCCCTTTAATATTTCATGAAAAAAAGTTGCATAAAAAATAATACATGGTATAATATAAATAGAAGACGGTCCAAAAACGGTTTGGAGGAATAAAAAATGATTATAGAGGTAAGGGCAAAAAACTGTTATGTATTTGAGGATGAAATCATATTCTCAATGAAGGCGGATATGAGAAATAAAAAATTCGGGACTAATGTTTATAAAGAAAATAATTTCCATGTCCTTAAAACGGCAGGCATCTATGGAGCTAACAATGCGGGAAAGACCTGTTTGATTAAATGTATAAGAGGAATAAAAAACGTACTGTTAAATAGAAAAAGCGGTTTGCAGCCTAATATATTTACTAAAAATCCCGTATGTGAATTAGGTATCACATTCATGTATTCGGGAAAGAAGTATTCGTATGATTTTAAGTATGATACGGAAAAAGAGGAATATGTGTACGAGTCGTTTTCGGAGATTTTAAAAGATAGGTATAATAATGAAAAAGCAGTATGCTGCTTGAAAAAAGACAGCATAAACGAGATATATGAATGTGAAGATGACGATATGCAGAAAATGATTCCTGTTATGTCAAAAAATAACTTATTATGTTATGTAGTAGACACAAGCAAATTTAGGCATATGGATAAAATGAAACAGATTTTGCTCGGATTTGCGCAGAACATTGATATTATTAATATGAATAATATACCAATACAGCATACTATTAAACTTATGAAAAGCAAGGATAAACTGCAGCAAAAAGTTGTCGGCTTTATTAAAAATGCGGATTTGTATATGGATAATTATGAATTCGCTGATATGGATAAGATTAAATTTAAGAATATTGATGGAGATGAAAAACCGGAAGAAAAAGTACTTGATATACCGGAAGACGTAATGGATCAAATCAGGCTGGTTTCTACTTATAGGGGTGTCCATGTGCCAAGTATGTTATTTGATTCTACCGGAACAAAGAAGATTGCAGCGATTGCAAGTTATGTCATTGAAGCGCTTGAACAGGGGAGAGTTCTTGTTGTGGATGAACTGGACAGCAGTATTCATTTTAAACTTACAAGAGCCATTGTAGCGATGTTTAATCATGAATTGAATACAAATGCGCAGATGATATTTACCGTTCACGATATTAATCTCATGGATTGCAAGAGAATGTTTAGAAAGGAACAGATTTGGTTCGTTCATAAGGATGAAGAGGGTGTATATGTGTATTCGCTTGCAGATTTTACGGCGCAGCAGGGAGTAAGGGATACTACGGATATTATGGAAAAATACAGAAAAGGCGCTCTGGGGGCGCTGCCTGATCCGGAACTTATCAATTCACTGCTTAGCATGAAAGGCAATGCAAAAGGGGATGATACCGATGCCGAGTAAACTGCCCCGGTTTTCGGATGATCACAAAATCTGCATTATCTGTGAAGGCAGTGAAGAGTATGAATATCTGAAACGCCTGAGAGATTTAAAAGTGTGGAATGAACAATATGAGATATCATTGGTCAATGCCTGCGGGAACGGAAATATACCGGCGAGATATCAGGACAAGTATCAAAATGGATCGTATGAGCTCGTGCTTGTATTTTGCGATACCGAGAAGAAACCGTATGAACAGTATGTGGATATTAAACGTAAGATTAATGAATTTCATGGTGTGGATAATGCCGCTGATGAAGTGATAATATTTGGCAATCCATGTACGATGCAGATCATATCTAAGCACTGGACTGATGAAAATTTGAAATCATCTGCAAAATCGGTCAATGCTCCTTTGATAAAGGAATATACAGGCGTAGAGAATTATAAAGGAAGATCAGACCAGATTAGAAAAATAATGCTACATATCACTGCAACAAATTATGCAGATATGTGCCATAGGGTAAATAACTTGGACTTGTATGATGTTATTGTGGGAAGTAGTAATTTTGGAAAATTTATTAAGTTTTTTGAGAATGATAGCTGCGAATGGATTGAAGAAATTAACAGAAAATTAGATTCTTTTTGAAAGCCTATATGCAGCCGTATCAGTTCCATTCCTTTGCAGTCAGAAAATCACGGATATTTTTATGCTTGATACCGTTTTGGCTCATGTCAAGCTCATCCATTGTAACGACGTACTTAGGGTAATTATCCCGTATGAGCTCATAAGCGCCAAATTCCCGCCTGACTGTTTCTTCAGTGGCCAGCAGATAGGCAACCTGAACGTATAGCTTTTCCCTGCGGCGATGGCAGACAAAATCAATCTCACGATCACCGACTTTGCCGACTGTAACTGTATACCCGCGCCTGAGAAGTTCCATGTGAACTATGTTTTCAAGGATCAGATTGATGTCCTGCATATTTCCGCCAAACACAGCTTCACGTATACCATGGTCAGCGATATAGTATTTTTCGTTGGATGCAAGGAGCTGTTTGCCCTGCAAGTCCTCTCTTTTGACCTGATAAAGCAGATAGGCGTCGCAGCAGTATTTGATATAGTTGAGCACGGTTTCCACTGACGCAGAGCGGTGTTCGCTTTTTAAAAACTTTACAAGAGAATTTGCAGAGAAAGTAGTCCCTGCATTTGACATTGCATAAGTAATGATCCGTTCCAGCAGATCCACGTCGCGTACTTTATTTCTGCTGACAATATCTTTGAGCTGAACAGAGTTGAAAAGATCGGTAAGGTATTGCCGGGACGGTTCTTCGGCGTAATTGATGTTTGCTAGGTAAGGCATCCCGCCGGACACAAGGTATTTTTGAAAGCATTGCTGCATTGTGGCGTTTGGTTCAACTGTATGATAAAGTTTCAAAAATTCAGAGAAAGAAAACGGGTATATTACAAATTCCACATATCGTCCGCCTAGGTATGTTGCAAGTTCGCCGGACAGAAGTTTTGCATTTGAACCTGTGATGTATATATCACAGTCAAGGGATATGCGCAGAGAATTTATACACCTTTCCCAATCTGCAACTTCCTGGATCTCATCAAAAAACAGGTATGTCTTTCCGTCAATATCTTTTGCCATTTTAAGGATTTCGGCATGGAGAGCATCTGCAGTGAGAAGATGGGCGTTTTTCATATCCTCAAAATTGAAAGATATAAATTGTCCGTCAGAAACGCCTGACTCTGTAAGTTCTATTTTTATAAGCTCAAGCATGACGGATTTCCCGCTTCGCCGTATACCGGTCATTACTTTGATAAGGTCGCTGCCGATAAAAGGGCGTATACGGCTCATATAGGCTTCTCTTTTGATCATAGATGGTCACCTTCCTTCTTCTGATTAATTTTAGTATACATCAGATATAATGGAAAATCAATGGAATAATTAGAATTTTATACGATATAACTGATAAAAATGGAGCAACATATTCTTAGTAAAAATATTATACTTGATTTTCATTATACTGTAATAGCAATAAAATCAGTAGATATTTTCAATTTGTCATGGTATGATGGAATTAAAGAATGACAAAAACAATGGAAAGAGAGGCGATACAGATGTGTAATCTTTCGCAGGGAATTGTGGATAAGACTATCATTAGAAATATTATGAATTTGATGGATAGCCTTGGATTATCGGAGGAAGAATGTATGGATGCATTAAAAGTGCCGGATGAGTACAGAAAAATGTACCATATGATGTTGCAGGAAAAGTTAGAAACAACTCAGATATAACATAGAATCTTAAGAAAAAGGACTCAGGGTTTGAACCTTGGGTTCTTTTTTTGTCGAAAATATTTAGATTTTAAATTTTCAAACAAAATAATCGAAAACGTTTTAATATTATACTTGACATAACTATATAATAAGTGCTAGAATACAAAATGTAAAAACTGAATATAAATATATTGTTTTTTGACAACTCAATATAACAGACAAATTGACAAATTTGGAAACGGTACGTATAATATAGTTAACAGTTAGGTGGTGAGAAAGAATGGAAGGTATTTCGTTAACGGAAAACGAATTGGAGATCATGGAATTGATGTGGCGTGAGAACAGACCGCTTTCAAGATCAGAGATCATTGAATTGTCTCCAGACCGTTCATGGAAAGCAAGTTCAATCCATATCCTTCTTAACAAGCTTTTGGATAAGAATGCTATCTGTGTTAAAGGCTTTGTAAAGACAGGTAAGAATTATGGAAGAACTTATTTTCCGAATATTACTCCGGAAGAGCATATTGTGTTGTCATTAAAGCAGAACAATTATTATAAGAAATCAAAGGGAGCTGCCATAACATCAATCTTTGCAGCATTGATTCAGGATGACAACATAAATGATGATCTGCTTGATGAACTTGGACAGATGATTGATGAAAGGAAAACACAATTGGAGAAATGACGTCGAGTATTTTTTCTTTTATAATGGCTATCTTATGGTGCGATATTTTTGTTGTTGCAATCCATTTCCTTATGAAGAAAGATAAATTCGTGATTCATATAACCATATATTCAATATTATGCGTTATAGTAGTCAGTTTCATACGATTGTTTATGGGTTTCGAGTTTGGTACGGCTATAGTGATAAGGTCATATAAAATATTTCCTGCCATATTGAAGTTCCTGGAATATACCCCGTTTGTGGGGATTTCCGGCGCGGGTAAGCTAAGGGTGCTTGATATATGCGTTATCATATGGATAGCAGGAAGTATTATATGCGCCGTTAAGCTGCTTGCCGGAGTTATCCGCTTCAACAGATGTATGTCGGATGAACCGGAAGTTGATGACGAAAACATAGCTCTTATTATGGATGAAGTTACAGGCGGAAGGGCTGATAAGGTGCGCATTGTGTGTACGCCTAAGGTAAGCGTTCCGCTTATATCAGGTCTTATAAGGCCGACGATATATCTGCCTGACATAGAGTTTTCCGATTCTGAGCTGTACTATACGCTTCTTCATGAATGGATGCATTATGTACATAAAGACCTGTGGGTTAAGCTGCTTGCAGAGATTGTGTGTGTAATATATTGGTGGAATCCCGTTATATATATTTTAAAGTATAATCTTGATAATACGCTTGAGATAAAGAGTGATTTAAGTTTATCAAAAGGTATGCCTGAGAAACAAAAGGTTGATTATCTTAATAACGTACTTAATGTTATGAACAAGATAAACAGGCAGGATTCCGAATATGCATACAATCATATTAAACTGGGACTTGTCGCTGTGGGAAGGAAGAAGAATAATCCCATTAAGCAGAGATTTAGTTATATACTGCAGGCGGGAGAGTTAGAACCTACTAAGAAACCGACGATAGTATTGTTTTATATTATTATGTTTGTGATGCTTGCAGTATCGTATATATTCATTATACAGTCGGCAGGAATGCCGGATGAGTATAATGGAGAGATTGAGGAATATACGGATGACGCTTTATTTGATGTAGACCCGGATAATTCATATCTTGTGGAAGAACCTGACGGAACTTATTCACTCTATATTGACAATGAATATGTATTTAGTTTACATGACCCTAATGATGTAGGGATATCATCATTGAAAATATATAAAAGGGAGGAATTAGAGTGAAGTTAAAGAAGTTTTTTGCAGGTTTGGTAATGGTATGTTCGCTGCTTACAGTATGCATACCGGAGCTTCCGGTACAGGCTGCAGCGCCGGACCCAGGTTCCGTAACGGAACCGTGTAAGGAGGAAAAAAAGTGGTTTTTCCGCATACATAACGGACATCTGCAGAGAAGGCTTTGGTCCATTACTTACATGAAATGGCTCACAGACTGGATAACTATTGAATAGTTAATTTACAATACCGGGCAAGACCGCCGCGCTGTTTTTTGGTGCGGCGGTTTTGTTATGCATAAATGCAGATAAAATTAGTCTTTACAAAACTATACATTGGTGATAGTATACATACATATAATCCTATAAAAACAATAGGAATTAACTTTATAGACAAAGTACAGGCAGGAGGATTAAATTATGAGTAAGAAATCATACGCTGACAGGGATCTTAAGTTTGAAACTCTGCAGCTTCATGTAGGGCAGGAACAGCCGGATGCGGTAACTGACGCGAGGTCGGTTCCTATATATCAGACGTCGTCATATGTTTTCCGCAATTGCGAACATGCGGCTGCAAGGTTTAACCTTACGGACGCGGGAAATATATACGGAAGGCTGACCAATCCCACGCAGGATATATTTGAACAGAGGATGGCTAAGCTCGAGGGCGGCGTGGCGGCGCTTGCTGTTGCATCGGGTTCGGCGGCGGTTACATATGCGATACAGGCGCTTGCTGTGGCAGGCGAGCATATAGTATCGGCTAATAATATATACGGCGGCGTGTATAATCTTTTTGAGCATACGTTAAGACAGTATGGGATAGATACGACATTTGTGAGCCCGTTTGACTATGAAGGCGTTGAAACGGCAATACGTGACAATACCAAAGCCTTATATATAGAGACTATGGGTAATCCAAATTCAGACGTTGTGGATATCGAAAAACTTGCGGAAATCGCGCATAGCCACGGCATACCGCTTGTTGTTGACAATACCTTTGCGACGCCTTATCTCGTAAGACCGATAGAATACGGGGCAGATATAGTAGTACATTCGGCTACCAAGTTCATCGGAGGACACGGCACGACGATCGGCGGAGTGATCGTTGATTCGGGAAAATTTGACTGGAAAGCGTCCGGAAAGTTTCCTGCGATATCAGAGCCTAATCCTTCGTACCACGGCGTAAGCTTTACGGAGGCGGCGGGTCCTGCTGCTTTCATTACTATGGTCAGGGCGATACTTCTTCGCGATATGGGAGCGACGTTATCGCCGTTTCATGCATTTTTCTTCCTGCAGGGGCTTGAGACGCTGTCGCTTCGTGTGGAAAGACATGTGGAAAACGCGCTTAAAGCAGTGGAATATCTTAACGGCCATCCTATGGTTGAGAAGGTTAATCACCCTGCGGTATCTGACGATCCCGTTCAGAAAGAACTTTATAAGAAATACTTCCCGAACGGCGGAGGTTCGATATTTACATTTGAGATCAAGGGGGATGCGCAGACGGCGACGAAGTTCATTGATAATCTTGAGCTGTTTTCACTCCTTGCTAATGTTGCAGATGTTAAGTCGCTGGTAATACATCCGGCAACTACAACACATTCGCAGCTTACAGAAGAAGAACTTTTAGAGCAGGGGATAAAGCCTAATACGATAAGGCTGTCGATAGGAACGGAACATATCGACGATATTATCGAGGATCTTTCGGAAGCGTTTAAGGCGATAGGATAGCAGGTGCATATTATGAGGATATCTACAAAGGGACGATATGCCTTAAAGGTTATGATCGATCTTGCGCAGCATAACGACGGCACATATATCTCGCTAAAGGAGATCGCGGCAAGGCAGGATATATCGATAAAATATCTTGAGGCAATTGTGGGAATACTTAATAAGGCAGGTTTTGTAGGAAGCCAGCGGGGCAAGAGCGGGGGCTACAGGCTTTTGCGGGATACGGGCGAATATACGGCGGGCTCGATACTTAAGATAGCCGAGGGCAGCCTTGCGCCGGTAAGCTGCTTAGACGGGGCGTCGGGATGCGAGAAAGCAGACGAGTGCACTTCACTTCCTTTGTGGAGAAACCTTGACCGTGTTGTAGATGATTATCTGGAAAGCGTTACGTTAAAAGATATACTTGAAATGAAATAAATAAAATTATAATGGATAAGGAGAGACGCTATGAAAATATATGCGGACAACGCCGCTACGACAAAGATGAGCAAAACGGCAAGGGACGCCATGGTACAGTGCATGGATGAATATTACGGCAATCCTTCGAGCCTGTATACGATAGGACAGCTTGCTGCTTCAAAACTATTGGAAGCAAGGGAGGAAATCGCCGGATGCATTAACGCAGACCCAAAAGGTATATATTTTACTTCGGGCGGAAGCGAAGCCGACAATCAGGCTATCATATCGGCGGCTGAATTCGGACGTAAGAAAAATAAGATGCACATCATATCAACTGCATTTGAACATCACGCAGTGCTTCATACCCTTATGAAGCTTGAAAGGTCGGGATTTGAAGTTACGTATCTTGACGTACATGAAAACGGAGTGGTCACTCCGGAGGAAGTAGAAGCAGCGATAAGGGAAGATACGATACTTGTAACGGTTATGTATGCAAACAACGAGATCGGAACAATACAGCCCATAAAAGAGATAGGCGCGGTATGCAAGAAACACGGGGTATGGTTCCATACCGACGCGGTCCAGGCAGCCGGACATGTAAAGATAGACGTGGCAGACCAGAATATAGATATGCTTTCAATCTCAGCACACAAGTTCCACGGCCCGAAAGGAACGGGAGTATTGTATGCAAGAGCCGGTATACCGCTTACAAACCTTATAGAGGGCGGCGCACAGGAGAAAGGAAAGAGAGCTGGCACGGAAAATCTCCCTGCGATAGTTTCTATGGCGGCTGCGCTTTCAGAAGCGTGCGCGGGAATGAAAGATGCGGCGGAGAAGGTGACTGCGCTTCGCGAGAGGCTTATTTCGGGGCTTCAGAAGATACCTCATTCAAGGCTTAACGGAGACAGGCAAAATAGGCTTCCGGGAACGGTCAATTTCTGCTTTGAAGGCATTGAGGGAGAGTCGCTTCTGCTTCTTTTGGACGCAAGGGGAATATCCGCGTCTTCGGGTTCCGCATGTACTTCGGGTTCGCTTGATCCAAGCCACGTACTGCTGTCTTTGGGGCTTCCGCATGAGGTGGCCCACGGCTCGCTCAGATTGTCGATAAACGAATCAAATACCGAAGAGGAAATGGATTATATCGTAAAATCAGTTTCAGAAGTTGTGGAATACCTTAGGGATATGTCGCCTGTCTGGGAAGACCTTATAAAGGGCAGGAAACAATTTTATTTTGAATAATTAAATGTAAAGGAGAACCGTATATGTTATACAGTGAAAAAGTAATGGATCATTTCCAGAATCCGAGAAATGTCGGCAAAATGGACGACGCTGACGGAATTGGAGAAGTTGGCAACGCCAAATGCGGCGACATCATGAAAATGTATATTAAAGTTAACGACGGGATCATAACTGATGTGAAATTTAATACGTTTGGATGCGGTTCCGCTATCGCTTCAAGTTCAATGGCAACTGAGATGATCAAGGGCAAACCTATAGACGAGGCGCTTGAGATTACAAATAAAGCCGTGGTTGAGGCGCTTGACGGCCTGCCGGCGCAGAAGATCCACTGCTCAGTGCTTGCAGAAGAGGCAATCAAAGCGGCTATTGAGGATTATTACAGCAAACATGGAAAAGAATAAAAAGGTACTTATAGCTATGAGCGGAGGGGTTGACAGTTCTGTTGCCGCCGCTTTGCTCAAATCAGAAGGATACGAGTGCGCAGGGGTTACAATGAAGCTCTATGAAAATGAGATAAATGATGCTCCTGCGTTAAAAACGTGCTGTTCGGCGGATGATGTGTATGATGCAAGGAGCGTGGCGGCAGGGCTTGATATCCCGTATTATGTATTTAATTTTAAAGATGATTTTTCAAAGCAGGTGATAGACAGGTTCGTATGCGCGTATGAGAACGGCATGACCCCGAACCCGTGCATAGACTGCAACAGATATATGAAATTTGAAAAACTTCATCTTAAGGCGGAGACTCTCGGCTATGACTACGTTGCGACGGGTCATTATGCAAGAGTTGAATACGACGAAGGATCGGGAAGATATCTTTTGAAAAAGGGACTTGACGCAAATAAAGACCAGAGTTACGTCCTTTACTGCATGACGCAAAAGCAGCTTGCGCATACAAAATTCCCATTGGGGGAATACACGAAAGATAAGATACGTATGCTTGCGCTTGAATACGGATTTATAAATGCGAAAAAGCGCGACAGCCAGGACATATGCTTTGTGCCGGATGGGGATTATGCCGGATTTATAAAGAGATACACGGGAAAAGACTATGAAAAGGGAAACTTTGTGAGCAGGGACGGCGAGGTGCTCGGCGAACATAAAGGAATAATATATTATACGATCGGACAGAGAAAAGGCCTCGGACTGTCCCTAAAAGAACCCGCGTATGTGTGCGAAAAACGGCTTGATACCAATCAGGTAGTCCTTGGCAGAAATGAAGACTTGTATGAAAAATCCCTTGTCGCCTGCGATTTTAACTGGATCGCATACGACAGGCCGAAGGGCGAGATAAGGGTTGCGGCAAAAACAAGATATTCCCAGACTGAAGCGCCGGCAAGGGCAAAAGCGCTTGACGGCGGCATGGTAGAAGTGATATTTGACGAACCTGTAAGAGCCGTCACGAAAGGCCAGGCGGTAGTGCTTTATGACGGCGACGTGGTTGTCGGCGGCGGAAGGATCGTCTAATTGTCTTTTGCGTTATAATATTCCTTATGGGGTTTTAACTTAATGTTGTTATATTCCATAAGTTCTGAAACGGATACTATGCGGTATCCTTTCTTTATGAGTTTTGGAACCGCGATCTCTACCGCGGCCGCGGTCTCTTCGTACAGATCGTGCATGAGTACGATATCTCCTTCGGATACGGTTTTTATTATTTTTTTCGCAGTTATTTTTGCGGATTTTTTGTCGCTTTTTACTTCGTTTCTTGTTTTCCAGTCAAGAGTATCGATATTCCATAAGATAACCGGGTAATTGACGGCTTTAAGCACCTTTTTTGTATGTGAGCCGTATGGCGTTCTTACTACCGGGGCTTTTACTCCCAGGATATCCATAAGTATATCGTTCGTTTTTGAAAATTCCTGCTTTATATCTTTTGGTTTTTTATTATCTAAAGATGCGTGGTCAAATGAGTGGCTTCCTATTTCACAGCCAAGCGCGTAAGCGCGCTTTACCGTGGATTCGCGTCCTCTTAACCTGTTGCCTACGACAAAGAATGTTGCGTGGCAGTTGTATTGTTCAAGTACGTTTAATATCTTTTCCGTAGCGATCTGGGAAGGACCGTCGTCAAATGTAAAGGCTATGAGCTTCGCGGGTTCGCCTGAAGGCGGAGTGGCTGCCGTGACATCGGAAGACGGAGAGGGAGCTTCCGGCGTATACGGATTAAATGACATATACGGTTCGATATCCGCGGCGGCTACCGGGACGCTTATGCATCCGTACTTTTCATCGGCTGCGGTTCCGGGTTCTATATATATTGTTATCCCGCGGTCTGACAATGTAAAATCAAGCGAATTTATATCGGGCTTGTAATCTTTTATATCGAATTTCTCAAGGAGATAATCCGTTATCCTGCCGGATAAAAATTCATTGTAGCCGTTTGAGAAAGTGTTGCTGTATGTAAGTCTGCTTCCGTCCGCAAGTGAGAAAACATGTGTGTGTATTTTCTGTACGGGACGCGCGGACGACGTGCTGTAATATTGTATATAATACATAACGGAAAGCACGTGGTTTCCCGCATAATATGATTCATAATCCATGTTCATGTATGCGCGGTAATGTTTTTCGGGTTTTTCGGGAGTATAATCCTTTATGAAGGAATCGATTATATTTTTGACGTCGCTGTCAAGTACGTAATCGATCGCTTCATTGCCGATCACAGGATAATTAACCGAATAATACATATCGTCTTTGTCGGAATTTAGATTTTTTTTGGTTCCCGCCTGTTTGGTATCGGTAGGGAGCATGTTCTCGGAAGTTATGATATTATCGGTCACATAAGAAACGCTTAACGGCGAATGGTATTTGAGCGCTTTTGCGATCACAACCATAAGTATAAGTATTATCAATATTATAAAGGGCTTTATAAGAAATGGAATCAAAGCCCTTATGTCGTATGCTGATTTTTTTTGTCTTTTCATTTTATAATTTCCCCACTCATGCATATAAAAAATACGTTTTCTGATATCTATATAATAACATATGCAAAAATTTAAGTGTTATAATAATTTTACATTATTATTTTAATTATGTTAAATGTTGCATTAATGGCATATCATGTGCTATAATTCATTATTGATATTTTACTTAGTTTTATAAAGGAGATACAGAGTAATGAAAAACATTAAAAAAGGGTTATTGCATCTCGCAATAATATTAGCGGTAGTAGTGCTGTTTTCCGTAACTGTATTTATCGGACTTGGCAGACAGCATAAGGGAAGTGCCAAAAATATACTTCTCGGACTTGACCTCGCGGGAGGAGTAAGCATTACTTATGAAACGGTCAGGGACGACTGTACCGAAGAAGAAATAAGCGATACGGTGTACAAGCTCCAGAAGCGTGCCGAAAGCTACAATACCGAATCTCAGGTATACAAAGAGGGAGAGAACAGGATCAATGTAGATATACCTAACGCTGAGAATCCGCGTGAAGCCCTTGAAAAGATGGGTACCGCAGGATCTTTATATTTTGTGTCAAACGACGTATATAACGAAGCAATACAGAATTATAAGTACTCATACAACGATGACGGACAAGTAGTATTTGAAGACGGCGTACAGTTCAGCGAGATAATATGCGAAGGTTCCGATGTCGATACGGCGAAAGCGGTAACACAGTCGAATCAGACTACCGGAGCTACAGAGAACGTTGTCAATGTTGAATTTACGGGTTCCGGAGCAAATAAATTTGCAGAGGCTTCAACATATGCATATAACCACAGCAAGGAACCTATTCATATAGTATATGACAATACGGTCATATCTTCACCTAACGTACAGTCTCCTATTACCGAGGGACACTGCCAGATAAGCGGCGGATTTAAAGAATTTGAGGAAGCTGATTACCTTGCAACGACGATTCGTATCGGAGCGCTTCCTATCGAACTTAATGTATTAAGATATAACGTTGTGGGAGCAAAACTCGGAGCAGAGGCGATCGATACGAGCCTTATTGCCGCATTGATAGGATTCATAATCCTTATAATATTCATGATAGCATATTACAGGATACCGGGTGTTGCGGCATCAATAGCGCTTATATTCTATGTGGGAGCGGTAATGCTCGCTATAAACGCTTTAAATGTAACGCTTACCCTTCCGGGTATAGCCGGCGTTATCCTGTCGGTAGGTATGGCGGTGGACGCCAACGTCATTATATTTACCCGTATCAAGGAAGAACTGGCGACCGGAAAGACTGTCCAATCGGCGATTAAGATAGGTTTTGAAAAGGCTACGTCGGCAATTGTGGACGGAAATGTTACGACGCTTATTGCGGCAGCGGTATTGTGGTTCCTTGGTTCAGGTACAGTAAAAGGTTTTGCGCAGACTCTTGCAATAGGTATCATATTATCTATGTTTACTGCGCTTGTTATATCAAAACTTGTGCTTAAGGCATTTTATAACCTCGGGCTTAATGATGTTAAGTTCTACGGGGTACAGAAAGAAGCGTCAAAGATACATTTTGTAAAGAACACTTACAAATATTTTGCTTTTTCGGGAATACTGTTTGCGATATGTATAGTTGCGCTTATCGTTAATAAAGCGACTACGGGACAGATCCTTAATTACGGACTTGATTTTGTCGGCGGAACATCGACGCAGATAACATTTGATGAAGGCACGGCGATAAACCAGGATGTTAAGGATGATATCGGTGATATATTCAAATCAAGCACAGCTACGAATGAGATAGAGATCTCCGACGTAGAGGGCGAGAATGCGATACTTGTTAAGACAAAGGAACTTTCGCTGGAAGAAAATGACGCCGTTACGGACGCCCTTATCAATTCTGATTATAAAATACAGGAGGGCAATATACAGACGCAGACCATAAGCGCTACGGTCAGCGACGAGATGAGAAAAGATGCGATCATTGCCGTTATCATCGCTTCAATATGTATGCTCATCTATATATGGATACGTTTCAAGGATATCGGATTTGGAGCAAGTTCGGTTCTTGCGCTTATACACGACGTAATAGTTGTCCTTATGGTATATGCGGTATTTAAGAACTGGATATCTGTCGGCAATACGTTTATCGCATGTATGCTTACGATAGTAGGTTATTCGATCAACAATACTATCGTTGTATTTGACCGTGTAAGGGAAAATGCGCGTATGAAGCCGGGAAAAGCGCAGCTTGCGGAAGTTATTGACCTTAGTGTCAACCAGACGATCAGCCGAAGCGTAAATACTTCGCTTACTACGTTCTTTATGGTATTCATGCTTGTGATACTTGGCGTTGATTCGGTAAGGCAGTTCGCGATACCGCTTCTTGCTGGTATAATATTTGGATGTTATTCTTCAATATGTATTGCGGGAACGCTGTACTATAAGCTTAAAACGCGTTTTAAGAAAATAGAAGCAAACTAAATGATCATAAAAGCAAAAAGCTGCCGGACGTAATAGACCGGCAGTTTTTTTGCTTCAAAAATATGTAAAATAACCTCTTGACAAATAATATAGATAGTGCTATCTTATCTATAAACAATTAGCACTCTATCCTAGCGAGTGCTAACAAAAAGGTGTGATGATAGTGGAAATGGATGAGAGGAAGTTAAAGATTCTTCAGGCTATTATCAGCAATTACATGGCAACCGGGGAGCCGGTAGGCTCAAGGACCATTTCAAAGTACACTGACCTTAATCTGAGTTCAGCTACGATACGTAACGAGATGTCGGATCTGGAAGATATGGGATATATTATCCAGCCCCATACTTCGGCAGGGCGTATACCGTCTGATAAAGGATACAGGCTGTATGTGGATACAATGCTCCAGAAAAAAGACAGGGAAGTAGACGAGATGAAGGAACTCCTTGTCGATAAGGCAGACAGGCTTGAGAATGTGCTGAAGCAGGTTGCAAAGCTGCTTGCGGAGAATACCAATTATACGACCATGGTATCGAAACCGCGTTACGTCCATAAGAAAGTCAAATTCATACAGCTTACTTTGGTGTCTGATACGCAGATGCTTTTAGTAGTTGTTATTGACGGGAATATAGTGAAGAACAGGTTTATAAACCTTTCGGAGCCGCTTGAGCACGATGAGCTTCCTCAGATGAATTTCCTTCTGAACACGGCGCTGAACGGACTCGACCTTACAGAGATCAATATGGCGCTGATCCATAAGATGAAAGAGCAGGCGGGACAGTATTCGGAGCTTGTGGGTATGATACTTGACGAGATAGCGGCTGCGGTCAGTGAAGAAGATGATTATCTGTATACTTCGGGAGCGACCAACATACTCAAATATCCCGAGTTAAGCGATAAGGAGATGGCAACCAAGCTTCTTACAACATTTGAAGAAAAAGCCGGCATAGGGAATCTGATGAATCTGGGAAGCAATGAGGAACATGGTATCCAGGTATATATAGGAGAGGAATCCAATGTCGAAGCGATGAAAGACTGTTCGGTAGTGACGGCAACTTATCAGATAGAAGAAGGAGTATACGGAAAGATAGGTATAGTCGGACCGAAGCGTATGGATTACCGGAAAGTAGTTAATACGCTTGAGAACACTATGAAACAGCTTGACGATATATTTAAAAATAAGAATACTTAATGAATAGGAGGTTGACAAATTGGCTGATAATAAAGAAAAAAGCGCTGATGCAAAAAAAGATCCCGAAGAAGTAAAAGCAAACGAAACGATCCCTGAAGAAAAAGAAACCGAAGAAGTTAGGGAAGATAACGAAGCTTCGGAGGAGACTCCGGAGGAAACAAAACAGAATAATAAGAAGGTTTCCAAAAAAGAAAAGAAAGAAAAAAAGGATAAGAAAGACATCAAAATAGAAGAACTTAACGACAGGCTGATGAGGCTTATGGCTGAATATGACAATTACCGCAAGAGGACCGACAGGGAAAAATCGGCTATGTATGAAATGGGAGTAAGTTCAATAGTTGAAAAGATAATACCTGTTATAGACAATTTTGAAAGAGGATTTGACAGTATAAGCGAGCAGGATAAAGATAATCCTTTTGTTCAGGGAATGGATAAGATATACAGCCAGTTTGTTGCAACCCTGGAAGAGATAGGGGTTAAGGCCATTGAAGCTGTAGGAAAAGAGTTTGACCCCAATATACACAATGCGGTAATGCATGTGGAGGATGAATCGCTTGGCGAGAATATAGTTGCCGAGGAGTTCCAGAAGGGGTACATGTATAAAGATACTGTAGTGAGATGCAGTATGGTTAAAGTAGCTAATTAATTATATTGATATAAAAGAAAGGAATGACAGTTATGGGAAAAATAATCGGTATCGACCTTGGTACTACCAACTCATGTGTTGCAGTAATGGAAGGAGGAAAACCTGTTGTTATCACGAACACGGAAGGTTCAAGGACAACTCCTTCAGTAGTAGCTTTTTCAAAAACAGGCGAGAGGCTTGTAGGTGAGCCTGCCAAGCGTCAGGCCGTAACCAATGCCGACAAAACGATTTCTTCAATAAAGAGAAGAATGGGAACAGATTACAGAGTTAAAATTGATGATAAAAAATATTCACCGGAGGAGATTTCGGCATTTATCCTGCAGAAGCTTAAGTCGGATGCGGAAGCTTATCTCGGAGATAAAGTTACCGAAGCGGTCATCACGGTTCCGGCATACTTTAACGATTCACAGAGACAGGCTACGAAGAATGCGGGCAAGATAGCGGGACTTGACGTTAAGAGAATCATAAACGAGCCTACGGCTGCCGCTCTTGCTTACGGTCTTGACAATGAGAGCGAGCAGAAGATCATGGTATATGACCTTGGCGGCGGTACGTTTGATGTATCTATTATTGAAATAGGCGAAGGCGTGATCGAGGTTCTTGCTACCAACGGAGATAACCACCTTGGCGGAGACGACTTCGACGACAGGATCACAAGGTATATGATCGATGAGTTCAAGAAGACAGAGGGAGTTGACCTTTCAACCGATAAGATGGCGCTCCAGAGACTTAAGGAAGCGGCAGAAAAGGCAAAGAAGGAACTTTCTTCAGCAACTACTTCCAATATAAGCCTTCCGTTTATCACGGCTACGTCAGAGGGACCGAAGCACTTCGATATGAACCTTACAAGAGCTAAGTTTGACGAACTGACGCATGACCTTGTTGAAAGGACCGCGGACCCTGTACGCAAAGCGCTTCAGGATGCGGGCATAACAGCTTCAGAACTTGGCAAGGTGCTTTTGGTCGGAGGTTCAACGAGAATACCTGCAGTACAGGATAAAGTAAAGCAGCTCACCGGACATGAGCCGAATAAGTCGCTTAATCCTGACGAGTGCGTTGCTCTCGGCGCATCTATCCAGGGAGGTAAGCTTGCGGGCGATGAGGGCGCAGGCGATATACTTCTTCTTGACGTTACGCCGCTTTCACTTTCAATAGAGACAATGGGCGGAGTTGCAACAAGGCTTATCGAAAGAAATACTACCATCCCTACAAAGCACAGTCAGATATTCTCTACCGCAGCGGATAATCAGACGGCAGTTGATATCAACGTACTTCAGGGTGAGAGACAGTTCGCAAGGGATAATAAATCACTTGGACAGTTCCGTCTGGACGGTATCCCTCCTGCAAGGAGAGGCGTGCCTCAGATCGAAGTAACATTCGATATCGATGCAAACGGTATCGTTAATGTATCCGCGAAGGATCTGGGAACGGGAAAAGAGCAGCACATCACGATCACGGCAAGCTCGAACCTTTCCGACGCCGATATAGACAAGGCGGTAAAAGAGGCTGCCCAGTATGAAGCTGAGGATAAGAAGAGGAAGGAAGGCATTGATGCAAGGAATGAAGCTGATTCAATGGCATTCCAGATTGAACAGGCCCTTAAAGATGTTGGAGATAAGATAGACGCCGCTGATAAAGAAAAGATCGAAGCAGACCTTAAGGCATTGAGGGAAGTACTTGACAGGACTACGATGGATTCAATGCTTGACAGCGATATTGAAGATATCAAAGCTGCGAAAGTACGTCTTGAAGAAGATTCACAGGCGCTGTTTTCAAAACTTTATGAGCAGACGCAGGCTGCGGGAGCAGGCGGCGAAGCAGGTCCGGGTCCTGACATGAACGCAGGCGGTTCAGCAGATGATGATGTCGTTGACGGAGATTACCGCGAAGTATAATATTTAGATTTATGATATAATTATTTGGGGATATAACATACCGGGTCATTTATATGGCTTGGTATGCGTGTATCCCTTTTGGAGGTAAATATGGCAGAAAAGAGAGATTATTACGAGGTTCTTGGCGTATCAAAGACCGCCACGGACGCAGAGATCAAAAAGGCATACAGGGCTGTTGCAAAGAAGAACCATCCTGATATGAATCCGGGCGATAAGGCAGCGGAAGCCAGGTTTAAAGAAGCTTCCGAGGCGTATGCCGTGCTCAGCGACCCTGAGAAGCGCCGCCAGTATGACCAGTTTGGACATGCGGCATTTGAAAATGGGGGCGCGGGAGGATTTTCAGGCGGTTTTGATTTTGGCGACATGGGCGATATATTTGGCGATATATTCGGGGATCTGTTCGGCGGAGGAAGGAGCCGCCAGAGATCGGCAAATGAACCAAGGCGCGGCCAGAATCTGCATACCTCCATAAATATAAAGTTTGAGGAGGCATGTTTCGGGTGTGAGAAAGAGATTGAGCTGACCTTGAAAGATGAATGCGGCACCTGTCACGGAACAGGCGCAAAACCGGGTTCATCTCCTGTAACATGCGGCAAGTGCGGAGGAAAAGGACAGATTGTATACACGCAAAATTCCATGTTCGGAATGGTGCGCAACGTACAGACGTGTCCCGAATGTCACGGGACAGGAAAGATAATTGCGGATAAATGTCCTGACTGCCGCGGAACGGGATATAAATCAAGCAGAAAGAAAATACAGGTAAGCGTTCCGGCAGGTATCGATAACGGTCAGAGCATAAGGATACGTGATAAAGGCGAGCCGGGAACAAACGGCGGAGGAAGAGGAGACCTTCTTGTAGAAGTTCTTGTAGACAGGCATCCGATCTTTATGCGTCAGGATTATGATATATATTCGACCGTGCCGATATCTTATGCAAAGGCGGCGCTTGGCGGCGATATGAGGATATCGACTATCGACGGCGACGTAATATATACGGTCAAGCCGGGAACACAGACTGATACGCGCGTAAGGCTGCGTGAGAAAGGCGTTCCTTCACTGAGGAATAAAAGGATGAGGGGCGATCATTATGTGACGCTTGTAGTGGAAGTCCCGACAAGGCTTACCAATGAGCAGAAGGAACTTCTTAAACAGTTTGACGCCTCGCTTAACGGACATGACCATGACGATGCGGAGGACGATAAGACGGAGAAAAGAAAAAAGAAATTTAAGAAGCTTTAAGAAAATATATCAGAACGGAGAATGATTATGGAAGTATCAAAGGATATTAAATATATAGGTGTAGAGGATAAGGATATCGGACTGTTTGAAGGACAGTACCCGGTACCTGACGGAGTTACGTATAATTCATACGTTATCATGGATGAAAAGATTGCGGTAATGGATACTGCAGATGCAAGAAAGACAGACGAGTGGCTTAGTAATCTTTCGGACGCGCTTGGCGGACGGACGCCTGATTATCTGGTGGTGTCACATCTGGAGCCTGACCATGCGGGAAGCATAGGCGCGCTTGTAAGCAGGTATCCGGATATTATCCTTGTATCAAATGCAAAAGTATTTAACATGATCGGTCAGTTCTTTGACATAGAGCTTAATGACTCTAATAAGATCGTAGTAGCCGAGGGCGATACGCTGTCGCTTGGCGAGCATACGCTGAGTTTTGTAATGGCGCCTATGGTACACTGGCCTGAAGTAATGGTTGAATATGAACAGAAAGAAAAGATACTGTTTTCGGCAGACGGATTTGGAACCTTTGGTACAACACCTCTTTATGAAGATGAATGGACGCCCGAAGCTGCAAGGTATTATCTTAATATATGCGGTAAATACGGCGTTCAGGTGCAGAATCTGCTTAAAAAAGCAGCAAATCTGGATATTTCCATGATATGTCCGTTACACGGTCCGGTGCTTAAGGATAACCTTGGATATTATATTGATAAATATGATGTATGGAGCAGGTATGAACCTGAAGTGGAAGGTACGCTTGTCGTATACGGCACGCTTCACGGCAATACAAAAGAAGCAGCTCTTTTAATGGCAGACGAATTGAGGAATAATAATGTAAATGTAAGCGTGCGCGACCTTGCGGCAGACGATATGTCATATATCATATCGGATGCATTCAGATATAAGAACATGGTGCTTGCAGCTCCTACGTATGACGCGGGACTGTTCCCTAAGATGGAAGATTTCCTTAACCATTTAAAGGCAAAGAATTATACAAAGCGAACGGTAGGCCTTATAGAAAACGGAACTTGGGCGCCTATGGCGGCAAAGAAGATGAGGGATTCTTTGGAACAGTTTAAAGAGATAAATATATGCGATAAAACCGTTACTGTAAAATCCACCCTTACAGAACAGAATAAAGCTGACATTAAAGAGCTTGCAGGATACCTTGCTTAAGTTTTAGGAGATATGCGATGGAATTATGGGATATATATGATGCGGATAAGAAACCTACGGGCCGTACGATGAAAAGAAATGACTGGCGCCTTAAAGACGGGGAATATCATCTTACGGTGCTGGGAGTTGTAAAAAAGCCTGACGGGAGATTCCTTATTACGCAGCGTGTAATGACAAAGGCATGGGCTCCCGGCTGGTGGGAAGTGTCGGGCGGCGCCGTGAAGGCGGGAGAATCATCAGAAGAAGCCGTTATAAGGGAAGTATCGGAAGAAACGGGACTTGATCTGTCAGGCTGCGCCCCTGAATATCTTTTTACATATAAAAGGGATAATCCGGGGACGGGTGATAATTATTTTGTGGACGTATACAGGTTTTTGATCGATTATGACGAATCTGACATACATCTGCAGGAAGAAGAGACGCTTGCTTATAAGACGGTAAGCCGCGGCGAGATAGAAGAGATCGCAAAGCAGGGAATATTTTTGCATTACGACAGTATAAAGAAAGCATTTGAATGATAAAAATAAAGAGGGCGCAAAAAGTCATTTGAAATGACCGGATGGGCGCCCTCTTTTAGTTATTAACTGATATTACAGTTTAAGAGACGGAGCTGAATATACTCTTTCTCCAAGTTCCTTATCAAGCATATAGAGTGATTTCGGGTCGTCTCCGAAAAGCTCAAATTTCTTTATGAGGCCTTCGGCATTAGTTTCCTCTTCGCCCTGTTCCTTAACGAACCAGTCCAGAAACTGCATTGTCCTGAAATCTTTTACGTCATTTGCAGCGTCGTATATCGCATGGATAAGGTCGGTAACGTATCTCTCATGGGTAAGGCCCTCTTTTAACGGATCGTCAATAGCGGATAATGTCTTGTCCGGCTTGTCAATAACCTCAAGGTTTACAGAGCAGCCGTTGTTCTGCATATACTGTAAAAACAGCATAGCGTGGTCGCGCTCTTCCTGCGCCTGGATCATATACCAGTTTGCAAATCCGTCGAGACCGTTGTCGGCATAAAAAATTGAAAAATCAAGGTAAAGATAAGCCGAATAAAGCTCCTTGTTTACCTGATTGTTTAATAAATCGCATACTCTTGCGTCTAACATAAATATGTACCTCCTAATATTAATATATAAATGTAGTAACATTTTTCGGTAAATATGTCAATATTTTAATGGAAAATATATTGCCACAAATTGAGATGTAAGTTATATTATTAGATAGTTGTAATAACTGTATAATAAAATATGATACGAGGGGAATGGTAAATATGAATTTAAGAATGAAAAAAGCATGGACACTTGGTATTGCCGTAGTGCTTATGACGTCCTTTGTTTTTACGGGATGCAAAAAGAAGCCGGGGGATAGTGCGGTCGAAACGGCAGCGCCGGAAGCAACCGAAGCTGCCGATGCGGGAGAACAGACACAGACGGACGCGCCGGAAAGTACGCCGGCGGCTGATAATGAAGATAGGGACGCTGCCAATCTCAGCATAAAAGATGCATATGCGGACAGATTCCTTATAGGCGCCGCGGTAAACAGCTGGCAGCTTGAAGATAAAGAGACGCTTGATATTATTACGAAAGATTTTTCAAGCATTACATGTGAGAATGAGATGAAACCTGATTATATACTCGATTATGATGCAACTTTGAAAGCAGAAGACGGGATGCCGCAGATCAATGTGGATAATCTGGAGCATATTATGACTATGGCGGAAGACGCGGGCCTTAAGATGAGAGGACATACGCTTATATGGCACAGCCAGACTCCCGAGTGGCTTTTCTATGAGGATTACGATACGAGCAAAGAATATGTAAATAAAAAGACGATGCTTAAGAGAATGAAATCATATATCGGAAAAGTCATGACGTACTGTCAGGAAAGCCATCCGGGACTTATATACGCGTGGGACGTTGTAAACGAGGCTTTCAGCGACGATCCGGAAGGAGGTTACAGGACGGACAGTCCATGGTATGAGATCATAGGCGAAGAATACATTGAAAAAGCGTTTAAGTATGCAAAAGAGTATGCCGAAGACGGTGTTAAGCTTTTTTTGAATGATTATAATACGACGTCTGAAAGCAAGCGCGCAAGTATGTACGCAGCCGCTTATCCTCTTGCGGAAGAAGGAATCCTAGACGGGATCGGAATGCAGTCGCACCACGATATGAAATATGTATCGGTTGACAGCATTAAGGGCACGATATTTAAGTTTGCGCAGATACCGGGCATAGAAATACAGCTTACGGAACTTGACCTGCATAACCCGGACAATTCAGAGGAAGGACTTGCCGCGCAGGCTGAAGTATACGGAGATATGTTTAAGATGCTTGCAGACATGAAAGATTCGGGCAATGCCAATATAACAAGCGTTACATTCTGGGGATTAAGCGATGCGACCACATGGCTTACCGCCAATAAGAATGAAACAAGCTATCCGCTGTTATATGATGAAAATATGAAAGCTAAGCCAAGTTATTTCGCAGTTTATGACGCGGCAGCAAAAGAATGACCGTTTTGATGAAAGGAAGATATTTTATGAAAATAAGGACCAGATATGCGCCGAGCCCGACAGGCAAGATGCATGTGGGAAATCTCAGGACGGCGCTGTATGAGTACCTGATCGCAAAACATGAAGGCGGGGACTTTCTGTTCAGGATAGAAGATACGGATACGGAAAGGTACGTAGAAGGCGCAATAGATGTAATTAACCATACTATGGCGCTCGCGGGGCTTGAGTATGATGAAGGACCCGGAAAAGACGGAGGATACGGCCCGTATGTGCAGAGTGAGCGCGTAAGATCGGGACTGTACCTTTCGTATGCGAAGCAGCTTGTTGAAAAAGGCGAGGCGTATTACTGCTTTTGTACTAAAGAGAGGCTTGATAAGCTGCGCGCCGACTCGGTAAATGAAAACGGAAAGGAAACGGCTAAATATGACAAGCACTGTCTGGGACTTTCCAAAGAGGAAGTGGAGAGGCGGCTTGCCGCGGGCGAACCGTATGTGATAAGACAGAATAATCCGGATTCGGGGAGCACGGTTTTTTCAGATATTATTTATGGCGATATAACCGTGGATAATGCCGAGCTTGACGATATGATACTCATAAAGTCTGACGGTTATCCGACATATAATTTTGCCAATGTTGTTGACGACCACCTTATGAAGATAACGCATGTGGTAAGAGGAAACGAATATCTTTCGTCGGCTCCGAAATACAATCGCCTGTATGAGGCTTTCGGCTGGGAGATACCGGTATATATCCACTGTCCGGTAATTACGGACGAGGAGCATAAGAAACTCTCAAAAAGAAGGGGAGATGCTTCTTTTGAAGATCTTATAGAACTTGGGTTTCTGCCTGAGGCGATAGTTAATTATGTTGCCCTTCTCGGCTGGAGCCCGCCGGAGGACAGGGAAATATATTCTCTTGAGGAGCTTATTAAAATATTTGATTACCGGAGGATAAACAAGTCTCCGGCTGTATTTGACATACAGAAGCTTAAATGGATGAACGGCGAATATATCAAGGCTCTTGATGAAAAAAGGTATTATGAATACGCCATACCGCAGGTAAAGAGCGTTATTAAGAGGGATGACCTCAATCTTGAAAAGATTGCCGATCTGTGTAAGAGCCGTATCGAGGTATTCCCGGATATACCGGAAAAGATTGACTTCTTTGAGGCGCTTTGTGATTATGACGTATCAATGTATACGCATAAGAAGATGAAGACCAATTCGGAGAATTCGCTTGCCGCGCTTAAGGACATGCTTCCGATAATCGAGGATCTTAAAGAATTTTCGATAGAGGCCATTACCGAAGCTATAATGGGCTATGTGCAGGAGAAAGGTATTAAGAACGGACAGGCGCTCTGGCCTTTAAGGACCGCGGTGTCAGGTAAGCAGATGACTCCGGGAGGAGCTTATGAGATCATGGAGATCCTCGGAAAAGAAGAGTCTTTAAAAAGGATACAGACAGGCATAGATATGCTTGAGGAGAGTGTTAATGCAGTTTAATGATGCCCAGAACAGGGCTGTCCGCCATGCTGCCGGCCCGGCGCTGGTACTGGCGGGGCCCGGTTCGGGAAAGACAAGGGTTATTACCGGGCGCGTTAGATTCCTCATAGATGAGTGTAACGTAAGTCCGGGAGACATACTGGTTGTGACGTTTACAAGAGCGGCAGCCGAAGAGATGAGGCAGAGATACGAACACTCCGGAGGAAGAACAGGAGTGACATTCGGAACATTTCACAGTATTTTCTTTTATATTCTAAAAAATGCGTATGGTTTTTCGGCATCTGATATTATCAAAGAAGAAGATAAACACAGGTTTATTGCATCGGCAATGGAAAAATCGGGAACGGGCACGGAAGAAAATCCGGATCTGTTAAAAGATATTATCAATGAAATAAGCCTTGTAAAATCCGGCGGTTATGATATAGGCAGTTATTATGCGTTAAAATATCCCGCTGAGGAATTTAAGCATATCTATATGGAATACGACAGATATCTTAAGAAAAACAGAAAGCTGGATTTTGACGATATGATGCTGTACACCAGGGAGCTTTTTGAGGCGCGCGCGGATATATTGGCAAGGTGGCAGCAGAGATTTACATATATACTTATTGATGAATTCCAGGATATTAATCTGATACAGTATCAGATCGTAAAAATGCTTGCGCTGCCTGAAAATAATCTGTTTGCGGTTGGCGACGACGACCAGTCGATATACGGGTTCAGAGGGTCGGATCCCAATATCATGCTTGATTTTGCCAAAAATTATCAAAAAGCGGATATAATAAAGCTTGACGTTAATTACAGGTGCAGCAAAAATATCGTGGATACATCATTAAAACTTATAAATAACAATAAATTAAGGTATAAAAAACGGATCGTGGCGGCAAAATCTTTCGGGAGCGCCGTGGATATACGCGGCTTTAAAAATGCGGCGCAGGAAAATGAAGCGATCATAAAGCTTGTTATGGAATATGCGGGGCGGGGCGTAAGTTACGGCGATATAGCAGTGCTTTACAGAACCAACGCGCAGATGCAGCCTGTCATAAATAAATTCCTTGAGTATAACATACCGGTATGCATAAGGGACAGTATACCTAATATATACGAGCACTGGATCGCGCTTGACATATTTGCGTATATAAGGCTTGCTTTGGGCGCGGGCAAGCCGAAAGACCTTATAAGGATAATGAATAAACCGAAGAGGTATATTTCAAGAGAAAGCATAAGTACGTCAAAAGTAAATTATGACGAACTCGCGGCACTTTATGATGATAAACCGTGGGTTGTTTCGAGAATATATCAGATGAAAACGGATATAAAGGTTTTGTCGAAGATGACGCCCAAAAAAGCGGTGCGCTATATACATAAGATCGTGGGATATGGCGATTACCTTAAAGAATATGCGGATTATAAAGGCATAGACGCAGATAACCTTAATGAAATATATGAAAAATTATGCGAAATGGCGGAAGGATACAAAGATTTGAAGGACTGGCTTTTGGGGGCGGATGAATATGCAGAAAAACTAAAAAAGAGCAGATATTCTTCTGATAATGCAGTATCGCTTATGACGCTTCACGGTTCAAAGGGGCTTGAGTACGGACATGTTATCATTGCGGATGTAAATGAGGATATCATACCGCATAAGATGACCGTTTCCGAAAACGATATCGAAGAGGAAAGAAGGCTTTTGTATGTCGGCATGACGCGCGCAAAAGAAAAGCTGTACCTGTTTTTTGCAAAAAACAGGTACAGCCATGATATGAAGCCTTCAAGATTTATAGAAGAGATAATGCGCGGTTAGTCGTCATAACCGAGGAGTTCGTTCCATTCGTCCTCTTCCATGATCTGGTCAAATGCTTCCGATACGTTTTCGTATTCTTCCTCATCTTCGATATCTTCGATCTCAAGGTCGTCGCCGCCGTTGTATGTGCATCTGAACAGATATATTTCATCAGGCTCTCCTGAGCTTGGGTATAATGCAACGTAATCCTGTCCGTCCATTTCGAATATCAAAACGACGTCACATTCAAGTTCAGTGTCATCTTCGAGTGTAAGAAGTACTGTAAGTTCTTCATCGTCTTCAAATTCATATTCCTGCATAAAACTGCCTCCCTTATATATTAAACTCTAACTATGAACATATCAAAAGTGGTGATAAAAGGCAAGTATTTTTTGATATTTATAATATAAACATTTATAATTGCAGGAATATATGGTATACTTTCCTGTATAATGTTATTAAAGGAGATTAAAAAATATGAAAAAAGCAGGAGTTATTTTTCTTGCCGCGCTTCTTGCGGCAGTGATGCTATCGGGATGCGCAAAAAAAGAAGAAAAAACAGACGGCGGAAAGCATCATGCGCAGATCGATATTAAGGATTACGGTGTGATAACAGTTGAACTTGACGCAGATGAAGCGCCTATAACGGTTGAGAATTTCATGAAGCTTGCAAATGAAGGATTCTATGACGGCCTTACATTCCACAGGATAATCAAAGGATTTATGATGCAGGGCGGAGACGGAGGCGAATGTGACAACATCAAAGGCGAATTCAAAAATAACGGTGTTGAGAATAACATAAGCCATACCCGCGGAGTAATTTCCATGGCGCGCGCTACTGATTACAACAGCGCTTCTTCACAGTTTTTTATAATGCATCAGGACGGAACATACCTGGACGGAGATTATGCGGCATTCGGGCATGTTACCGAAGGAATGGAAGTAGTAGATAAAATATGCGAAGAAGCAGTAGTTACGGATGATAACGGAAGCGTTGCCCCGGAGAACCAGCCTGTTATCAATACGATAAAAATAATCGACTAACGCTTTTTATGCCTTGTGATTATTATCAGTGTCGCGATAAGCGCTATAAGCACTGCGGCGCCTGATATGATAAGGATTGTAAGTACTGAACCGGTATCTGCCGGTTCGGTATGCGTTATAAGATCGTCTAATACGGTAAAGCTGTTTATAACTGCGCTTACGTCGTCATTTTCTGTATCTTCGGCGGTGCCGGCGTACAGTACGAAAGTATATTTGTAATTTACTGTTGTAACGATGTATTCTTCCATATATACGGGTTCGCCATTTTCATTGGTTCCTTCATATACTATGTGCACAGACGGATAACTGCCGGCTGCAAAAGCTACGATTTCGTGCATTGTTATTTTGATGTCGGCTTTGCTCTGCGCTTTGAGAGTGTCTAATGTGTCGTTTGCAATGTCGGCGATCTGTTTTTCGGTATATCTTGATGCGTCTTCGGAATCGGTATTGGGATGTGTGCTTATTCCTATAGTTACATTGTCGTTATACAGGGAAGTATAATCGGCAACCGTTTCGGAATCTATGGAAAATGAATCCGGTACAACGATGGAATACATGTCGTTGCTGAAAGAGTTTGTATTATCCGCAGCATATATATCTGCAGATAAGGCCGGCGATACAGATACCGCAAGCGTAAGTATTATAAAAAATAATTTTTTAAGCATTATTACAGTCCTTTCCTACAATTTTTGAACGGAACCAGTAAGTGTAATCATATCTGAATCCAAGCTTTTCGTATAATGAAACTGCGGAATCATTGTCTTTTACAACCTGCAGGTATGAATACCCCGCGCCCATTGCAATCCCGCGGCCGAGTATGGCGCTGCATATGGCGTATGCATATCCGCGCCTTCTGTAATCGTCCGAAGTATATATTGCGTATATTCCAAGGTCGTCCCTGTCAAGGATGCCAAGACCGGAAGCGACCATTTTTCCGCCTTCCTTTACGGAAGCGACTATAGTCTTTTTCGGGATAGCCTTAAACATGCCGGGAACGATTTTAAGGTGGATGGGATTGGTTGTATGGTTAAGCGTAAAAAGCTGTGTTATCCACTCATCGGTTATTGTATCTTCTATATGTACGATATTGTTTTTGTCCGTTTTCGGCCTGCAGCCGTTAAGCGACATAGTCATTACATTGGTGACATGCTTTATATCATATCCGCGGTTTTTTAAAAAATCATCAAAACCGGGAGAGACAACCGGGCTTATCTTAAAACTGCACGGAGTATCATATTCGGAGTATATCTGTTCGCAGTAGCGTACTTTTTCAGGAATGGGTATGCTTGATTCACCAATCTGTTCTACGCAGTTGGTCCTGTATGTATACTGGTGTGAAAATCTGATAAGCCATTTGTCAAAAAGTTCTATTTTATATGACGGCCAGGCGTTCATTGAAAGTTCTTCTATTTTTTTGATATGTTTGTTTTGCATTTCGGACCCTTTCTTTGTTTTCCTTCGCTGTCATCATAATAACACAAATAACGTTAATAAGCCACATGAATGACACATAATTTGACAATTATATTATGTGTTGTAGCGCGCAAATAATATACTTAAGACAGGAGATGAATGTACTATGCGCTTTAAAGTTAAATTTTTACTTGTAATATTTATTTGTATGCTGTTTCCCGCATATGCGGCTGCGGATACAGTTTCTTTTTCGGAAGTGCGTGTAACTAATTTACATAGCATATCCTATAGTGACAACATGATTTCTTTTGGTTGGGATAAAGTGGAAGAAGCCGAGAAATACGAGATATTTCAGCTCAATTTATCGACAAACGGATATGACCTTATCGACGAGACCGATAAGACGGAATATAAAATGGAAAATCTCAAGCAGGGAACGAAGTTTACTTTTCTTGTAAGGGCATATAAGTATGATGAAAATGGGGAGAAAATGTTCGGCAATTTTTCGGAGATGTTTACAATGGGAACCAGACCTGATGATGTTAAAGGCCTTGTAGTTGACAGAACGAGCGACTCCGAGGTTGTCCTTAACTGGGACAAGGTGTCGGATGATGCGGAGTATGTTATATACAGGATAACGGAAGGAACGGAAACGCCTGTACAGGTGGGGATTTCCAAAATAAATTCATTTACCGATGTGTCGGTTAATCCTGCGTGCGGATACACTTATATGGTAGCAGCTTTTGTAAACGATATTAATACGATAAGCAGCAATAAAACGCAGATAATAACGGCTACATGTCCTACGACGCCGTATATATCGCAGTGCAAAGGCGGGGACGGCCGCGTAAGGTTTCGGTGGACGACTAAGCAGAAGGCCGGAAGCGGATATATAATTTACCTTAAGGATGTGTACGGGGCATATCAGGAAATATCAAGGATAAGCGATATAAATACCGAAGAGTATATACAGCTTAACCTTGCGCAGTACATGCCGTACAGTTTCAGGATCGTCCAGTACAAATCATATAACGGGACGGAGTATATGTCGCAGCCGTCTAACGAAGTGTCCGCAGTTACGACTGGACCGTCGAAAACGTCTGTGGAACCTGCGATCTATAAGAACAATAAAAAACTGAAAAAGTCTTCGGTATATAAAAAATATGCTGATTTTACAAAGCGTATCACCCTTAATAAAAACGTTATCGTACCGGGCATAAAAAGCACAAATGTATATGGTTTTGAAAGTAACAGCATGGTTTTGCAGGCGGTATGTTTTGCCGGGGATTATATGCTTATATCGGCTTATGACAGTAAAGATGAAGAACGTTCTGTGGTATATGTAGTAAACAGAGGAAACGGGCAGTATCTTACTACGCTTGTGCTTCCAGACAGTTATCATGTGGGAGGGATTGCGTTTGACGGAAATAACGTATGGATATCTACAGGAGCTGCGGTAAGCTGTTTTGCGTACAGTTCGGTACAGCAGGCGGCAGTGTCGGGAGAAGACGCTGTGTTTGTATCCTATTATGCGAAATATCCGACCGCGGTCCAGGCGTCTTTTATATCGTATTATGACGACGTTCTGTGGGTAGGCGTGCACAAGGAAACGAAGAGCGCCAAGATGTATGGATATAAGATAGAAAATAAGGCGACGCAGCCTGCGCTGACACAAAAATATGTTATGGGTATTCCGTCCAGAACGCAGGATGTGGAATTTATCAATAAAAAGAATATCATAATATCGAGGTCAAATCAGGTAAATCCTTCGACAAGCAAGTATTATATATCCAGGATGGAGAGATATAAGCTTGACTGGTCGCAGAAATCGCAGGGCAAAGTAAAGCGTAAGAAATGCACGGGAAAGCTTACCATGCCGCCTATGATGGAAGGCATAGCGTTAAGAGGGAAATATCTGTATGTATCATTTGAATCAGCGCAGATAAGTTCCTGCCCATATAAAATGGACAGGATATGCGCGGTAAAATTATCAAAAATAAAATGGAACGCTAAGAAGTAACTATATTTCTGTCGGTACCGTTTAGGAAAGCTTCGATATTCTTATACACTTCATCAAGACAGCGCTTTCTGGCTTCAATAGTTCCCCATGCCATATGCGGGGTGATTATAAGCCGGGTGCTGTCTTGTATCTTAAGGAGCGGACTGTCAGAAGGAAGAGGCTCCGTACACAATACGTCAAGTCCCGCAGCGCCTATCTGACCTTCTGTCAGGGCGGCTGCAAGCGCAGCTTCGTCTATGACCGGCCCTCTTGCAAGATTGAGCAGTATGGCGTCCTTTTTCATAAGGCTTAACGCGCGCGCGTCGATCAGTTTAAACGTGTCCTTATTTAGAGGGCAGTGTATTGAGATTATATCGGAATGCGTAAGCAGCGTTTCATAATCGCACCTTTTGAAATCGGGATTGTCGTTATGGCCGCTCGTGGAGTAGTATATTACATTGCAGCCGAAAGACTGCGCTATGCGCGCTACTGCGCTCCCAATCTTTCCAAGCCCGATTATTCCGAAAGTTTTCTGCGACAGTTCATGGAAATACGGAACAAAACAGGAGAATAAAGGATAGTCCGAATATTCTCCGCTTTTTACAAAGCTGTCGTAGAAATGCAGTTTTTCATAAAGGTAAAACAAAAGAGCAAATGTATGCTGGACTACTGAATCGGTAGAGTAGCCGCGTGCGTTTGCTACTTTTATTCCGCGCGCATTGGTATATTCGAAGTCTATGTTATTGGTTCCGGTAGCGGAGGCTGCGATAAATTTCAGGTGCGCCGCATTTTTTAACAGTTCTTCGCCGACCGGGATCTTATTTACCACAAGGATATCTGCGGAAGCCGCCCTTGCCGGGTTGAGCGCGGGATCGGAACGTTTGTACATTGTGACTTCGCCGAGATCGTTAAACGCTGAAAAATCAATATCCGTTCCAAGGGTATCTGTTTCAAGAAATACTATTTTCATGCTATCCTCCATGAGTTAAGAAAAATATGACGGAGCCGATACGGCTCCGTCATATAAGTGAATAGTTATAAGTAAATGTTGATTACTCTTTGATTGCAAAGTTCCTGAAGTGGAATGTGTTGTCGCTTACATATGCAAGAGCTCCGCCCGGTCTGTTCGGGAAGTACAGATAGATACCGAATGCTTTACCTGTTGCTTCGTCTTTATCACCGTTCTTAGCATCTTTAGGAATTGTAAATGTAGCGTTAACCTTAGCCCATTCGCCGTGGTTAACTGCTTCAGAACCATTTACACCCTTCATGCTGAGGCCTGCGGCATATTCATTAGCTCTTGCCGATGCGCCTTTCTCCCATTTCCAAACGATAGGATAATCTACAGGGCTTGTGTAGTTGAGCTGAAGAAGGATCGTCTTCTGGTCACGTCCGTCATAGCTGAACTCACCTGTTACAGTAAGCGGTTTGCCCTTCTTCTCATCAAGTGCAGGACCATATATGCCCTTGTTAAGCTCTTCATCGTTGGTTGAATCATAGTCGTTATCATAGAAACCTACCATCCAGATAGCGAAGTTGTTGTTCTTGTATCCGTCATGAGGATGTCCGTTTGTGGTTCCAGGATTGTACCATCTTGTTACCATCTTTGATGTCTGCTTGTATACATATCCTGCAGGATATGTTCTAGGAGTAGGCTCAGCCTTCTTGTCGCCGCCGCCACCCTGTGAAGAACCGGTTACGGTAATCTTTATTGATGCCGTCTTTCCGCCGGCAGTACATTTGATAGTAGCGCTTCCTGCCTTAACGCCCGTAACGCTTGCGGTATTGGCGCTCTTCTTGCTTACTTTGGCGATCGCTGAATTGTCTGAAGTCCATTTTACAGTCTGGTTAGCAGCATATGATGCAGTTGCATTGCCGTTGATCTTTAATGTAAGGGTAGTCTTTGCGCCTGCCTTAACAGAAGAAGATCCTGTGATATCAAGGCTGTTTACCTTATTGCGTACCTTAACTTTAAGTTTTGCGGATTTCTTTCCGAGTTTGCAGGTTATTGTAGCGTTACCTGCACCTACACCCTTTACTGTAGCCTGGTTAGCCTTAGCTTTGTTCTTTGTTACTGTAGCAACTGATTTTTTGCTTGATGTCCATTTGGTCTTTGCTTTTTTCTTGCAGCCTTTTACTTTAACAGTGCTGGATGCGCCTGCTTCAAGAGAAAGAGACTTTTTGGTAAAAGATATTTTCTTTGCAGCGCCTGATTCCGACGGAACAGCGACAACAGGAACAACCAATACTGCCGCAAGAGCGATAGAAGCTACGGATTTGAACTTCTTGCTTAATTTCATTTTCATTTCCTCCTTATTAAAATATGATATGTGTATCCGGGGATAATTTATGACTTACATAATACATTAAGCTACACACCCGAATAAGTAAATATATTATATCATTAATATAAAATGTTTGCAATAGTAATAAAGGTTATTTTTTGGCTGCTTTTTTTCCAAACAGCCGATGCTTTTTACCGGAGGGACCGGCGGCTGCGATTTCCCTTTTTGCGCCGTTTGAGGCTTCTACCATTGCTTTAAGCTGCGTTAAGCGTACTTCCTCATCCTCGTCAAGGGTCCTGAACAGATAATTCATTTCTTTTATTATGCGTTCGGAAGTGTTTTCGCATATTAAAGATGCAAGCCTGTCGTTGTTATCCTGTATGGCGCTGCTTATTATGGAGTCCATTATTTCCCGGAACTGGTTCAGCTTGTCCGGATTTTTGCCGGCCCGGACCACGGAAGAGGAGCCGATGGTCTTCGGGGTCCTCAGTTCCCCGTTAAGCGCGCGTTTGATCTCCTGAAGGGACATGCCTTCTTCTTTGAGGTCCCTTACATGCCTGAAAGTATCCAGATCCTGTTCGCGGTAACACCTGTGTCCGAGCTCGTTGCGCGGTATGCTGATGCCCAGTTCTTCCTCCCAGTACCTCAGTACGTGCGCCTCGATATCAAGTTTTCTTGCTGCGTCAGATATTGAATAATTAGAATGTTTCATTTAACAACCCCCTAAAATGTAAATATATTACAAGTTTTGTTAAATTATAACATAATAATTATTGCGCACAACCGCATATGATTTTTATATGCGAAGAATTCGTCTGCATAATAATGCAATATAATTGAGCATAACAATTTTATCGACATGAAATAGGGAAAAAAGTCAGATAAATTAACGCTGCGCGTTAGCGAACCTGGTGTATTGGGGAAGCCATGCAAGGTTGACCGTACCGGTGCTCCCGTTACGGTGTTTGCTTATTATGAGTTCGGCTTTGCCCTTGTTGTCGCTGTCTTCAGGGTGATATACTTCATCCCTGTAAAGAAACATTACGATATCGGCGTCCTGTTCAATGGCTCCGGATTCACGCAGATCCGCAAGTTTAGGACGTTTATCTTCACGGGTCTCTACACCGCGGTTAAGCTGTGACAGGGCGATGACAGGTATGTCAAGTTCCCTTGCAAGGGATTTGAGCGCTCGTGATATGCTTGCGATCTCCTGCTGTCTGGATTCTACACGGCGTCCTGATTCGATCAGCTGCAGATAGTCGATTATCACAAGTCCGAGATCGCGTTCAAGTTTTAGTTTCCGGCATTTGGAGCATATATCCGTGATAGTAAGCCCTGAAAGGTTATCGATAAGAAAGAGACTGGACTCTGCGATATTTTGTACGCTTTCAACGAGCGATTCCCATTCCGCCCCGGTAAGATCTCCGGTATTAATGGAATGAAGGTCTACGCCGGCATCCATTGACATCATACGTTTAATAAGCTGTATATCCGACATTTCCAGACTGAACACTGCCGTAGGGACATGGGATTTGACAGCTATATATTCCGCCATGCTCAGCGCAAATGCGGTTTTTCCCATTGCGGGCCTTGCCGCGATAAGTATCAGGTCGGAACGCTGAAGTCCCGCGGTCATGTAATCAAGGTCTGCGAAGCCTGTCCTTATCCCTGTGACGTTGCCTCTGGTTTTTGAAGCCTCCTGTATGCTGGTGAAGGTGCGGACAACAGCGTCCGATATGCTTACAAAGTCGTTTATGTTCTGCGACGTCTGTGATATGCCGAAAATATTTTTTTCGGCATAATCCATTATTTCTTCAACGGATTCGTTGTTCTGATAACATTTTGAAGAAATCTCATCGGATAATTTTATTGTTTTTCTTAAAATTGATTTTTCAAATACAATATCGGCGTACGACCGCATATTGGCTGAAGTAGGGACCGACGCAACTATATTGCCTATGAATTCTATGCTGCAGAGTTCCGGCGGGACGCTGCTTTCCTTAAGTTTGTTCTGTACCGTGATAAGGTCCACGGGTTTGTTTTCATTATAGAGCGAAACGATCGCATCAAAAATAACGCCATATTGGTGCTGATAAAAATCATCGGAGGTGATCCTTTCGGCAGCAATTGGTATTGTGTCTTTATCAAGAAGCATGGAACCGATAACTGATTGTTCTGCTTCCGTACTGTGCGGCATGATTCTTTTGATTACGGCTTCGTCCATTATGTGTATGTCAGTCCTTCCCTTTTACTATTACCATGATTTCGGCGGTTACTTCGGGATGAAGCTTTATCGGTACGTTGAATGTTCCCTCGGATTTGATAGGAGAGTTTAAAACCATTTTTTTCTTATCGATGTTTATTCCGAGCTGTGAAAGCATCTCGGCAGATATCTCCTTGGTGGAAACGGAACCGAAAGCCCTGCCGCCTTCTCCGGTTTTGATATGCATGGTGACGGATTTGCCCGAAAGTTCCTGCGCCAGTTTTTTTGCGTCTTCTAAGATTTCCTGCCTGCGTTTTTCATCATGCGCGTTTTTCAGTTTCAGATCGTTAAGGTTCTTTGCGGTTGCTTCAAGCCCGAGCTTTTTCTTAAGAAGGAAGTTGCGGGCATAGCCGTCGTTTACGTCAACCACATCGCCTTTTTTTCCTAATGATTTTACATCGGATATAAGTATTACTTTCATTTTATATCGCCCTCCTTTAGCATTGTGGATATAGTATCTTTTAATCTGCCTATTGCCGCGTCAAGATTCGTGTCAAGCTGCGCCGCCGCGGCGGAAACGTGACCGCCGCCGCCGAGTTTTTCCATGATCAGCTGGACGTTTACTTCATCTATGGAGCGGGCATTAATGTAAATACGCGATTTGTATTCGGATAAGACGAAAGAAGCTCTTATGCCTTTCATTTCGAGAAGGGAGTTTGCAACTTTTGCGCCTATAACGGGAGTGTTCCCTGTGCCCGGTATCGTTGTTATCACAAATGAGTCGAGGAATATGTTTGCATTGCTTATGGCGCGCGCCCTTATCATATATTCTTCAGGGTCGCTCCTGAAAAGCTTATGTATGCGGGTGATATCGGCGCCGCATCTTTTAAGGTATGCAACGGCTTCAAAAGTACGCACCCCGACCTGCGCGGAAAAGTTATTTGTATCGACCATTATACCCGAATAAAGCGTGTCTGCTTCAAGCGGGCGCGGGCGTATGCCGTCGTTTATATACCTGAAAAATTCAGTGACCATTTCGCTGGCGGATGAAGCATATGGCTCGATATATGATAAAACCGGGTTTTTGATGCGTTCGTCAGTCTGCCTGTGGTGGTCTATCACGACTAAGTTGCGCGTCTGCTCTAAAAGCGGCGGGCACTGTACAAGCGAAACTTTGTTTACGTCTGTGACTATAAGAAGTGTGTCAGGCGTCATTTTGTACCTGGCTTCTTCCGGAGATATAATAAAATTATCATAATAAGAATTTTCATTATATCTGTCAATGAACCGGCTTATCGCGGAAGACTCGCCGGGTTCTATGATTATCTGAGCGGTTCTTTCAAGAGCCCTTGCTATACGGTATATTCCAACGGAAGCGCCAAACGAATCGGCGTCGCAGTTTTTGTGTCCCATAATGAATATCTGCTCCGCGGCTACGATAAGCTCGTTGAGCGCATGGGCTTTTACCCTCGCGCGCACTCTTGTGTTGCTTTCTTTCTGGATATTGCTTCCGCCGTAGTATATTATCTTTTCGCCGTCTTTTATAACAGCCTGGTCCCCGCCCCTGCCGAGCGCAAGGTCTATGGCTGTGCGCGCAAATTCATAGCGCTTTGCGTAAGAATCGGCATGTACACCGATACCGATGCTTATGGTTATGCGTATATCGTCATTTCCTCCGAGCTTAACGTTCCTTACGTCGTCAAGGATTGAAAATTTATTTTCTTTAATGATATTCAGGTACTTGTTGCGGAAAATGAAAAAGTACCTGTCTTTTTCCATTTTTCTGTATATTCCGTCAAGTTCCTGCATGTTTTTGGCTATCTGCCTTTCAACGAGAGCCATTAATAGGGATCTTGTGAGCTCGTCGCAATTTGCGAGCACTTCATCGTAATCGTCTATATATAAAAGTCCCATAACGATATCTTCGTCCCGGATACGGCCCGCATATTCCTTAAGCCGTGTTTCATCATACAGATAAAGGGTGACAAAAGTATCGCTGTTCTCAAAAAGAGATATGTTTTCCATATCGTCGGAAAAGTCGTAATCATGAATGGAAGTCTGCCTGAGAACTGCGCGAAGGTACATATCGCCATATGAAAATGTAAGTTCTCTGTCAGTGTCCCCGCCCTCTGAAGATTCCGAAGGGGTAAGAGGGAAAAGACCGGGCTTTATTTCGGGGAAAACAGAAGATATATGTTCCGGTATGATAGCAGATTCGCCGGTAAGAGCAGAAAATGCGTCGTTATACCACATAATGCTGCCGCCCGCGTCAAGCGTTGCGTACGGTATGTCAAGTTCCTTTACCATAAGTTTGGTAAATTCATTATAAGCTATTGCATAATTGATAAGGTTTGCCATTACGGTTTTTTTGTTGAAATTATATAAAAACAAAGCAATAGCGGTATAACAGATAACATATACTGCAGATATCAAGCCTGTTTTGAAGTCTGCAATAAGCAGATGTATTGTCATTATTGCGAGAAACGGTATTAATATTACCGGCCACAGAAGATGAGTCCTTAATGAACCGGATATTTTCCCCTTGTTCATGATAATGCATACCTCTTTTAAAGTAATTTGAAATAGATTATACCACGTAGGGGAGCAAAACGCAAATTATAACATGTAAAAAAGGGGTACCTGCGCAGGTACCCCTTAGGTAAGATCTTTTGATTTAATTAATCCATAGTATAAGGCAGCAAAGCGATATGACGCGCTCTCTTTATGGCAACGGTAAGCGCTCTCTGATGCTTTGCGCAGTTGCCTGAGATCCTTCTTGGAAGAATCTTTCCGCGCTCTGAAATATATCTCTTTAATTTATTAACGTCCTTATAATCGATGAAAGTATGCTCTTTGTCCGCACAGAAAGCGCATACCTTTCTTCTTCTGCGGTTAGGGCGTCTTCTCATAGGAGCGTCGGTTCTGCCTTCTTTTTCAGGTTTTGTATAAGCCATGAAATAAACCTCCTGACAAAATAAAAAATATTAATTGGTAGTATTAAATGGTAATTCTTCCTCTATTCCGTTAGGGATATTAAGGAAACCGTCGTCTGCAGCCTGCTCAGGCACAGGAAGACCGGTCTGGAAACCTCCGCCCGTCTGTGCGTTTTTGCTTTCGGCAAACTCAATTTCCTCTGCGATTATCTGTACACTGTAAACCTTCTCACCATTTTTATTGGTGTAATTATCGTTCTGGACACGTCCGGTCAGGAGTATCTTAGTACCCTGCTTGAGATATTTTTCAACGAACTCAGCCTGTCTGCCGAAAGCAGTACAGTTAAAGAAGTCCGCTTCAGGTTCTCCCTGACGTTTGAACCTGCGGTCTATTGCAAGTGAAAACCTTGCTATCGCGAGCTGGTTTTCGCCCTGTGAATATCTTGTTTCCGGGTCGCGTGTCAGACGTCCCATAAGTATTATTTTGTTCATAAATAAACCTCCATTTCTTATGCTTCCTGTTTAACGCATAAGTATCTGAGGACATTATCCATAATACGAAGCCTGTGCTCAAGTTCGGCAGGAGCATCCGGCTCTGCGTCGAACTTTATGAAGTAATAGTAACCTTCATGCATTTTCTGGATTTCGTAGGCAAGACGTTTCTTGCCGGCTTCATTGATGTCAGTAATAGTACCGCCGAATCTTTCGATATATCCTTTGGCTTTTTCAACCGTGGCGGCTCTGACTTCGTCCTCAATCTTTGCATTAACAACTAAGGATAATTCATATTTGTTCATAGTTGTCTGCACCTCCTTTTGGTCTTTGGCTCTCCCTTCTGTGGAAGAACAAGGAAAAATATACACCACAGGACAGTATTGTACCATGTGGTGTATAATAATTCAAGTATTTTTTTTGATGCCGCGGATATTTTTTTCGACCTGTTTCCTGGGCAGCATAACCTGATGCGCGCAGCCCATGCATTTAAGCCGTATATCCATTCCGACGCGAAGTATTTCCCATTCATGGCTTCCGCAGGGATGAGGTTTTTTCAATCTTATTATATCGCCTGTTTTAAGATCCATAAATACTCCTTTTTGATACTTAAATCTCTGCGCGCTGCCACAGAGCGTCTGTTATATGCCGGTGACCGCAACGATCAGCCAGAATATCCAGAAACCCCAAAATGCGATAAGCAGCGCTATTTTTACAAAACTGTCACCAAACGCAATCTTTGAGGCAATCTCGCTTTTCCTGTCCCGGTCAGTAGTAGTTTCTTTGATCTGCTCGATCCTGTCATGAATAGATGTTTCTTTTACGTCTGTATCTTCTTTTAGGGTTTCCATAATATCCTCCTGAGATATTTTGATCAATTTCAGTCAATTGCAGCAAGGGCTTTGTACTGGTCTTTAAGACTGTCGTACAGCGCCTTATATATCTTATGATACTCATTATATTTCTTTGTATTCTCCGGTATAGGCGCGCATTCTTTGTCAGTGTGGATCATCTTGTCGCAGGCGGCTTCAACGCTGTCATATATTCCTGCGCCTACTCCGGCAAGGATCGCAACTCCAAGCGCGGGGCCTTCGGTAGCCGATACGGTCATAACATTGCAGTCATACATATCTGCGAGCATCTGTCTCCATATAGGGCTCTTTCCGCCGCCGCCGCAAGCCATCATTGCGTCTACCTTTGTTCCCATTTCAATGAGTATGTCGTTGCAGTCTTTAAGCGAA
>CANQDW010000008.1 GCA_947593975.1 uncultured Lachnospiraceae bacterium
AAGCTGATTTTACTTACGCCTTTCACCTTTACTTATCATAGAAGATTTTATTTACAGACTTTTCTTCATAGTCTCGAAATTGCAATACATTAATATAAGGATTTCAATCATAATTGTACATACAAGATAATATAAGAAAAGGTTATTGCAAATCCTGCAATAACCTTTTCGTCATATAATCACATATTTATCTGTATGTCATATAACAATCTCATTACTGTACAGTAGTATCGTTAAGACCACTGAGATCAAGTTCCTCGGCGTTTAACGCTTCTTCCGGAATCTCGAAATCCTCTGCATTGTTATAGCCGGTATATTCTATTTCCATTACGCATTTGGAAATATCTACGTTTGCAGTGGCATTAGCTGCGGCGTCATCGCCATTCACAGTGTCAGAGATGGAGTCCATTGTTTTCGACATCACTTCCTGCATCATCTTGGTCATATCTAAAGACATCTTATAGAAGCTGCAGGATTCTTTATCAAGATATAAGGTAACATTCAGATCCGCAAGGTCTTTGTAGAGAGATTCGTCGATGCCAAAAGATTCCATCTGGCTCATTATATCCGTTGAATTGATCATGTCTGCAAGAGCCTCGCCGTTAAGCGTTCCGGTAATCTGATAGAGATCCTTATCGTTTTCTGTCGTTTCGGTAAAAGTAAAGCTGTCCTTGCTTTTAACGAATGATCCAAGGTAAAGCTCGCTTTTATAGCTGTTTAAAGATTTCTCAAATAATTCCTTATCAAGGCTCTGCTTATACCATATGCCGCTCATACCGGTATACGTGTAATAATTCTCGCCCTCGGCTGCCATGTACATTTCCATATCCTGGCTTCCGAGTTCACCCATATCCATTGTTATATTCATTTTAACTTTGTACGGGTCTGCAAATGCAGTAATGTCTCCTGTAGTAGCGGAACTTATTGATTCGCCTGCAGAACTCATATCCAGCTGCATGCTGTATTTTGCAGTCATATTAGTAACTGCCTTGCTGTTTTCGTATGCTTTTTCCAAGAGATCTCCCGCGGAAACCGATTTCTTTCCACATCCACCCATTGTAAATAGCATAACAAGTATCAATATTACGCCGGTAATTCTTTTTTTCATTTGACTATTAGTCCTCCTATATATTTTTTACGTGGTTAAGTTTATCATTTTATTTGTGATTTGGCAAGGATTTATACGATAGATGTAATTTGCGTTAAATAGTTGTAATTTATGCGATGATATTATAAAATGCCTGTTATAAGCAAAATGTCGGAGGAAAAACGCTATGCAGGAAAAAATAAAGGTGAAGAATCCGCTTATAGGGCAGGATTATCCGGATGTGGACGTTATAAGGGTTCGCGATACTTACTATATGATAAGCACAACGATGTATTTTATGCCGGGCGGAGTGATACTAAGATCGTACGACCTTGCAGAATGGGAGATAGCGGGATATGTCTATGATACTCTGGATGATACGCCGGCGCAGATGCTTACCGGGGATTCCAATATATACGGACAGGGTATGTGGGCCGCTTCGCTAAGATATCATAAAGGCATGTTTTATGTGTGCTTTGTTGCAAACGATACGCATAAGACATATCTGTATACGGCTGAGAACGTACAAGGACCATGGAAGAAAAAGAACATAGAGGGATTTTACCACGACTGTTCACTTTTATTTGATGACGATGACAGGGTATATATAATGTATGGAAACAGGACGATATATATCACGGAGCTTGATGAGGACCTTAACGGACCGAAAAAAGGAGGCCTTCACAGGATAGCGGTTAAAGATGACGACGAGGCTATGCTTGGTTATGAGGGCTGCCATCTGTATAAGATAAAAGGAAAATATTATGCATTTTTTATACACAGCAGCAAAGAGGAATGGTTCAGGAGCGAAGCCTGTTTTGTGGCAGATTCGATAGACGGGGAATTTAGGGGCGGAGACGTACTGAGAGACGATATGGGTTACAGACATTCGGGCGTTGCCCAGGGCGGGATCGTAGATACGCCGGACGGAGATTATTATGCGGTATTATTTCAGGACAGAGGCGCGTCAGGAAGGATGCCGGTGCTCATTCCGATAGATATGTCCGGTGATTTCCCTGTATTTGGTGAAAACGGAAAGATTCCGGATAATATAGAAGTGACATCCACGAGACCTGGGTATAAGTATGAGCCGCTTTACGCTTCTGATGATTTTAATTATGTTCCCGGCGCAGACGGAAAAGTAAAACTGAAAAATGTGTGGCAGTGGAATCATAATCCGCATGATGGATTATGGTCGGTAACGGAAAGAAAAGGAGCGCTTAGGCTTTATTCAGGCAAGATATGCGGAGAGCTTACGCAGGCTTATAATACCCTTACTCAGCGTACTATAGAGACTGTAAGCGAAGCAGCGGTAACAGTTTCGGCGGAAGGAATAAAAGACGGCGACTTTGCAGGTATTGCGGCGCTTCAGGGACTGTACGGCGCGGCTGCGGTTACAAAAAATAACGGAAAATACGAGCTTGTGATGTTTGAAAAAGATTCGGAGGATCCATCCGTGGAGCGTAAGATCGAGCGGGAGAGAGTGCAGCTTGAATCGCCCGTTATAAGGCTTAGATGCGTGACAGATTATACGGACGGAAAAGACGAAGCAAAGTTTTATTATGAAAAGGACAGCAAGTGGATAATGATAGGAAGTCCCAAAAAACTTTTCTTCAGGCTGGATCATTTTACTGGATGCAGGTTTGCTTTGTTTTATTATTCAACAAAACAGACGGGCGGATATTCTGATTTCATGAATTTTGAAATAAATTGCATATAAATTAAATATTCAGGCAAAAATATGAATACAGTATAAGTTATGGAAACAGTATTGGAGGAGCAATTGTGGATATAATAAGATCTGTATTCAAAAACATGAAGATACGTGTGGTGTGCGCGATGTGCGCCGCTATGTGCGCGGCCCTTATCGTACAGACCGTGATAACTTTGTCTTTTTCGGATGACGCGGGGATCACCGAAGCCTTTGCAGTTTCTGAGGGTATTGTTATATCGGAAAGCGAGGCGGAGGCTGCGGCGAAACTGTCATTTGAAAAAGACAATTTTTATCAGAACGCAGAAAAGCTTTTTGACGATGTGAATAAAGCGCTTAATGTAAATACGCCGGTTTATGAAAGAGACGGCGAAAAAATGTGTATTAAGGCGGAGATATCATCAGAACGCTATAATGTAAGCGAGCTGGTCACATGGTCAGAAGAGCTTGAAAATACATATTTTCATTGTGTTGTGAGTATAAATGAAGACGGCGCGGACGTCATGGCTGTAAAGGAAACGCTTGAAAATGTCCTTGATCTTTGGGGAGCGGAACATATTACTTATGTGCGCATGGATGCGAAAAAATCCGGCGCCATGGATGAAAAAGAATGTGAGGATTACGTAAAAAAGGTTTTTATGAGGCTTGACGCAAAAGAAGTGTATCAAGGAAAAGAAGGGCTTTATACGGCATACGGATATTCGAAAAAACTCACCGATACAATAACAGCCGACGATAAGCTTATCAATGTACAGGTGAGCCTTTCCTATAATGAGGAACAAGATGTAACGGAAATTACGCTGGGATATCCGATAATCAACACTTCGTATTAATAATAGCATTTCCTGTCCCAATTGCGTCTGCATCTGTGCCGTCTTCTTCTGTGGAGCATTTCATTTGCAAGAAGCGCAAGGATGATCGATTCATCTATTCTCTCGCAGCCCGGACACTTTTTTATATGATGAGCCGTTTCGCACATCCTCAATTTGTCCGGATATTCGTCAAACATATAACTTCCCTCATATTCCAGTTTATCACATTCGTCTGTAATGGCAGCGCTTATGTCCGACATTGATTCGGGAATAATGCTTTGCATATAAAAATAGTCGTTATCTATAGAGTCGCTGCTGTCATAGTTATAGAAAGGGGAAAAAGGCATTTTGTTAAGCCCGTCGTTATATACCAAAGTAACCAACCTCATTTTACAACAGATTTTTATAAATATTCTATGCGCATTATGTCAAATTGTGAACAAGTGCTATTGTAATTTTGCCAAAATATTTGTAAAATAGACACGAATAACAGATTGTCAGGAGATATTATGTTAAAGCATATATATAAAATAATGGGGCTTATAGCGGTATTTGTTTTGTCGCTGTGGTTCTTCGGCAGAAATATGGACGTGATGAACAGTAATGTCTATAATGAGACCGTAGAATCTACGGAGGAGACGTTCCCTGTAATAAATATAGATTCGGGAAATATTAAGATAAACCGTCTGTACGGGTACAGCAGCAATATTGCCGCTAATGCCATAAGGGAATCTGTTACGGTAATAAATGACGCCGGGCAGATAGGTATAAATATCAATAAGCATAAGACGGAAATAAATAAGCTTTCGTATGAGTTTCGTTCGGTTATGACGAACGAGCTTTTGGATTCGGGTGAGGTAAGCGCGTTCGATAAGGACGATGAAGGCGGTCTTTCGTGTACGATAAAACCGGATTATGCATTTAAAACCAGTACGGAATATTCACTTAAAATAATACTTATTACGGACGTCAGCAAAAAGATCAATTATTATACAAGGGTCAAGTATTATCCGGACGGCTGCTATCTGAAAGAAAAGCTGGATTTTGTAATGGATTTTCACGATAAGACGATGAAAAAAGACGGAAGCATTGCTTCTTATATAGAGCCGGATTCGTCTGCGGATAATTCTACGCTTGCGTATACAGACATCAAATCTTCATTTGCCAATATAACATGGGGAAAGCTTGAGCCTGCCGAGGTTACGGAAATTATGCCTACGGTAAAAGAGATAAATATTGAGACGGCGGGCATACAGCTTGTATATTATGTGACGGCGGATACCGATTCGGGCGCGTGCAGTTATTATGTAAAAGAGTATTACCGTGTGAGGTATTCGAATGAAAGGATGTACCTTCTCTGGTTTGAAAGGACTATGGAGGCCGCTTTTGATATAAGCCATGCAAGCCTTAATAAAAATCAGCTTAATATGGGGATTACTAACGATACCGATATGCAGATAGTGCAAAACGACGCAGTTTCAAAGGCGGCATTTGTAAAGAACGGGAATGTGTATCTGTATGACATGACAAGAAACGAGCTTATAAGGGCGTATTCATGTTATATCGACGGGGATGAATACGAGTACAGGCTGTACGGGCAGCAGGACGCAAGGATTATCTCAATGGACGAAGAGGGCAATATGACTTTTGCCGTTTACGGATATGTGAGCCATGGGGCGTATGAAGGAAAAGTTGCGATAATTTTGTACAGGTACAGGATATCTGACGGTGAGATCGAGGAGCTTTTGTATATACCGTTTGAACATTCCTATCAGGTGTTAAAGGAAGATTTTGAAGAGTACTGCTATGTAAACGGAAAAGATATCTTTTTCTTTGTCTTAGACGGCAGGATATATTCATATGATATAGTAGCGGAAAAACTTACGTGCATTGCCGAAAATATTGACGGCGGCAATTTTACGATCGTACCCGAAAATAATATGTTCATATGGAAAGAAAACGCAGAGCTTAATATGCTTAATCTGGAGAGCGAGAATAAAGCCGTTATAAGCGCGGGCGAAGACGAATATGTGAACCTTATAGGCGTTACGGGCGGCAATATAGTATACGGCACGGGAAGGAACTCAGATATACGCATCGCGGCGGACGGGACAAGGACATATAATATGTACAGGCTTGATATCATGGACAGGGAAGGCAATATCATAAAGACATACAGCAAGAAGAAATTTTATATATCGGGCGCGTATGTGAAAGATAATGTTGTATATCTTGAGCGGACCAAAAAACAGAACGGAAAATTTATTGCTGTCGGAGGGGACAATATAATAAACAGGCTTGTCATGGAAAAATTGGCCGTTTCGCTTGTGCCGCGCGTTACGGAGCGCGCGATGACGGAATGGTATATGTCGTTCCCGTCAGGCTTTGAGATGGCTGAAGTACCGGAAGAGACGGTTATCAATAAATATATAATTACAAAGGAGAAACCGCTTTATCTTGAGGATAATAAAGAAAGGCTTAAGTATTATGTATATGCGAAAGGCGGGATATCCGCATCGTATTTTTTGGCGGCGCAGGCGGTTATATATGCCGACGAACAGCAGGGAGTTGTGATAAACAGCAAAAACAGGACGGTATGGGAGCGCGGCGGAAGGTTTAACAGCGCTTCGGTATCAGGGATCACGGATACGAAAAGTTCGGCAAAGGCGGACAGCATAGACGTATGCGTATATATGCTCCTTAAATCTCTGTATGTAAACGTATCTTTAAATGATATCACGGGCAAAGATAAGTCTATTTATGATATACTTGCGGAGTATGTGGAAGAACCCGTTAATCTTAAAGGCTGTACTTTGGACGAGATATTGTACTTTGTAAGTATGGGAAGTCCGGTTATTGCAATGAAAGATAACAGCCATGCGGTACTTATAACGGCATATGACCAGAATACGGTAACGGTATACGACCCTGATACCGGACAGTCTCAGAAGATGTATCAGGGCAGCGCGGATGAGATGTTTAAGTCATCCGGAAATATATTTATCAGCTGTGTGAAGGGGGAAAATGAATAAATGGACAGCAGAATAGAAAAACTGGCGCATAATCTTGTGGAATATTCTATGAGGGTTAAGCCGGAAGATAAAGTGTATATTGATTACATAGGTGAAGATACCGAGCCTTTGGCAAGGCAGCTTGTAAAAGAAGTGTATAAGGCGGGCGGCGTTCCCTTTACGCACTATACAAACCAGCGTGTTTTAAGGGAAGTTATAATGAATTGTACGAAAGAACAAATGGAGTTTATGGCGAAGCTTTCGTGTGAAGAAATGGAGGATATGGACTGTTATGTTGCGGTAAGGGGTTCGGAAAATGCGGCGGAGTTTTCTGATATTCCCGCCGATAAGATGAAATTATACGAGTTGTATTACAGAAAACCAGTACATACAGACATACGCGTTCCGAAGACCAGGTGGGTAGTTTTAAGGTATCCTAACGATTCAATGGCGCAGCTTGCAAATACAAGCAAAGAAGCATTTGAAGATTTTTATTTTGAAGTGTGCAATCTGGATTACTCCAAAATGGAAGAGGCCATGAAACCTCTTGTAAAACTTATGGAAAAGACCGATAAGGTGAGGATAAAATGTGATAACGGAACGGATATTACATTTTCAATAAAGGATATTCCCGTGATCCCGTGCGCGGGACATATGAATATCCCCGACGGCGAAGTGTATACGGCGCCGGTTAAAGATTCGGTAAACGGAAAGATATGTTATAATACCCCGTCGCTTTATCAGGGAACCACATTTGAAAATGTGACTTTGGAATTTAAGGACGGACGCATAGTAAACGCCGTATCCAATTATACCGAAAAGCTGAACGAGATACTTGATACCGATGAAGGTTCGAGGTATGTGGGGGAGTTTGCTATAGGAGTCAATCCTTATGTGACGGAGCCTATGAAGGATATATTATTTGATGAAAAGATCATGGGGTCGATCCATTTTACGCCGGGCAGCTGTTATGACGAAGCGTATAACGGCAATAAATCTTCCGTGCACTGGGATCTTGTGCTTATAATGACGCCCGAATACGGCGGAGGGGAAATATACTTTGACGACGTGCTTATAAGAAAAGACGGAAGATTTATTATAGATGAGCTTAAATGCCTTAATCCGGAGAACCTCAAATAAAAGGAGATATTATGAAACTGCCTGATAAATTTACCGAAAATATGAAGACTATCCTTAAGGACGAATATGAAGACTTCATAAAAAGTTATGACGAACGGAGATTGTACGGGCTTAGGATAAATACTCTTAAGATATCCTGCGAGGAATTTGAAAGGATCGCTCCTTTTGAGATAAAAAAGATACCGTGGATACCGAACGGATATTATTATGACGAATCCGCGCAGCCGTCAAAACATCCGTATTATCATGCGGGGCTGTATTATCTTCAGGAACCGAGCGCGATGACGCCAGCGTCAAGGCTTCCCGTAAATGAGGACGAGGCTGTGCTTGATCTGTGCGCAGCGCCGGGAGGAAAGGCTACCGAACTTGGCGCCAAACTTGGCGGAACAGGCGTTTTGGTGGCAAACGATATCAGCAGTTCAAGAGCGAAGGCGCTCCTTAAAAATATTGAGCTTTTCGGGATAAGAAATCCGTTTGTGGTAAGCGAAAACCCTGCGAAACTTTCTTCATATTTTGAAGGGTTTTTTGATAAGATACTTCTTGACGCGCCGTGTTCGGGCGAGGGTATGTTCAGAAAAGACCCGTCAGTGATCAAGAATTATGAAGCCGGCGATACGTCATATTATGAGAAACTCCAGAGGGAGATAATGATCCCCGCGGTAAATATGCTTAAGCCGGGAGGCATGCTTATGTATTCGACCTGTACATTTTCGCCAGGTGAAAATGAGCGTCAGATCGAGTATATGCTTAAAAAGTTTCCGGATCTTGAGCTTGTATGCATGGAAGGCTATGAAGGATTTGACTGCGGACATCCCGAATGGGCAAAAGGCGATGAAGGACTCAGAAAATGCGTAAGGATATGGCCGCACAAAATGGAAGGCGAGGGACATTTCCTTGCGCTGGTTAAAAAGCGCGGCGGGGAAAGTATGCCGGGCCCTGTGCTTTCATATGGGACTTTCGACGGATCGTTAAAGAAAAAACTCGAATATTTCTATGAATTTATAAAGAAGCTTGATTGGGATATAGACGAGGCAAGGCTTGAGCTAAGGGGAGAGAGATTGTTTTATATGCCTAAGCTTCTGGGAAAACTTACCGGAATGAGGTTTTTAAGGAACGGCCTGTATATGGGCGATATCCTGAATAAACGGTTTGAGCCGAGCCAGGCTCTTGCTATGGCAATAAAACCCGGGGAATACGCCGAGACGATATCCCTCGGAAGAGATGATATAAGGGTTATAAAATACCTCAAAGGAGAAACGATAGAGATTTCAAAAGACGAGGATGCATACAGCGGCATCAGGCTTTTGTGCGTGGACGGTTATCCTCTTGGATGGGGTAAGTTAAATAACGGTATATTAAAAAATAAATATCATTCAGGCTGGCGGCTCATGTGACTTATACAGTTAAGAAGCTCCATGGCGGCGTCATCCTTTGACATAAGCGAAAGGGTCTTTTCGGAGTCTTTCGTTATGATCGTAAGCCTGTTGGTGTCGGTTCCGAAACCGGCGCCTTCTTCACGCAGGCTGTTTGCGGCAATGATATCCGCGTTCTTTTTAAGGAGTTTTTTTCTTGAGTTTTCGATCACATTTTCGGTTTCCATTGAAAAACCGCATATGATCTGACCGTCTTTTTTAAGTTTTCCAAGTTCCGCAAGTATATCCTTTGTGCGTTCAAGTTTGATGAAATTATCGGTATCGCCGTCAGATTTTTTGATCTTTTCATCGGAAATTTCGGCAGGTCTGTAGTCCGCAACAGCCGCCGATTTGATTATTATATCGTAATCTTTGTATCTGCTCATTACTGCCTGATACATTTCCTCCGCGGTATTTACATGCACAATATCGCAGAACATAGGCGGCTTGATAGCGACAGGTCCTGTTATGAGCGTTACATAAGCGCCTCTAAGCATTGCCATGCGCGCTATGCTGTATCCCATTTTTCCGGTCGAATGGTTTGTGATATATCTGACGGGGTCTATCGGCTCTGTCGTAGGCCCTGCGGTAACAAGTATTTTTTTGCCGCAAAGGTCTTTTGGAAGCGCAATGCTTTTTAATATATATTCGATAAGGATATCTTCGGAAGGGAGTTTTCCGGCTCCTTCGGCGCCGCATGCAAGGTGTCCGGTAGCAGGAGATATAACCGTATACCCGTATTTTTCAAGTTTTTGTATATTATCGAATACTATTGGATTCGTAAGCATGGCGGTATTCATCGCAGGAGATACAAGGATAGGGCATTTTGCCGCAAGTACGGTTGTTGAAAGCATATCGTCGGCTATGCCGCATGCCATTTTGCCGATTATGTTTGCCGATGCGGGCGCGATCAGAAAGACGTCCGCTTTCTTTGCGAGAGAGACGTGTTCTACCTGAAATTCAAAGTTACGGTCAAATGTATCTATGATGCATTTATTGCCGGTTAATGTTTCAAATGTAATGGGATTTATAAAATTTGCCGCGTTTTTTGTCATTAATACATGTACGCAGGCACCCATTTTTACAAGCGAGCTTGCCACGTTAGCCATTTTGTATGCGGCGATGCTTCCTGTGACCCCGAGTACGACGGTTTTTCCTGTCAGCATATTTACCTCCATAATAAACTGTGACGGCTTTATCTATGAGATTTCACCGTGTTTTTCATAACTTGCCTGTCTTACTATCTTATTGTTTTCATCTACGAATACGACTTTGGGGCTGTGTGTGTCAGCCTCGGAAGGATCAAGCTGGCAGTAGCTCATAATGATTATATGGTCGCCTACCTGGACCTGTCTTGCTGCGGCTCCGTTTAAGCATATCATGCCTGAGCCCGCTTCTCCTTCGATAGTATATGTTTCAAATCTGTTCCCGTTTTCAATATCCACTACCTGGACCATTTCGTATTCGCGTATTCCTGCCGCTTCCATAAGAAGCGGGTCTACGGTTATGCTTCCGACATAATTAAGTTCAGCCTGTGTTACGACTGCGCGGTGGATCTTTCCTTTTAACATGGTAATAGTCATAATGCAACCTCCTTAGCCGACGTTTGCGATAAAGTTATCTATCAGACGGGTTTTTCCGATATATACTGCGATCGCGCAGAGGATCTCGCCCTGTATGACAGACACGCTTTCCATCGTGTTCATATCAACTATTTCAACGTAGTCTATTTTTGCAAGCGGTTCGGCATTTATAATGTCCTTCATCCTGTTTATAACGACAGAGGCGTTTCTTTCTCCGTCATTTACAAGCGACTGTCCGCAGGTTATGGCGCTGTGCAGTACGAGCGCGGCTTTTCGCTCTTCCTCATTAAGATAAGTGTTTCTTGAACTTTTGGCAAGCCCGTCTTCTTCCCTTATTATAGGACAGCCTGTTATATTGATATCAAAGTTAAGGTCTTTTACCATACGTTTTATCACTGCAAGCTGCTGCGCGTCCTTCTGCCCGAAGTACGCATTGTCGGGCGTTGTTATATTAAAGAGCTTGCTTACGACCGTGCATACGCCCTGAAAATGAGTGGGCCTGCTTTTGCCGCAAAGCGCATCCGTAAGGCCCGTCATATTGACATAGGTGCACGCTCCTTTAGGATACATTTCAGACACTTCGGGATGAAAGATGATGTCTGCGCCGGCGGATTCGCAGAGCGCGGAATCCTTATTTATATCCCTTGGGTAAGTTTCATAATCTTCGTTGGGGCCGAACTGGGTAGGGTTTACAAAGATGCTCACGACAACCCTGTCGTTTTCCGAAACGGCTTTTTTGATAAGGCTTAAGTGCCCTTCGTGCAGATAGCCCATTGTTGGGACGAGACCGACTTTAAGGCCGTTTCTTTTCCATTCTTTTATGATTTCTCTTATTTCTGTTACTGCAGATATGATCTTCATATTATTATCCTCCATATTTAATACAGCTTTTCTATTACGTCATCATCTATTGCGTATGAATGTTCGGCGGCGGGAAAAGACATATCCGCTACCGAATCGATATAATCGCGGAATGCCTGTTTCATTATATCGCCTACGTTTGCAAACCGCTTTACAAACTTTGGCGTATAGTCGGAAAACATCCCGAGCATGTCCTGATACACGAGGACCTGACCGTCGCAGGCGTTTCCCGCGCCTATTCCTATAGTAGGTATGGAAAGTTTTTCTGTGATAAGTCCGGCAAGTTTTGCGGGCACACATTCAAGTACCAGGCAAAATGCGCCGGCTTCTTCTACAATAAGCGCGTCCTCAATGATTTTTTTGGCGGCTTCTTCATTTTTTCCCTGTATCTTAAAACCGCCGAATGCGTTTACCGACTGAGGGGTAAGCCCGAGATGCGCGACAACGGGTATGCCGCAGTCCGTGATAGCTTTTATCTGTGAGGATACTTCGCGTCCTCCCTCAAGTTTTACGGCGCCTGCCCTGCCTTCCTTCATAAGCCTGCCGGCGTTTACGACAGCGTCATAAACCGAAGTCTGGTAGGACATAAACGGCATGTCTATAACAACGAGAGCATTTTTTGCGGCGCGCGAGACGGCGGCTCCGTGATGTATCATATCTTCCATTGTTACCGAAAGGGTATCTTCATAACCAAGCATTACGTTGCCGAGGGAATCGCCGACAAGGATGCTGTTTACACCGGCCTCGTCCATAAGTTTTGCCGTGGAGTAATCATAGGCTGTAAGCATTGTGAGCTTTTTTTTCGCCTGTTTTGCCTCTTTAAATGTCAGTACCGAATTTTTCATATATCTCTTCCTTTCATATTGCTCTGTCCGCTAAGCGCCTCTTTCATATAAGTGTAATCTGTGCCGGGATTTTTTCGCTGCGCGGTCTTGATAAGCTCAAGCGACAGGTATCTGTATATCTGTTTTATATTTCCGTCAAGTTCGTTTAAGTGGTTTATTACCGTTTTGGTATCGCAGCGGTCTATCGGGCCCGTAAGGGCTTTTATGACGCCGTTTTTTTCTATATTGCGGCAGTTCCCGATAAAAAGCGGGGACAATGCCTTATGCGCGTCGGCCTCGGAAAAACCGCATTCCGAAAGAAGCGCGCACGCTGTGTCGTAAAGGCTTATGACAAGGTTGCTTGCAAGTACGGCCGCGGCATGATAACGTACTTTGTCAGATGCTTTTATAACGGATACTTTGTTGCCGAGGCTTTCAATAATCCCTTTTATAAACGGCAGTTTTTCGCTGCTTCCTTCAATTGTAAAATAAGTGTCTTTAAGCGTCTTATAACTTTCTGTTTTGGAATGTATCGCGCATAGCGGATGGACTGAATAGCCGTATGCTCCGTGTGAGGCTATATCAGAGAAAACGTCGGAAGATACTGCGCCGCTGCAATGACATAGTATTTTGCCTGTAATATCATATACTGAGAGTATGTTCCAGACTTCGCCTATGGTTTTGTCGGGAACGGTTAAAAATATTATATTGCATTCATTTACGAGACTTTCGGTATCGTCATATTTTTTGGTATTGGTAAATGAAGCGGCGTCTTGCGCCGAAGCCGGATCGCGGCTGTAATAACCCGACACGTTTATGCCGTTGTTACAGAAATATTTTCCGAGCGAATATCCGACGCGGCCCGCTCCGATAAATCCAATCCTTATCAGAGAGTCGTCATTCATGCAATCACCTTCCTTCTTATATCTGGAAGGCAAAATATAAATAAAAACAGGGTACAGCTTCTTTCGAATACCATCCACGACTAATATAGCATTAAGTTTGAAAAGTGTAAAGAAAAAAATATGTTGACATTTTAAAATATAAAAGATACCCTTTAATAAAATGAAGGACGTATTGGAGGCCGTCATGAAAAAAAAGCTTCTTTTAGCAGGCTTTCTGTGTATGATATTTATTTTAAGCGCCTGCGCGCATAAAAGAGAAGATACGGGAAAACCAAAAATAGTTACGACTATATTTGCGCCATATGATTTTGTAAGGGAGATAGCCGGAGATAAAGTAAGCCTTACAATGCTTCTTTCGCCCGGCGAGGAAAGCCATTCTTTCGATCCCTCGCCGCAGGATATAATAGATATATCGGAATGCGACCTTTTCATATATAACGGCGGCGAAAATGATGAGTGGACGGATGATATACTTGATTCGATGAGCGGGGATATGCGCGTTTTGAGGATGATGGACTGCATAGATACGCTTTATAATGAAGAAGACGGCGGACATACGGATGAAGATCCGGAATATGACGAGCATGTATGGACATCGCCGCTCAATGCGGTAAAGATCGTATACGCCATAACGGACATGCTTGCGGAACTTGACGCAGACAATGCCGATTTTTATTATGATAACTGCAAAAGATACGAAAAAGAGCTGAAAGCTCTGGATGATGATATAAGGGAAGTTGTAAAAGGAGCAAAACGAGACAGGATCGTATTTGGGGACAGGTTTGCGCTGAGATATTTTACCGAAGAGTTTGGCATATCATATTATGCCGCATTTCCGGGGTGCGCCCAGGATACGGAGATAAATCCCGCCAAGATTACAAAGATCATAGATCTTGTAAAAAAGGAGCATATACCGGTCGTGTTTAAGGCGGAGCTTAGCAGCGGCAAGATCGCAGATACGATCGGCGAAGCAGGAGGGGCTGAGGTGCGCACGTTTTATTCATGCCATAATATTTCGGCGGATGATTTTGCCAAAGGACTTGGATATACGGATATGATGAAGAGGAATATGGATCTGTTAAAGGAGGCACTTAACTGATGGCGCTTATTTCATGTGAAAATGCCGCGTTTGGATATGATGGCGAGATAGTTCTTTCAGATATTAATTTTACTCTGTGCGGCGGAGAATACATGTGTATCCTCGGCGAAAACGGCGCGGGTAAAAGTACTCTTATAAAAGGTATATTAAAACTTATGAATCCGGTATCGGGGACTATCCGCATGGGCGATGGTTTAAAAGCGTTAGAGATAGGGTATCTCCCGCAGCAGACGGCTGTGCAGAAGAATTTTCCGGCAAGCGTATTCGAGGTAGTGCTTTCGGGAAGGATAAACAGCATGGGCATGAGGCCGTTTTACTCCGCAAAGGACAGAAAAGATGCGCATGAAAAGATCCGGCTTATGGGAATGAAAGAGTATGAGAAAAAAAGTTATCAGGAACTTTCGGGAGGACAGAAGCAGAGGGTCCTTCTGGCAAGGGCTCTGTGCGCGGCAAAAAAACTCATACTTCTTGACGAACCGGCCGCGGGTCTTGACCCCGTCGCAATGAACGATCTGTATGAGCTTATTAAAGATATTAATGATAATATGAAGATGACGGTTATCATGGTGTCGCATGATGTGCGGGCGGCGGTAAGGTATGCAAGCCATATACTGCATCTGTCGCACAAGCAGCTGTTTTTCGGGACTGCGGATGATTATGTAAAAAGCAGTGTCGGAAAAGAATTTTTAGAAGGTGGTACAGTCTATGATAATTGATACGGTTAATGCTATATTTTCATATCCGTTTATGATGCGGGCGTTTGTAGTCGGCATCCTTGTATCGCTTTGCGCTGCGCTTCTTGGTGTGAGCCTTGTAATGAAAAGGTATTCGATGATAGGCGACGGGCTGTCGCATGTCGGGTTCGGGGCGCTGGCGGCTGCCGCGGCTCTTAACGCGGCTCCGCTTTCGGTTGCGGTGCCGGTATGTATCGTATGTGCGGTATTTTTGCTGAGGCTTAAGGACGGAAGCCTTGTTGCGGGGGATTCCGCGATAGCTATAGTGTCAAGCAGCTCGCTTGCCATAGGTATCATGATAATTTCAATGTCGTCGGGGATGAATACGGACGTGTATAATTATATGTTTGGAAGCATATTGGCGCTTAGTTATGCCGATATGGCGCTGTGTATAGCTGTTTCCATACTGATATTGGCAGTGTATATTTTGTTTTATAACAGGATATTTTCTTTTACGTTTGACGAGGTGTTCGCAAGGGCGACCGGAACCAATACTGGAGCATACAGTATTGTTCTTGCGGTTCTTACCGCGGTTACGATAGTGATAGGAATGAGGATGATGGGCGCTCTTTTGATATCGAGCCTTGTTATATTTCCTGCGCTGACTGCAATAAAGATACGTAAGACCTATAAGAAAGTCATAGTCATATCGGCAGCGGTATCGGTTATATGTTTTGTCGCCGGGATGTTTGTATCTTTTAATGCGGAAGCTCCGGTAGGGGCAAGCATAGTTATTGTTAATCTGGCTGTATTTGCCGCCGCGTCGCTATATTCATGCGTAAGGAAGTATTTTATTCAGAAGCGCGCGTGATCTGTTTTCTCCGGCTGGACAGTATGCCTCCTATACGGCCGCTTTCTTTTGCCGAAAGGGATTTCCAGCCGCCGGAAAGTACTTTGTCGTATACGCCCAGTTCTTTGGCGATTTCCCATTTCATTATTTCTTCAGGAGTGCTTGCGCAGGCAGGGTCGTTTTTCATCATTTCTTTTTTTAATGATTTGCTCATAGATAGTCTCCTTGCAGGGTAATAATATTATTATTGCCCGGATACGTGAGCGGTATGCAAAAGATTTGTTATTTATAAAATAAGTGTTGACACTGTGTCAGAATAATGCTATATTAACTATATTGACATGGTGTCAGCATATAATAATGTATCGGAAAAACAGGGAGGATAAGATATGCCAAAGGGATCGCCGGAACTGACAAATGCAAGAAAGGAAGAGATCGTACGCGCCTGTGAGGAACTTTATAAGACAAAAAGTTTCAAGGAGATCACATTGAAAGACATCGCAAACGCAACCAGCTTTACCAGAACTTCGATCTACAATTACTTTCAGACAAAAGAAGAGATTTTTCTGGCTCTGCTTAAGCGGGAATATGAGATGTGGATCGATGATCTTGATCGGATGACGGAGGAAAATGAAACGCTTACCAAGGATGAATTTGCCGATAAGTTAGCGCATTCTTTGGAGAAACGCGCCCAGCTTTTAAAGATAATGTCGATGAACCATTATGATTTGGAAAGCAGCAGCCGGTTAGAACAGCTTACGGAGTTTAAGACAGCTTACGGAGGTTCGCTGCGCGCGGTCATGCGCTGTTTGGAACAGTATTTTCCGGAGATGCCGATTACTGATAAACAGCACTTTTTGTACACCTTTTTCCCGTTCATGTTCGGGATTTACCCGTATACCGTGGTCAATGAGAAACAGCGGACGGCAATGGAGAAGGCGGGCGTAAACTATGTATTTATGACAATATATGAGATCACGTTCAGCTGCGTAAGAAAACTGCTGGATTAAATAAAAGGAGGAAAAGCAAAATGGAAAAAATAACACAAACTGCAGGAAGAGATCAGCTCGGCGGCTTCGCGCCGGATTTCGCTCACTTTAACGACGACGTTCTCTTTGGCGAGAACTGGAACAACAAAGACATAGATCTGAAGACGCGGTGCATCATCACCGTGGTGGCGCTGATGAGCTCCGGTATCACGGACTCGTCGCTTACTTATCATCTGGAAAACGCCAAGGCGCACGGCGTAACGCGCGCGGAGATAGCGGCGATAGTAACCCATGTCGGATTTTATGTCGGCTGGCCAAAGGCATGGGCAGTATTTCGTCTGGCAAAAGATGTATGGGACGAGAAAACGCCGGAACTGACAGAAAAGGACGCATATCAGAATACAATACTGTTTCCTGTCGGCGCGCCTAACGACGGATTTGCGCAGTATTTTTCCGGACAGAGCTATCTTTCCCCGGTATCAAAAGATCAGGTCGGTATTTTTAATGTGACGTTTGAACCGGGCTGCCGCAACAACTGGCATATCCACCACGCCGACAAGGGCGGCGGACAGATACTTATCTGCGTCGGCGGAAGAGGATACTATCAGGAATGGGGCAAAGAAGCCATAGAAATGAAACCGGGAGACTGTATCAATATCCCCGCGGGCGTAAAGCACTGGCACGGCGCGGCGCCGGATTCATGGTTTTCACACCTTGCCGTCGAAGTACCGGGAGAAAACGGTTCAAACGAATGGCTTGAGCCGGTGGATGAGAAGGAGTACGGGATACTGAAATAAGATATTTTTAAGTAGGATAATATATTTGCAGGATATTGATCATATATCCTGCAATTTATATTTTAAGCTATATGAAAACTTAAGTTGAGTTTTATATCAGATTGTGTTATAGTCAGTATAGCACATGTGTGTCAAATCCTGCGAAGGGGGCGCACAAAGAGGAGACTATAATGGAAGCTTATTCGGTATTTGCAGGTATATATGATGAATTTATGGATAATATTCCCTACGAAAAATGGGAAGAATATCTGACATGTATATTAAAGGAATATGGAATAGATTCGGGTATCGTTGCGGAGCTTGGATGCGGGACCGGGATAATGACAAGAAGGCTTGCAAAGCGCGGTTATGATATGATCGGGATCGATGTATCGGAAGAGATGCTTGCTGCTGCGCGTGAAAATGAAGATAGCGGCGGCATATTATATCTCAATCAGGATATGAGGGAGCTTGAACTGTTTGGTACGGTAAATGCCGTAATAAGCGTATGCGACAGCATGAATTATATTTTATCCGAAGACGACTTATGCAGCGTGTTTAAAAAAGTCAATAATTATCTTGAAAAGGACGGTTTATTTATATTTGACATAAAAACGTTACATTTCTATAGTAATATCCTTAAAGATACTGTGCAGGCGGATAACAGGAAAGACGCCTGTCTTATATGGGAGAATTATTTTGATGAGGATTCGCGCATACATACGTATGATCTGACAATGTTTATTGCCGCAGAAGACGGAACGGAAGATGAAAAGCTGTATGAAAGGTATACTGAAAGGCATTTTCAGAGAGCATATTCGGCAGAAGAGATAAAAAGGGCGATAGATAATGCAGGCATGGAACTTGTTGCGGTATATGGCGCAATGACATATGAGGATCCGAAAGACGACGACGAAAGGATATATTTTGTTGTAAAGGAAGGATACCAGGATGGAAAGTACTATATGTAAGGATTATATAATAAGGGCGACGGCGTGCGATAACAGTATCAGGGCATTTGCCGCCACGACAGGCAATCTTGTGGAACAGGCAAGGAAATATCACAATACGAGCCCGGTTGCGACGGCGGCGCTTGGAAGGCTCCTTACCGCCGGAAGCATGATGGGCGTAATGATGAAGGGAGATAAGGATATCCTTACGCTGACTATAAAGGGAACGGGTCCGATAGGCGGGATTACGGTTACTGCAGACAGTGACGGATATGTAAAGGGATATGTTAATGAACCATGCGTGATACTTCCGGCAAACGACAGAGGAAAGCTTGACGTAAGCGGCGCCATAGGTTCCGGTACGCTAAGCGTCATTAAAGATATAGGGCTTAAGGAACCGTATACCGGGCAGATCGACCTTGTTTCGGGCGAGATAGCGGAGGATCTGACTTATTATTATGCGGTATCGGAACAGATACCGTCTTCCATAGCGCTCGGGGTGTTAATGAACGGAAGCGACGCGGGCGAAGACAAATTAAATACGGTAAGGTGCGCCGGCGGATTCGTTATACAGCTCATGCCGGAAGTTTCGGAAGATATCATAACGGAACTGGAAACAAAGCTCGGCAATATAAAGCCTGTCACGACGATGCTTTCAGAGGGCATGACGCCTTATGACATATTGTCGGAGATCTTGGGAGATATGGGGCTTTGCGTAAATGAACAGACGGAATGCGGCTACAGATGCAATTGTTCGAGAGAAAGGGTGGAAAAGGCGCTCATAAGCATAGGGAAAAAAGAACTCGATTCCCTTATAAGCGAAGGAAAACCTATAGAGATGGGCTGCCAGTTCTGCGGTAAAAAATATATATTTAATACAGATGACCTTATGTATATAAAGAACAGTCAGGAGGATAAATAATATGAACGGAAGAAAGGCAATATGCATAGCTGCCGTGATATTTCTTGCAGGCGTATTTTGCACCTGCGGTTTTTCGGGAAAAGAAGCGGCAGCGGCGGCAAAGACAGGCGTGGTAAATACCGACGGGCTTAATGTCAGAAGCGGCGCGGGAACCAATTATACCCCGGTACAGCATGAAGGCGCGGGCATTAAGCTTATGAAAGGCGCTAAATTAAAGATTAATTCGGAAGCGGCAGGAGGCTGGTATCAGGTATCGTTTACATATTCCGGCAAGGAATTTGAAGGGTATGTGGCTTCAATGTATGTGACCGTTGAGAGCAAGAAGGGCGCTCTTGCGGAGAATCTTGGCATTAAAGCTGTCATGCTATCAAAGCAGAAGATATATGAAAAAGCCGCGGCCAAATCGCCGTATCTTAAGAGCAGCAATAAGATAGTTAAACTTAAAGCGAAGAAAGAGGTAACGATAAACGCGGTAAAAAAAGTATCGGGTTCGTTCTGGTATGAAATCTTATTTACACAGGGCAAAAGCGAATTAAGCGGTTATGTAAAAGCGGACGCCGTTAAGGTTAATAAGAAAAATATACCCGCATACATTATAAAAAAGACATCATTAAAAAGCAGGGCGTCTTCCGGCGCGCCGAATGTAAAAGTGAAGAAAAAGAACGTGAAGCTGAAGGCGGATAAGTCTGTCAGCATATTAAAAGAAAAGACGGTTAAAGGGAAAAAATGGTTTAAGATAAAATGCAGCGTAAAGAAAAAGACGGTTAAAGGCTGGGTACAGTCAGGGTATGTTATGTTTGAATCGGGAAAAGAGCCTTCATCGGAAAATAACGGAGAAAACGATAATCCGCCGGTAGTTTTATCAGACGCTGAATTTGAAGCGGATATGGCAAAACAGGGATTCCCCGAGAGCTATAAGCCTGCGCTCAGGACACTCCATGCATCATATCCGTACTGGCAGTTTAAGATATATAATACCGGGCTTGACTGGAATGCGGCGGTTGCAAGTGAAGCAAGGCCGGGTATAAGCCTTATATCAAATACCAACCCGGATGCGTGGAAGTCTTTTGATGAGGGAACTTACGACTGGGCGACCGACGCGCACAAGGTATTTGACGGGACAACCTGGGTTGCAGCCTCAAAAGCCGCAGTATCATATTATATGGATCCGCGTAATTTTATAAATGAAAAAAATATATTTATGTTTGAAGCGCTTTCCTACGAACCGGCGTATCAAAAGAGCGAAGGCGTAGCGACTATACTTGCAGGTACGTTTTTTGACGGCGCATCTTATACATATACCGATGATACGGGAGCGCAGGTCACTAAGTCTTACAAAGATACTTTTATCGAGGCGGCCGCGTTATCGGGTACAAGCCCGTTCCATCTTGCATCGCGCATGAGGCAGGAAGTAGTGACCGGAAAGACTACGGTAAGCAGTTCGGTAACGGGTACTGTACCGGGTTATGAAAGCATATATAATTTCTTTAACATAGGCGCGGCAGACAGCGTGGGAGGCGGCGCGGTTGAGAAAGGGCTTGCGTTTGCCGCGGGCGGAACGACGTATATGAGACCTTGGAACAATCAATACAGATCGATATGCGGCGGCGCTATGTATATAGGAAGCAATTATATAAACCGCGGACAGAACACACTGTATCTGGAAAGGTTTAACGTTACGCCGCAGTCAACGTATTCGCATCAGTATATGACTAATGTTACGGCGGCTTACTCGGAATCGCTTAAGACATATGAAGCGTATAAAAGCTGGATGGCTTCACAGGCTATCGTATTTTATATACCCGTATATAACGGGATGCCGGCAGAAGCATGTAAAATGCCGTCAGGAGACGTAAACCCGAACAACTGCCTTAAAGCGCTCAGCATAAGAGGAAATGCGACGCAGGCGGAATATGCAGTATCGCCGGCATTTATCGCAGGAGACAGGCAGACGACCGCTTATACTGTATCGGTGCCGGCAGCGGAAGGTGCGGTTACGGTATCTGCGCAGGCAGTAAATGCAAAGGCAAAAGTCGAGGGAACCGGTACGGTAAACCTTACGGAAGCCGTAACTAATATGGCTATAACCGTTACTGCGCAGAACGGGGATAAGAGAACTTATAATATTGTTATAAACAGATATTAACGGAAGGAAGGGATATGATGAGTTTAAGAGGAAGAAGGCTGCAGGCGGCGGCATTTATACTTGCGGCGGTACTGCTTGCGGGCGCGCGGGCGGATAAGGCGTCGGCGGCAAACGCAATGATCCAGTTTGGCGTCGGTCAGACAAGCATTGCCGCGGGGACTGAATTTGTTGTTACGATGACGGTAAACGCATCTGAAAGCATTACAGGGATAGACGCATATGTTTCCTACGATGCATCGGTAATATCATTTACGGGCGGCAGCGCCGGAGTAAGCGGAGATTCGGGACTGCTCCATATATCACAGGCGGATATACCCGGAGATAAAAGCAGCGTTCAGTATTCTCTTAAATTCAAAGCCTACGGCACCGGAACAGGATCAATAGGTATATCGGATGAGGCCGTCATAAAAGATGCGGGCGGAAAGAATATGCAGGCGACGAGCAACCGCATATCCGTTAATGTGACCGGAGGGCTCGCGCAGCCTGGCGTATCGGACGCGGGGTTAAGCAGCGATAATAATCTGCTTTCGTTAGAAGTAAGCAGCGGAGCGCTTGAACCTGAGTTTTCACCTGATATTACGAAATATTCGCTTACGGTGGATTATGAAACCGAAAAACTGTATTTTTCCTATAAAGCTTCAGATGATATGGCAGCGGTGTCATTTTCGGGAAACGACAGTCTGTTTACCGGCGATAATAAAGTAAAGGTAAACGTGACGGCGCAAAACGGCGAAAAAAATAAATACGTTATTAATGTAAAGAAAGAAACCGAACAGGAAACGCAGCAGAGACTGATCGCGGAAGGTATTAAGAACGGTTCGGGAATAGACTTTGACGTATACAATGACAACGGTTCGGTATATATCCAGAACCAGTACAAGTTTCAGATAGTAGACGTTGACGAAAGCACAAAGGTACCTACGGGCTACAGAAAGACTTCGGTGCTTTTGTACGGCGTAAACGTAACCGCATATACAATGGAGAACGACCTCGACAACGATTATCTCCTTATGTACTGCCTTAATGAAAACGGCGATCGGGAGTTCTATCAGTTTGACAGGCAGGATAAAAGCCTGCAGAGATATACAGGGGATCTGATCGATAAGGTAAATGCGGACGCGCTTAACGATAACGATACCGAAAGCAAGGAGGCTGCCAAATACGCCGCTAATCTCAGGCAGTTGGCGATCATCATCGCGATCATTTCGGCTTTATGCGTAATACTGGTTATGGGAATGATAAGCGTTATCATGAGGCAGTCGAAAACAAAGTCAAAAGGCCCAAAGGATGAGCTTGATTTTTAGGGGGTACGCGGTATGTACATTTCTATAGATTTTAACAGTGAGGAAGCAATATATGTCCAGTTATGCAATCAGATAATCATGCAGATAGCCGCCGAGGAGATACAGGAAGGCGATAACCTTCCGTCAGTAAGGGATCTTGCGGATGAGATTGGTATCAATATGCATACCGTAAATAAAGCATATTCAATCCTCAGGCAGGAAGGGTATCTGACGCTTGACCGGAGAAAAGGCGCGGTAATATCGCTTAATCCGGACAAGATCAAAGCAATGAAGGAACTTAAGCGGACGCTTAGGATACTTATGGCGCAGGCCGTATGTAAAGATATATCGAGGGAAGAGATACATGAACTCATTGATATAATATTTGAAGAATGGGGAAAATAATAATAAAACGCAAAGCATGGCACACAGCGTGGAAAAGAGGAAGAGATGACACAGAATTATACCGAAAGCGCAAAACAGGCGCTTATAATAGCAGAAGATGTGGCATATAAATTCGCGGAAGGAAATGTTGGCACGGAGCATATAATCATGGGACTTATGGCGTGCGACGGTACTTCTGCCGAGATACTTGCGGCGAACGGGGTAGACAGGGTAAAGATCATGGAGACCGCAGCCAATATCATTGACTCCGGCAGGAAAGGAGAAAGCCCCGAAAGCGTAAAATATACTCCGAGGGCAGAAAAGCTCCTTGAGACGGCGCAGAAAGAAGCAAAAAGGCTGAAGTCAAAATATGTCGGCACAGAGCATATGCTTATGGCCGTTATAAAGGGCGACGATACTACGGCATATAAGCTCCTTGAAGCGATGAACATGAATAAATCCAGAATGTATACGGACTGTCTTGTTGCCCTTGGATATGACAGCAGTATGGGAAAAAGTGAATATATCGCGTTAAAGAGCAAAAAAAGCGGTAAGGGAAAATCGGCTACGCCGGCGCTTGACAGATACAGCAGGGACCTTACGAAGTATGCGAAAGAAGGACGCCTTGACCCTGTCATAGGGCGCGAAAAGGAGATACAGAGCGTTATACAGATATTAAGCAGGAGGATGAAAAACAACCCCTGCCTGCTTGGAGAACCGGGCGTAGGAAAAACCGCGATAGCGGAAGGCCTTGCAATGAACATTGCCGACGGAAGCGTACCGGATATGCTTATCGGGAAAAGGGTCGTTACGCTTGATCTGTCAGGTATGGTGGCGAGCACCAAATACCGCGGTGAATTTGAGGAGAGAATGAAGAAAGTATTGAATGAAGTTATGAACGATGAAAATATACTTTTGTTCATTGACGAGATCCATACGATAATCGGAGCGGGAGGTGCGGAAAGCGCAATAGACGCTTCGAACATATTTAAACCTTTTTTGGCGCGTGGTGAGATTCAGATAATAGGAGCGACGACCACTGATGAATACCGGAAGAATATCGAAAAGGACGCCGCGCTTGAAAGACGCTTCCAGCCGGTAATGATAGAAGAACCTGATGAGCTTGCGGCTATAAAGATATTAAAAGGCCTGAGGCCGCGTTATGAAGAACATCATGGCGTAACGATAACGGACGGCGCGCTTGACGCCGCGGTAAAACTGACCGCGCGTTATGTAAACGACAGGTTCCTTCCGGATAAGGCGATAGACGCGATGGATGAGGCGGCTGCAATGGTACGGATAGGAAAGATATCCGCGTCGCCCGAGATAAAGGAATATGAGATAAAGAACAGGCGTCTTGAAACAGAGAAGGAAGAAGCGCTTAAGGATGAGGATTATGCCAGGGCTTCAGAGATAAAAAAAGAGCAGGAAGATATACGCAGACGTATGGATAAGCTCAAAAAGGAAAAGGAAAGCCGTATAGATAAAAAAGAAAGCTTAAGCGTAACCGAAGATGAGATCGCCGACGTAGTTGCCGCCTGGACAGGGATACCGGTAAAGCGTCTGAAGCAGGCGGAAACAGAAAGGTTAAGACAGTTGGAAGAGATACTCCATAGAAGGGTTGTAGGGCAGGATGAGGCTGTAAGCGCAGTGTCAAAAGCGGTAAGAAGAGGCCGCGTGGGACTTAAGAACCCTAAAAGGCCTATCGGTTCATTCCTGTTTTTAGGACCTACCGGAGTAGGAAAGACGGAGCTTTCAAAGGCGCTTGCCGAAGCGGTATTCGGCGACGAGGGAGATATCATACGGGTAGATATGTCAGAATATATGGAAAAGCACAGCGTATCAAAGATGATCGGATCGCCGCCGGGATATGTAGGCTATGAAGAAGGCGGGCAGCTGAGCGAGAGGGTAAGGCGCAAACCTTATTCCGTGCTTTTGTTTGACGAGATAGAAAAAGCGCATCCCGATGTGTTTAATATACTGCTTCAGATACTTGAAGACGGACATGTTACCGATGCGCACGGACGCAATGTAAGTTTTAAAGATACCATTATCATTATGACTTCCAATGCGGGAGCCCAGAGGATTGCCGCGCCGAAGCTTCTTGGATTTGCATCGGGCGCGGATGAGGCGCAGAATTACGAAAAAATGAAAAATGACGTGATGGAAGAAGTAAAAAGGATATTTAAGCCGGAGTTCATTAACCGTATAGATGAAATACTTGTATTCCACTCGCTTACGAAAGAAAATATAAAAGATATCGCAAAAATACTTATTTCGTCACTATGTAAGCGTATAGATGAGCAACTGGGGATAAAACTCGATATTGACGATGCCGTGTACGGGCATATCGCAGCGAGCGGTTTTGATACGGACTACGGCGCGCGTCCCGTAAGGAGGGCGATACAGACCGAGATCGAAGACGCGCTTGCCGATGAGCTTTTGTCAGGAAAAATATATCGCGATTCAAGCGTAAAAGTGTCATGCAGCGAGGATAAAATTACTTTTTCGCTATAGCAATTTTGACTGCGATATATTATAATAAAATTACTTAATATACTATAAGGAGGATGTATTATAATGGCGGTTGTTGAAGAATTGATTCGTATAGAAGATGATAACACACTGAGTTTTGGGAATTACCTTTTAGATACTAAAACCAAACTTTCGGATTTTATGTATGAAGGGGACATATATAAAGTAAAGACCTTTAAGGAAATCACAAAGCTTGAAAAGAACGGTCAGTTTGTATATGAATCTGTAGAGGGAACGGCGGTTACAGGATTTAAGGCGGATGAGAATATGGTGAAGATGAGCGTTTCAGGCGTATCGGATACACAGATAACGCTTGGGCTTGAGCCTCAGAGTTCGTATAAGGTAACTGTTGACGGCAATGATATGGGCGTTATTAAAACTAATCTCAGCGGAAAACTTGTGCTGAGCGTGGAGCTTGAGGAAGGCACCGTAAAGAATATAGAAGCTGTAAAAACAGCATAAGATAGCGCGCGGTATATTATCCGGGGCTGCCGAGGATAAGGCAGCCCCGTTTATATCATGTAAAAGGAGAACCTATGGCAAAACAAAAGCAGATATTTTTTTGTAAAGAGTGCGGATATGAAACTTCCAAATGGACGGGACAATGCCCCGGATGCCGTGAATGGAATACTATGGTGGAAAGTCCGAAGGCGGGAAGCGCAGGTAAGAGGGCATATGCGAAAAGGCCCGGGATCGGACCGGCGAAACCTTCTAAGATCACCGAAGTGGCTGCAGATACCGAAGACAGGTTTGGCACGGGAACGGGAGAATTTGACAGAGTACTCGGAGGAGGAGTTGTAAAGGGGTCGCTTACGCTTGTCGGCGGCGATCCGGGAATAGGCAAATCCACGCTCCTTTTGCAGATGTGCCGGAATATGACTGAGAGAGGGCTTAATATATTATACGTATCGGGCGAGGAATCGCTTAAGCAGATAAAAATGCGCGCAGACAGGATAGGAAAATTTAACGACAGGTTATTTCTTCTTAGTGAGACGTGCCTTGACGTAGTGGAAGATATAATTACGGATCCCGAAAATGTTTTCGATATCGTCGTTATCGATTCGATACAGACCGTATATAAAGAGGATGTTGATGCGGCGCCCGGAAGCGTAAGCCAGGTCAGGGAATGTACTTCGGCAATACTCGGGATAGCAAAACAGATGGGGATATCTGTATTCATAGTGGGACATGTGACCAAAGAAGGAGTGGTCGCGGGACCGAGAGTGCTTGAACATATGGTAGATACGGTATTATATTTTGAAGGGGACAATATAGCGGCATATCGTATGCTGAGGGCGGTTAAGAACCGTTTCGGCTCAACGAACGAGATAGGCGTCTTTGAAATGAAAAATACGGGATTGTCGGAAGTGTTAAATCCCTCCGAATATATGCTTCAGGGAAAACCTGAGAATGAAGCGGGCTCAATCGTTACATGCACGCTTGAAGGAACGAGGCCTATCATGCTAGAGGTTCAGGCGCTTGTGTGCCAGACGGGGTTCAACTATCCGAGAAGAACGGCTGTAGGAATTGATTTTAACAGGGTTACGCTCCTTATGGCGATTATAGAAAAACGTATGGGAATACATATGTCCGACTACGACGCGTATGTCAATATCGCAGGCGGACTTAAGGTCAATGAGCCTTCGTTAGACCTTGCGATAGTAGCGGCAGTGCTTTCAAGCTACAGAGGAAGGGCGCTTGACGACAGGATGTTTATATTCGGCGAAGTAGGGCTTGTCGGAGAAGTCAGGGCGGCGCCCATGGCTCAGAGAAGGATAAACGAAGCGGCAAAGATGGGCTATACGTCATGCATCATTCCTAAGGCAAATGAAGAAATGCTTGAAGATAAGCCTATAAAATGTTATGGTATAAAGAATATCAGGGAACTTGCAGAGCTGATATAAGAAAGGATGCATGGAAATTATGATAAATAAAATGCTGGATATGCTCGTATCATCGGCCGAATCGTTTAAAAAAAGCGCGGTATATAAAAAATACGATATGATAAACAGCGTGTTTAAGACCCCGGTTAAGCTTATAATAGGACTGGCGGTTATAGCAGTCACGGTTTTGGTTTATATTCTTTCGGGATTTTCTTACAGCAATGATGCGCTTATAGCGATGCTTGTTGTATTTGGGATGTTCAATCTGGTCAATGCGATGTTTTCGGCAATATATAAGATACAGATATCATATATACCTTTTATGGTCTTTAATGCGGCGGGCTTTCTGCTTTATATGCTCGTGATATCAAAATATGAAGCGATAGGCAGGCTCTTTATGATATTGTTTATCATACTTGTATTCGCCGCGGTATGGATATGCGATATGTACCTGTTATATGGAGCAGGCCCCCGAAGGAGGATACTTGGAGGCCTGATAGTTAATATAGTTATGATAATCTTAACAACAATATGCGTATCCGCGGTATCTGCAGTGTCATATATAATGCAGACCATATAGCTTACTGCTCTTTGGTATCCTTAGTATAATCCACGTCAAGCTTGCAGAAAAATACCGGGAGCTTTTCTACAAATTCTTCATATATCATTGCCGCAACCTGGCGCATCTGCGGATGAGCTTTTGCATCGAGCCTTAATTTGAAAAAGTGTCTCCATTCACGCAGGTTCATGCTGACAATGATTTCTGTCTTTAATGAATTGGGCAGTACGGAGCGCGCTTCCTGCGGAGCAGCTCCGAGCTTAAGAAGTTCAAAGTAATATTTTTCGGCGCTTTCCATTGCGCGCGTCCATATGTCATATTTTTTTGCGTCAATCTCATTGTTAAGGTCGTACTTGAAGCCTGAGGCGATATCAATGACAGTAATGCGGTTGTTAAAGCTGTCGTTTGAGTAATTGCAGTATCTCGTGCTTTCCTGGCTGTAGCTTGCTATCCTGTGCCTTACTATCTCGTGGGTGACGCCTCTGTCGCATATTATCTTAACAGTAACGAGTTCGTGTTCGATAACTGATTCATGCCCGTTGGATATTATGTTTTTAACAAACTGTTCCGCTGAGTTTTCCGTTATACTGCGTTCGCTCTTATAGCAAACTCTGCCCACCCGTTCGATTTTCCTCAGTATGTCGCTGTAGTCCTGCATGTCGATTATCTCAACTGACGGTTCAATTATATTCATAATCTCACTCCTTTAGGTATAAAACAATAATTGTATATACAATATATTACATTATGAGATAAAAATCAAGGAAAAGCGTAATGATAAGTTGACTAATATGTATTTCATGGTATAAAATAATATAATTAATAAAATGAAAGGAAGAACTATGATGAAAGTTACATTAAAAGACGGATCGTGTAAAGAATACCAAAATCCAATGTCAGCATACGATATTGCGAAAGACATAAGCGAAGGTCTTGCAAGGGCAGCATGCGCAGCAATGGTTGACGGAAAGGTTGTGGATCTGCGAACTGAGATCTCTTGCGATTGTGAACTTAGTATTCTTACTTTTAATGATAAAGAAGGAATGGCGGCATACAGGCATACCGCTTCGCACGTTCTTGCGGAAGCAGTAAAGAGATTGTATCCGGAAGCAAAGCTTGCCATAGGACCTTCTATTGATACAGGATTTTATTATGATTTTGACTGCCCTCCTTTTGACAGGGAGGCGCTTGATAAAATAGAAGCCGAGATGAAGAAGATCATTAAAGAGGGAAACGCCCTTACATGCTTTACGCTTCCAAGGGATGAAGCGATAGAGTTCATGGAAAAAAGAGAGGAACCTTATAAAGTTGAACTTATAAATGATCTGCCTGAAGATGCGGTTATATCTTTTTACAGCCAGGGAGAGTTTACAGATCTGTGCGCGGGACCGCATCTTATGAGCACTAAACAGATCAAGGCGTTTAAACTTATCTCTTCTTCGGGAGCGTACTGGAGAGGTTCTGAAAAGAATAAAATGCTTACGAGGATATACGGAACCGCATATGATAAGAAAGCAGACCTTGAGGCTTATCTGGAACATCTTGAAGACATTAAGAAACGCGACCATAACAGGCTTGGCAGGGAAATGGAACTGTTCACAACCGTAGATGTGATAGGCCAGGGACTTCCGCTTATCATGCCTAATGGCGTTATTATCATAAAAGAGCTGCAGAGATGGATAGAAGATCTGGAGGATAATGAATGGGGATATGTGAGAACCAAAACCCCGCTTATGGCAAAAAGCGACTTGTATAAGATATCAGGTCACTGGGACCATTACAAAGACGGAATGTTTGTACTCGGCGATGAAGATAAGGATAAAGAAGTGTTTGCGTTAAGGCCGATGACATGCCCGTTCCAGTATTATGTATATAAGAACAGCCAGAAATCATACAGGGATCTGCCTCTCAGATATGGCGAGACTTCCACTCTTTTCCGCAACGAAGAATCCGGAGAGATGCACGGGCTTACACGCGTAAGGCAGTTTACGATATCCGAAGGACATCTTATTGTAAGGCCTGACCAGATGGATGAAGAATTTAAGGGATGCCTGGCGCTTGCAAAATATTGTCTTACCACGCTCGGACTTGAGGAAGATGTAACTTACAGGCTGTCGAAATGGGATAAGGATAATCCCGATAAATACATGGGCAGCGCCGAAGTGTGGGAAGAGACGCAGCAGAGAATAAGGAATGTGCTTGACGAGCTTGGTATAGTTTATGAGGAAGCAGACGGGGAAGCAGCGTTTTACGGACCTAAAGTAGACATACAGGCGAAAAACGTATACGGTAAAGAAGATACGATGATCACCATTCAGTGGGACGCGCTTTTAGCCGAACAGTTTGATATGTATTATGTAGATCAGAACGGTGAAAAGGTAAGACCTTATATAATCCATAGGACAAGTATAGGATGTTATGAGAGAACGCTTGCATGGCTTACTGAAAAATATGCCGGAAAATTCCCTACATGGCTTTGTCCTGAGCAGGTAAGGGTGCTTCCTATATCAGAGAAGTTCCATGATTATGCAGGCAGGATCAATAAGGAGCTTAGAGCTAACGGCATAAGGAGCAGCGTTGATGAAAGAAGCGAAAAGATAGGTTATAAGATTCGCGATTCAAGGCTTCACAGGGTTCCTTATATGCTTGTTGTAGGGCAGAATGAAGAGCAGGATAATACCGTATCTGTAAGGAGCAGATATCTCGGAGATGAAGGAACAAAGAGTATTGATGAATTCATTTCGGAGATATCTAAAGAGATAAGGACCAAACAGATACGTGAAATTAAAGTAACAGAATAATATTATTTTAACGGAGGGGCTTTACAATGGATAACGAAAATTATTATCAGAACGAAAACGAAAACCGGACAACACCGGAAGAACAGAATTATGAGCAGCCAAATTATGAGCAGCCAAATTATGAGCAGCCGAATTATGAACAGCCAAAGTACGAACAGCCAAGGTATGAGCAGCCGCAGGGAAATGAGCCGATTTACAGCTATCAGCCGTATATCGCTCCCAATCAGCCGGAAAAGAAAAAGAACGGGATTGGCATAGCATCGCTTGTTATCGGTATAATCTCGCTTATATCATGCTGCTGCTGGTGGCTTTCGATAATTCTTGGAGTTGCTTCGATAATCCTTGGTATCATTTCACTCGTTCAGAAAGAAACTACCAAAGGATTTGCTATAACCGGTATAATACTCGGCGCCATGGGAATCATTCTTGCGGCAGCGCTTGTACTCACTGCCGTTTATATGTCTGAAAACGGAATGCTTGATCAGGTCGGAAGATATTATTATGATGAATATGGCTTTAATCCGTTTGAAAATATTAATTAGATGACGGCATTATCCGATTATGGAATAGTCAAATACAAGAATTAAGAGATTTTTGACGATCCATTGGAGTATAAGGACAATACATGCCGTATAAATGTACCAGGGGCGTATTGTAAGCGCGTGAAAAGATGCATTTTCGGGAGAAGAGTTTTTAAAGGCTCTTCTCCTGATTCTGTATATCGTCTGCGAGATCATGAAAAATACTCCCGGAAACGCTGTATACAGAACTAACGGGTGATAATAAAAGCTTTTGATAAAATGGCCGTTTAACATGTATATAAGCGAACGCGTCCCGCCGCAGCCGGGGCAGTAATAGCCGGTAATAATATGAAAAAGGCACGGACGTACATGTGAAATTATATAAGGTCCGAAAAGCGCAAGTATTATGATCCCGAAAAGCCCGCATATGTATGCGCATGTATCCAGCGCGCGGCTGTAAGGTCTGTATTGTGACATAATATTTCTTCCTCAAAAAAAGTATTGACATCTGCATAAAGAGATGTTATCATAATTAACGTTGCAGTTATTGCAGCAATAACATAAAGCGGAGTGTGTCCACTCTCACCTCAGCACATATATGTGACTTGGGTTAATAATAAGACATTTTTTAATGAAAGTAAATACCCGCGGGTATTTGCGGCTGTTAGTTTTATTTGGTGGACAGAGTATACTTTGTCTGCTTTTTTAATTTATTTTGGAGGTGCACGGCAATTAGCGATTTTTTTATTAACGAGCAAATAAGAGATAAGGAAGTACGTCTTATCGGCGATAATGGAGAACAGTTAGGCATTATGCCTGTGAAGGAGGCCTTGCGGATGGCAAGGGAGGCGGATCTGGATCTGGTGAAGGTCGCCCCTAATGCAAAACCGCCGGTATGTAAGATTATCGATTATGGAAAGTTCCGTTATGAGCAGATGCGCAGGGACAAAGAAGCAAGAAAGAAGCAGAAGGTGACTGAAGTAAAAGAGATACGGTTGTCGCCAAATATTGACAGTAATGATTTAAATACAAAAGCAAACCACGCCAGGAAATTTCTTTCAAAGGGAGATAAAGTTAAAGTTTCGCTTCGTTTCCGCGGACGTGAGATGTCTCATGTTAATGTTGGAAAGCAGATACTTGATGATTTCTTTGAAAAACTTGAGGATATTGCTGTTGTAGATAAACCAGCTAAGCTGGAAGGCAGAAGTATGGTAGTATTTTTGACCGAAAAGAAATAAGGAGGAATATAATTATGCCTAAAATGAAGACAAGAAGTTCGGCAGCTAAACGTTTTAAGCAGACCGGTTCAGGTAAACTTATGCGTATGAAAGCTAATAAAAGCCACATTCTTAACAAAAAGTCGAGAAAGAGAAAGAGAAATCTTAGAAAGCAGACAGAGATTGACGCTTCTAATCTGAAGCAGATGAAAAGATGCATGCCTTACATGTAATATGATTTTAGGAGGATTTAATAATGGCCAGAGTTAAAGGCGGAATGAACGCCAAAAAAAAGCATAAGAGAGTTTTGAAACTTGCCAAGGGTTATCGCGGAGCACGTTCAAAGCAGTATAGAGTTGCTAAGCAGTCCGTTATGAGGGCTTTAAATACAGCTTATGAAGGAAGAAAGCAGAGAAAGAGACAGTTCAGGAGACTGTGGATCGCGCGTATTAACGCAGCCGCAAGGATGAACGGGATATCTTACAGCAAGTTCATGTACGGACTTAAGCTTGCTGAAGCTGATGTGAACAGAAAGATGCTGTCAGAGATGGCGATAAGCGATCCGGAAGGATTTGCAGCGCTTGCAGAACTTGCAAAGTCAAAGATAGCGTAATAGAAAAATAATGTGATAGTATATTAAAGGGCTGCCGTGAAAATTTCACAGCAGCCTGTTTTTATTAATGTATGATCGGGATAACTATAATGGAGGAATACCTGCCGTCTTTTTTAAACTGCCATATTTATATCACATTCTTTATAAAATAACCATAATATTGACATGGTATTTGCAAAATAATAACACATATGGTACGGATATGTCTGTTAATATGTGGTTATAAAAATATATGGGAGAGGATGTAATTATGAAAAAGAAAAATTTAGTTATTTCAATACTTTTAATGTGCTTTATGTGCGCAGGAACTTTAAAAACGGCTGAAGCTGCGGAGTATATACCGGAAGAACGGATTGGTGCATTTACAGATTATCAACAGTATTATTCTTATGGGAGCAAGCTTATTGGGCTTGCTGATGATTATATTGCTCCATATAAAGATAAGCCTTACAATAAGGTAATTATCTATACTATATCATCGGAAGATGAAGATAAAAAAGCAGACAGAAAAGAGTTTGTATGTGAGAATGACAAAACATATCCGCTTAAGTTTGAAAACAATAATGTATATACATATGTGAAACATGGAAATAATAAGACGGTTGTCCAAGTAAGGAATCAAAAAGGTAAAATAAAAAAGTCGTATCCTATAAAGATCAATAAAAAGTATCCGCAAAAAATAAAAGACACATACATAGAAGATGTTACGATAAAAGGCAGAAAGATGTACTATGTTTTAAATGTTGTAACCAAAAAGGATAAAAATTATAATTATCTTCAGTGTTATGATCTTAAGAAAAAGAAAGTTATATCCGATAAGAGACTAAACGCATCAAACGGCGCCCATTATCAGTTTGACAGCGGCAAATTGTATTACTACAATGATTTTGGCAGTATAATTAAAGAGTATGATCTTAATGGGAAGAGAATGTCTTTATATAAGCTTCCGGAAGGAGAAACAGCCGTAACGGACGATGGGGTTTATGATGGATATACATATGCCGATATTGAAAGGCTTGATTTCAACGGAAACTGCATCTATTATTGTAATAGAAACGGAGTATACAGATGCGATACAAAAGGCGACGGAGTATTTGAGCTGATCTATAATGGAAGCGGTGATGTTAATTTCACATACGTACAGATGGAAGGTATAAGGTATTTTAAGGTTTTAGATAATGGTAATTTTTATATTTCAATTGGTGACTTTTCTGATGATGATACTAGTATCAGATGGGATTTTATGTATAAAAAGCAGCCATAATATTTCATATGGTAAGTAACATAATAAAATTAGTACTTGACAATACATAGTACGGATAGTAATATATTACTATATTAGTAAATAATAAAACCAAAGAGCGTTTGCGGGAGGGATTTTTATGCATTTTAAAATGAAGCTGTTAGTTGTTTTGATTTGTATATTTTCGTGCGGAGTCCTATGCGGATGCCGTAAGACTCCTGAGGAAGTTACGGACAGAATGAAAGATTATGGGGAAAATGAGCAGATTACGGAAGATGTTGAACTGACTTACTGCAAACCTGATGAACTTAAAAACGCAGGTATTGCTGATATCGATATTGACATGGGTAATATCGAACTTCCGGATAAGGTTGATTTTTCCGGCGTTGAGGATGTATGTCGTCTGCATATGTCATATGAAAAGGATTTTCTTAAAAACAAGGATGCGTATATGGAATTGTTTGGTATAAATAAGGATTCTTTTTCGGAAAATTATGACAATGTATTTGGAGCAGGTGAAAGTTATGACGACAAAAAAACGAAAAAAGGCTTCAATATAAGCGAAAATGGTTTTATGTCATATTATGCGGGCGTGACATATGATTATCTTATGGGTGAAGAGGAAAAGACGCAGTTCACGCAGGAAAATGAATATGATATAGATATTGATGATATATCCGATATAAGGATAGCATTTGGGAATAATGAGGCGGGACTTTCCGGTATGTGCGAAAAGGCGGAAAAGTGGCTTGAGACAAATATGCAGGTGCAGCAGTTGGGATATCATGTATCCGATGCTATTGTCAGAACGGTTAAATATCCTGAAAATGAAAAAGAAAGTACCGTACTGTCATTATGCGCAGAGCTTAAATATAAGGGAATCAGTCTTAACGACCATTTCAGCATGTTTTTTGATGATTCGGAGGAGGTTATCAATAGGTATACTACCAATATCAATTATGATGCCCCTGACAGTGTAACATTCTTTTCGGGAGGCGATGGAAAAATCAAATTGGATTCGGCGGAAAGCCTTGAAAAAATAGTAGATTTTAAGAGCGCGGTAAAACTTGTAAACAAAACCATGGCAGATTTTAACAAACTTAAAATTGAAAAAATACTGCCATTGTATACGATTTATTCAATATATAATGTTGGTAAACATAAATATATAAGCCAGCCGGGAAGAAAAGTCGAGGCAAGACCCGTATACGCATTTTTATTTGATAAAAAAGAAGAGAATGAGGATCTGGGAGTATCGAAGGAGTATGGACATTTCGTTCTTGTTGACATGGAAACGGGAGAACTTACGACGGATTTTTAAGCTGCCACATTTATAACACATTCTTTATAAAATAACCATAATATTGACATGATATTTGCAAAATAATAACACACATGGTACGGATATACCTGTTAATATGTGGTTATAAAAATATATGGGGAGAGATTACATATGAAAATAAATAAATTAACGAAAACCATAGCAACATTTATTATATGCGCGGTACTGCCGGTATCATCTGCCGGCGCCGCCGCGCAGGCGGAGCCTGTAAAAATTGATGCGGAGCATTTTCCTGACGATACTTTCAGAGCGGGGATAGCGGGTTATGATACCGATAAAGACGGCTGCCTGTCAGAGCAGGAAATCAGTATGATAACAAGCTTAAATTATGACGGAGGGGACAACGGCGCGTGGAAAGAGGCCGCTTCGTTTAAGGGCATTGAGTATCTTACGGCGCTTGAAATCATTGATTTAAGTTTCAATAACGTTACAGAGCTTGATCTGTCGGCAAACGTAAAGCTTAAGAGGCTTTCGCTCCATAATATGCCTCTGCAGAGCATTAACCTGAAAAATAACGCAGACCTTGAAAGCTTTAACGGCTCGGGGCTTGAGTTAAAATCACTGGACATGACAGGGTGTACGAATCTTAAGTACTTTAGTCTGACGGACAGCGCGGCGGCAGAAAATATAGATTTTGGAAACAAGCCGCAGCTTAAGCGCATTTCATGCGAGGGTTCCGGCATAAAAAATCTTGCCGCAGACAACATGCCTGAGCTGGAAAAGCTTAATATTTCGGGTACAAAGATAGCAAAGCTTGACGTATCAAAGCTTTCAAAGCTAAGAATACTTTACTGTCCCAAAAAGACGCTGAAAAAATTAACTCTCTGTAATAACAAGAAGCTTAAGGTTGTTTTAAATGTCAATGACCGATTAAAGATAAACTGGAAAAACATGGGCAAGAAAGCCGTAATTAAGGCGTCAAAGAAAAATATCCTAAAGATCGGAAGTAATGGCAATATTACAGCCGCAGCGGCAGGAAAGACGAAACTTGCCTGCAGGAAGAACAGCTGTATGATCAAAGTACAAAAATAAAATATGGAATGCAGCAGGAAAAACGGGAGGAAGTTGCAATGAAAAGCTTAAAAGCATTAGTAATGGCGCTCGGACTTATGGCAGCGGGGCTTGCCGTATATGATGTGTCGGACGCGGCAGATGCGTCTGCCGAAGGCGCGGTTGGCGGTCAGGAGGAACAGCTTATAACAAGCGGGGATTATCAATATGTTGTTATGAGTGAAACCGATAAAACGATCGCGGTAAGAAAAATATCAAACTGCGGCGAGACAGTAACGGTGCCGGAACAGATAGACGGGTATACGGTAAGGATGCTTGGGACTGCGGATGAAAATGTGACAGGCAGCAGGACTGTTTTTGTAAACAGCGAGCAGGAAACCGACAACATTATAAAGAGACTTGAGATACCGGGATCGGTACAATATATCGGTTATGACGCCTGCGCGAACCTTGCGGCGATGACAGAGCTTATCCTGCCTGAAAATATCACTATTAAGGAACGGGGCTTTTGCGGAGCCGTATCGCTTAGAAAGCTTGACCTAAAAAATGTATCGTTTATCGAAAGCGGCGGATTTTCGGATCTTAACCTGGATGAACTTAATATAACGGGCGGCTGGAACGGCGGAGATGATAAGGGACCTTCAATAAGCGGAGCGGTGAAAAAGATCACGGTATCGCCGGGAACGTCCGGCAGGGATTTTGATACGGAAGGTATTCCTACCGCAAATAATCTGTATATAAACAAAGGCGTCAGGAGCGTGACTATAACAGATAAAGCAGCCGTTAAAAATCTGTACGTATATGATGAAAATACGTATATCAAGCTGCAAAAAAGCGACCCGCGTAATCCTGCGCGGTATGTTATATGCAAAAAGGTAATAACATGCGAAAATTCAAAGGCTGCCATATTTGCAAAGAAACATAAAATCGATTATACAACTTCTGCATCAAAGAAAGTAAAAACAAGCGTAAAGAAGATTAAAAACAGGTATGTATACAGATGGAAAAAGGCATATGTGAAAAAAACGGATCATTCAATAAACAAAAGGGATACATGGGATATAAAAAGCGCCGAAAAGAAAGCTTCATATGACATATATGTTAAGGAAGCAGGCGGATACAGGCTTTTGGCGGCGACAAAAAAGACTAAGTACAGAATGAAAAACAAAGAAAAGATCAAGGTTGTCATCTCAATACAGTAATACAATGATAAATATGGCGGTTTAAGCATTCTCTGCTTAGACCGCCAAAAATATTGCTATTTTTTCTCCCTGACCTTAATGCTCTTTGAAACATTTTTGGTACCCGCTGTGGATCTGAAGGATATGTTATATGTTATTTTATATGTTTTGTATAACTTATCCGCGCCTGTCTTTTTGCGTTTGATCTTAAGGTTGTATTTAACGGGCTTTCCTGTTTTTTCGGATGTTACCGATATAAAGTTCTTGAGTTGTTTATCGCTGCGTACGTTTCTTATGACCGGTATGCCTGAAGCCGTGGTTTTAACGGAAACTTTTTCATATTCCAGCGTTTCTTCGGCAAAAGCCTTGTTTCCGGCATAGTCCCACACTTCATAGGTTATTTTTACGCCCCATCCTGCCGGCTTTATTGTGATCTTGGGGCTTTGTACGGTAAGTTTTGCAATGTTGTCAGATACTGTCTTTATACGCTTTCTGGCAAAACTGTCATTGACCTCCTGCGATATCGGGAGGGGTTCTTTTATCTTATCCGCAAGTTTGAGTTCCGGCGCTTTGTTATCCTGCGTGACCGTTACGTTAAGTTTCTTAGTGTGACCGTATTTGTCGCTTGCGGTAATTGCCGCTTTGCCATCCGCGTAAGAAACGGTAAGATACTTGTTCTTGTCAAGCGGATAACCGTTATCGGTAAGCGTAATGGATTTTTTAATGCTGTCCGCGCTTACTTTTGTTATATCGCGCACATAATATTTTTCGGGTATGCCGGATATTACAGGCGCTGACGTATCGACAACGGTAAATACTGCTTTTTTGGTAATGGTTTTGCCTTTGCTGTCTGTGTATGTGTATTTAACATTATAAGCTCCCGGTTTTTTATTGTTAAGTTTTGTGCTTACGTGTATCCCGCTTGAAGTCATTAGGTATGTATTTATATCGAAAGCGGTAACGTTTTCAAGGTAATTTACGCTTGAACCGCGTTCAATCTTACGGTCTTTAACGCCCGTGATAGTGCTTTTCTTTTTATTCATGGGATTGCGGGAATCGGGGTCTGTAGGATCCCATCTGCACTGCGACGGTATGCGTATAGGCGACGGTTTGCCCAAAGGTCCCGGATCTGAGCTGTTGTAGATGACAACTTTGGTGCCTGAAGGACAGTTTTCAATAAGCCATTTGGCGTCCCTTACGCAGAGCCTTACGCAGCCTGCCGATGCAATGCTGCCAAGCTGATTATAATAACCTGTTATGAGGGTATTCTTTTCATGCGTTTCGTACGGTACGGAATGAAAAAGGATATCTCCCGTGATACGCGTTGCGTATTGCGCCCATACGTCATGTATCATAGCTTTCCAGTAATATTTGGAGCTTGTTGTAAACGTTCCTAAAGGGGTTTTGCGGCCGGCAGAACATACCATTGCCTTTACGGGTTTTATATATTCCCCTTTTTTATTTGCTTTATATATGGTTATGCAGTTCATCTGCTTATTTACGCGGATCTCATAAGGCATTACTTTTGGAGTATCTTCACTTTCAATATAATGCATGTTGGAATCGCGGTCTATAACATAGTCCCAAGTGTCCGGGTCCATCGTAGGCGTAGGCTTTGGAGCCTTGGTGTTAGATGCGGCGTCAGGCGCGGCGCTTTCATAAGGGTCCGGGCTTTCAGTGACAGATGCGGTATCTGTCGCCTTAGGCGCTTGAGAGGTATAGACTGTATCTGTTGTATCTGCAGCCGCAGATTTATCGGAAACGGGAGCAGATGTCTTTATCCTGCCGCCGCATGCGGTAAATCCTGCCGCCATAAGTATTGCAATGCTTATTAGTATGTATTTTTTCATAGCTACTCCTTATGTACACTTGTCTATTAATAAAATAGTATATAAATCAAGTGTAGTCAAATGAATTTTGTCCCATGTTTCAGTATATTATGCAGTTGTGAAAAAAATGCGGATAAATTAAGGCACGTTTTTGTCGAATGAGGATATATTAACCATAGGTGATTAGATGAATAGCATAATATTTACATTATTGGGAACTTTATTTACGTTTTCGATAACGACGTTAGGCGCGCTTAACGTATTTTTCGTAAGGAAAAGATCGAGCGGCGACGTACAGAAAGTATTTCTCGGATTTGCGGGAGGGGTTATGATCGCGGCTTCTATATGGTCGCTCCTTGTCCCGGGGATAGATGCCGCAAATGAAAATGGTCAGATAAGCTGGCTGGTCGTATCGGGCGGGTTTATTATAGGCGTGCTCATACTGCTTGCGGCGGACCGTATCATAAAAATGAAATATGACAAAATGGTTGGGGATAACAGAAAGCTTCCTGTCACTAAGAATACGATAATGATGCTGCTTGCGATCACAATCCACAATATACCGGAAGGAATCGCAGTCGGGCTTGCGTTTTCGCTTGCGGCGCAAAGCGGCATGGATGCAGGGCTTATGTCCGGGGCGATTGCGCTTGCGGTAGGGATAGGAATACAGAATTATCCTGAAGGTACGGCAGTTGCGCTTCCGCTTGTATGCGAGGGTGTGGGCAAGAAGAAAGCATTTTTTATAGGAAGCATGTCTGCCATAGTGGAGCCGATCTTTGGCGTTATCGCTGCAATGGTATCAGGCATTATAAGACCGGCGCTTCCGCTTCTTTTAGCGCTTGCGGCAGGCACAATGATATATGTGGTTGTGGAGGAACTTATCCCGCAGGCGCATATGAGCGAGAAGGATACTATAGGTACGTTAGGCTTTATCGTAGGTTTTTTGGTGATGATGATCTTAGATGTTGCATTGTAAAGGGTTTATAGAATTGACCGGCATATGATATATTGTAGTCATGAGAAATCTATGATATAATTTTGACGTTATTCAAAAGAATAAGTAAGATAGGGAGAAACATATGAGATACAGAATATTTACGATTATGTGCATGTTAATGATGTTTGGGATATTTGCATATGGAAAGCCGGTCAGCGCAGAGGGAGTCATTGCGGTGACCGGAAGCTGTGAACAGGCGGGTAAAGCAACGCTTGACATTAGTATAGCGGATGAGGCGGATGTAGACGGAATAGATATTTACCGCGCCGATACGCCGGACGGCGAATATCAGTATGTGGGAAATTATGAAACACACAAATGGGGGTATGGTTTTTACAGCCATTATTACGGTTATGAATATGAGGACCCGGCTTACCTGTCTGCTTACCGGTATTATTACTATAGCTGCAGGCCGTATACGATGGAAGAAAAAGAGTATGTTGATGAAGAGGGCGATTATATTTATGATTATGAAGAGAAGACGTATATAGAGAATGGAGCCGTGGGAGTCAGCGTCTACATTATCGGAGCCGGTCCGGATATCACATACGGCAAGAGAAAAGGCATGACTTCCGCTAAGATTAACTGGAGCAGGGTTGACGACGCGGATGGTTATCTTATCTATTGCGTATCCAATATGGATAAAAAAGGAAATATTTCTTATCCTGACATTTATGATGAGAGCAGTTACAAGCTTGTAAAAAAGATTTCCGGAAATAATACATGCAGCGCTGTCTTTAAAAAGCTAAAACACGGAGTTACGTATACATACAGGATATACTGTTATAAAAATATCGACGGTGGTCAGGTAAGAAGCCTGCCGTCAGAAATAAAGAGCGTTCCGATGGATTATTACGGATATGCGGATGAGGATTATGACAGTAAGACGAAAAGGGCTTTTGGTTCCGAAAAGAAAAGAAGAAAGAATTTCGCTTCCGCGGCAAAGGCCGGCAGACAGATGAAAACGATAAAAATCAAGGTGTGGGATTTTCAGAACGGAAAAAGCGGTAAAAAAGTAACAAAAACCAAATATCTGACCGTAAATAAAAATCTTGCGCCGACTATTCAGAAGATATTTCAGGAAATCTATAAAAGCAAGGAAAAACAGGTTATACACGATATAGGGTGCTACAATTACCGCGCCGGGCAGCATATGTACGGCCTCGCGATAGATGTGAATTCCAATGAGAATTATATGGTTGAAGGGAAAAAGGCTCTTTCGGGAAGTTTTTGGAAGCCCGGAAAAAATCCTTATTCAATCCCAAAAGACTGTGATTTTGTCAGAATCATGCAGCGATATGGATTTTCCAGAGGATTGTGGGGAACACGTCGGGATTATATGCATTTTTCTTATTTCGGAACATGAGAATATTTTTAAGAATTGTTGGGATACAATAGATAGGTAACATAGAAAATAAAATACAAGGATTCACCTTTGTATGATATATTGTAATTGAGA
>CANQDW010000009.1 GCA_947593975.1 uncultured Lachnospiraceae bacterium
CCTTCCCTTCTGCTTTAACTGCCCTGCAAGTTTTGCAATGGTTGTGGTCTTTCCGGCTCCCTGGAGTCCGCATACCATGATCACGGTAATCTCATTCGCGGGCCTAAGTTCAAGTTCCGCTGCTTCTTTTCCCATAAGGTTTACAAGTTCTTCATTAACATATTTGATAACAGTCTGCCCCGGCGTAAGGCTGTTAAGCACATCCTGTCCTATAGCCCTCTCCTGCACGGTCTTAATAAACTGCTTAACTACTTTAAAATTAACATCCGCTTCAAGAAGCGCGATCTTTACTTCTTTAAGCGCAGCCTTTACGTCTTCTTCCGTAAGCCTGCCCTTGCTCCTTAAATTCTTAAATACATTCTGAAGCTTTTCCGTCAAACTATCAAAAGCCATATGCTCCTCCATATAAAATGCTAAAATTCTTCCAATATGTCTTCCGTGATCTTATCTATATCGTCAATGTATCTTTCAATCTTTTTTATTATGTCTTTATCGCTTAAGGGAGAGCTTCCCGCCGGCGTATCCATACATTCTCTTATCCCCGCAAGCTTTCTTTTTGCTTCTCCTGCCGATTCCCTGACTTTATTAAACCTCTTTACAAGCCCAAGCTTGTCTTCATAGCCCAAAAGGCTTGCTTTCGCCCGGTTTAGAGTATCCCTTACACCCTGACGCGTAATGTTTTTTTCCTCGGCTACTTCAGATAACGTCATATCGTTAAACATATAATCCTCAAATATGCTGCGGTTCTTATCTTTAAGGAGCGCTCCGTAAAAATCATACAAAAGCGCGTATTCAACCATTTCTGACAGAGAATCTGCTTTGCCTGAAACATTATCTTTCATGTCCATAAAAGAACACCACCTGTAAAGTTTTTTTCTTTACAGGTGGCATTATATAGTATATACGTTTATATGTCAATACATTTATTTAAACTTTTTTACCGCCGAATACTTTCCGGGACTGATTCCTTTAGCCGCTTCGCGTATCTTAAGATAATATGTTTTCTTAGACTTAGGAACTTTGATCGCTGCTTTTGTTTTCTTTACAACAACCTTTTTAACGCCTTTTTTAAATTTCTTATCGGCAGTATATACGATCTCATACTTTTCGGCGCCTGTTACTTTTTTCCAGGAAACAGTTACCTTCTTCGCATTTTTCCTCTTAACGCTTACCTTCTTGACTTTTGAAAGTGTTTTTTCCTTTTCTGCCGGTACCGAAGGCGAAGGCTGCGCCGTCTGGTTTGTATTATTGTCTGTTACATTCTGTACAGGCGCATCCTGCTTAACTTCACCCGAAAACTGCCAGCAATCAAATTTAAACATTCCGGTATCTTCTTCATGTATATATGCGTCCTTATCTTCACGCAGGCCTGTTTCATTCTCAGGCTTTTTATAATTACCCTTAAACACAAATCTTACATCATGTATTCCCGTAACCTTTTTATTAAGATCGACTGATATCTCTTTTCATGCGTCTGTGTAATTATCTGCCTTTACGGTTCCGATAAGATCTTCCGCATCCAGATATACTTCTATGGAAGCATCTGCATCTTCTTTCGCATCCTTTACAGATGCCGTGAATTTAACAGCGCCCTCATTGCCAAAATCTACGTTCCTTACATCAATGTAGTCTTCGTTATGCATATTATATACATACATATCATTATAGCCTTTGTCATTAACGGTTCCCGCCGTCTTAAGGCCCAGTCCCCAAGCTATTGTCTCGGCTTCTGTCCTGTTATACGGATTAAGCGTATCTACAGGTTCAACGCCGTCAGTCATGCTTACAGGATCGATCGTTCCGTCATCGTTATATGTAAATTTCTCTACACATACCGATCTGTGCGGTCCCGAATCTTCGCCGACTCCCGAAGGAAGTTCGTCCGTATGGTAGAACAGATAAGATCCTCCCTTAAAATCCGCAACTCCCGGATGATTTGTAAAGCTTGCGCCTCTTGTAGTTTCCTGAAGCAGTCCGCCATACGTATAATTTCCAAGCGGCTCATTGCAATAAGCATAATGGAGCGTCTCGCCGCCTTTGTGCGCGGAAGTATTTCCGCCGTGTCCCGCCCACATAAAGTAATATGTGCCGTTATGTTTTGTAAACCACGGGCCTTCCACATAATTGGGAACATTAAACTTTGCAGGCTGTGTCTTTAATGATATCATATCGTCATTTAACAATGCATATTTGAGAGTCTGTCCATAAAACAGATATGCCTGTCCGTCGTCATCAATAAAAACCGTCGGGTCAATATCGTTCCAATCGCCTTCTATAAGCGGCGCGCCTATAGCGTCCTTATACGGTCCGTATGGATTGTCTGCTACCGCAACTCCGATCCCATATCCGGGACTTTCGCCTTCCTCTGTAGTATTTTTCCTTAATATAGGCACATACAGATAGAATTTGCCGTTTCTCTCAACACACTGAGCTGCCCATGCCCTGAAGCACCACGTATGTCCCCATTCAAATGAAGACTGCCCGAATATCGTACCGTGATCCGTCCAGTTTACCATATCTTTCGTAGAGTAACATTTCCAGTTTTTCATCGTAAAGAACTTATAATCATCCGTAGGTTTATTCTTTTCAAGAACGTCCTCATCATGGCTTGTTATAAGATACATCGTATCCCCAACTACAAGCGGCGCGGGATCTGCCGTAAAATAAGTCTGTACGACCGGATTATCCGCATATGTAGTCACCGGTTCTTTTGTAACCGCAACTGCCGTAACAACAAGCGCTGCCGTAAGCATAAGCGCCGCAGTTTTTGCAAAACATTTTTTCATAAACACTTCTCCCTTATTTATTATATATTTTGTAATCCATTACCGTTTTAGTTTCTTTACTGCCGAATATTTGCCTGTTTCCATAGATGATGATTTTGCCCTTGCCTTAAAATAATATGTTTTTCCTGCTTTCGGCAGTTTAACAGTCGCTTTGGTTTTCTTAACCACAACCTTTTTAACGGCTTTTTTAAACTTCTTGTCAGTTGTATAGATCAATTCATATTTTTCCGCGCCTGTTACTTTTTTCCACGAAACAACTGCTTTCTTAGAACCTTTTTTCTGTACTTTAAGTCCTTTTATTTTGGCAAGCTGTTTCTTTGCTTCCGGCGTCGGAGACGCTGCGTTTGAAGAATTGTTATCCGGCGGCGTTGTCGGAGATACCGACGGCTGAGTAACAACCGGTTCCGGTTCTTTTTCAAACTGCCAGTAATCGAATTTGAACAGTTCATTTTCTGCGCTGCCGTCTGCGGAACGAAATACTATAAACAGGTCGTGTACTCCTGTTATCTTGTTTTCAATCTTGCCTTTAACATCCGCATAACCCGCATTTCCCGACTTTACGTCAACAGAAGCTATGACCTCTCCTGAATCCGTATCCGTATTGTGGAGGTCAAAATCCTCATCCGACCACACTTTGCCGTTAAAGTCCTCATTTTCAATATCTTCATAACAATCAATACGAAATTCTATAGTTCCTTCCGCCGTACTGTCTTCACACAATACATTTGCAAGGACTGATATCGGTCCTTTTTCTCCAAAGTCAACATTCTTTACTTTGATATAATTTCCGTCATGTATGTTATACACCCGGCATGTATTATCTTCATTTCTTTCAACATCAACACCGCGCTCCCAAGCTATAGTCTCGGCCTCAACGCGCTCATACGGATCAAGGTTCTGTACTGCCTCAGGACCTGTCTGCGTCTGATCCACTGCCGAAATCGAACCGTCGTCATTGTAATTAAATTCCTCAATACTTACGCTGCGGTGGTATGATGAAGTTTTATCCAGAGGATTACCGTGATAGAACAGGAAATTCTTTCCGTGGTACTCAATAACTCCGGGATGTATCGTAAAACAGTTATTCGGCGAAAGGATCACTCCGCCATACGTCCATGGTCCTGTCGGAGATGTGCTCGTAGAATATGAAATATTCTCTCCGCCGGTCTGACCAAAGGCAGGATATACCATATAGTACAAGTTATTTCTCTTGTAAAACCAAGGTCCTTCCGCATAGGAACAGGATCTGTCGCCGCCGCCTTCGCCAAAAGCTTCAGGCGTCATTTCATTTTTTACAATACCGACTTCTTTATCATATGACAGCATATCATCATTAAGCAGCACATATCTTAACTGCGGGTTTCCAAAATACAGATATGCCTGTCCGTCGTCGTCTATGTATACCGTAGGGTCTATATCATTCCAGTCGCCTTCATCAATAAGCGGCGCGCCTATAGCGTCCGCAAACGGTCCGATAGGGCTGTCGCTTACTCCGACGCCTATACATACCCCTCCATTGGCTTTATGGAGCGGAACATACAGATAGAATTTACCGCCTTTTTCAATACACTGGCACGCCCACGCCCTGGGATCGGCCGTATCCGCCCATGAAAAATCCGTGAATGACGCTATCGTTCCATGCGCGGTCCAGTTTACCATATCCTTTGATGAAAAGCACTGCCAGTTATTCATCGTATAAAATCCTCCGACTGTCTCATCCTCATCATGCGTAGTATAAAGATATACGGTATCATTATATACCATAGGCGCGGGATCGGGCGCAAACAAATGCTGCACTGCCGGATTATCCGCATATGTTATCACAGGTTTTTTAGTAACCGTAACCGTCGTGACCACAAGCGCTGCCGCAAGCGCCATTCCTGTAAATCTCTTAAAACCTTTTTTCATAATCAATGTCTCCCTTATTTTTTAATCCTGATCTTTTTGACAGCCGAAGGCTTTCCATATATCCTGCCGCCCGAGGAATCAAGCGTATATGCTTTTACCGATATATAATATGTCTTTCCTTTTTTAAGCTTTTTAAGTATAACGCTGATCTTCTTAGCGTCTACGGTCTTTTTAGATTTTTTAAGCTTCCTGTCAAGGGCATATGTGATCCGGTAACCTGCTGCATTTGAAATTTTCTTAAGAGTTACCTTTACGGTATTCTTTTTAATATTCTTAACTTTCTTGATCACAGCCTTCCCCGGAGCCTTTACAGGCGTTTCAGCTTTAGGCTGATTGTCTGCGGGAGGATTTACGGTACCGTTATTGTTACCGCTATTGCCCGGATCTGTCGACGGCGCAGGCGTTGCCGGTATCTCATCCTGCGTAAACTGCCAGTAGTCAAACTTAAACAGGCTCTCGCTTGTATCGTCGCCGGTAAATAACATATACACGTCGTGTACATCTTTTGCTTTCGTCTTATCGATATCGATCGTATCCGTCACCCAGGCATCAATGTCTCCGCCGCCTTTTACCTCATATTCGCCGATAAGCTCATCATAAAGCGAATCAAGATATATCTCGATTTTTCCGGCAGTTTCGCCTTTGGCTGCATCTGCTGCCGTACATGCGGTAAATTTAACGGCGCCGTATTTACTGAAATCGACATTTCTTATGCATATATAATCTTCATTCTTAATATCGCAGAGATCGATCCCGCCGGTCGTATTGGAACACGGCTCCTTTTCAACCGTATATTTTCCCAAAGGATCGGTATCCGCCGCTTTAAGCGAATTGCTGTATTCAAATGTTTCCGCTTCAACCCTTACATATGGATCAAGCGCCTTAACCGGCTCTACACCCTCGTCGGTAAACGGTATCGGTTCAATAGTTCCGTCATCATTATAAAATATCTCATCTACCGCTACCGAACGGTGATATCCGCCTCCGTCAAACAATTTGCCGGTATGGTAAAACAGATATGAATGTCCTTGATACTCGACAACTCCAGGATGGTTGGTAAAGCTTCCCGAACCTTTTCCGTCAACGTTATCATTCATGATCATGCCTTTGTATTCCCATGGGCCAAGCGGACTGTCCGCCATTGAATAGTCAATCCTCTCAGGTATTCCGTTTGCGGCGTATATCATGTAATAATGTCCGTTATGTTTATAGAACCACGGACCTTCCTCATACAGCGTAGGTCTTCTTAATTTGCCTTTATCCATCCTCGTACCGGTACCAAACTGCGCCTGTACGTCTTTACATTCTTCACTCTCAAGATCCGCATAATCATTAGTCTCAAGTTCCCATTTGATAATGCCGTTATTGCTTCCGGGATAATCCTTGTCATAGCTTATCATGTCGTCGTTTAGCACTACGCAGAACAGATCCGGATTGCCCCAGTACAGATATGCCTGTCCGTCGTCGTCGATCCATACGGTAGGGTCTATATAATTGGGAGCGGGTCCCACAAGAGGCTCGCCGAGCGGATCCGTAAACGGTCCTGTAGGCGAATCGCCTACGGCTACTCCGATCGCCGTCTGTCCGTTCTTCGCATTGATCGGTACATAATAATAAAATTTACCGTTCTTTTCTACTACCTGTCCCGCCCATGAAGAATTCTCTTTTGCCCATTCAAATTCATGGTAACTGAGCACTGTCCCATGGTCAGTCCAGTTTACCATATCGTCTGTCGAATAACATTTCCAGTCGTTCATCGTATAAAATCCGTTAATTGTTTCATCCTCATCATGCGACGTATACACATAAAGCCTGCCGTCAGAACATACCATAGGCGCAGGATCTGCGGTATATACATCCTGTACTATCGGATTCATCGCGGATATTGTCTTTGGCAGGATAAAAGCTGCAAGACAGCCTGCCGCCGCAAACCCGATAACTTTGCTTATAAATCTGCATTTCCCCCTCATAATCTACCTCCATACATTATTTTACTGTTATAAGCGCATCTGAAAAACTGTCAATCTGATTTTTCTGATCAGTGACCGTAAGCCTGTAAGTTCCCGGCACACTCGGAACTTTGATGCCGTCCGCATCGCCGTCGGCATATGACTGCGCGGGATCGTTCTTATCGAATGCAGATACTCCGGTATCCGCAAGCCATATTATCTTGCCGGCATCATTTATAGGTTCATCAAACTGTACAAACTCTCCCGGACTTGCCGTCTTATCTTCGGTAAGAAGCTTATTGGCTTTATTTATTGATGTAGTAAACGATATTTTTTCTTCGTTTCCTCCATTTACAGGTGTTATGGCAAGCACCCAGCTGCCTTCCGTATCGATAGCGTATCCGTCTGATACGGCATTGTCATTTAACTTAAATGTATAATTATCCGTATCAAGCTCAAGCGCAAACGGCTTCTTCTTTGATACATAATAATTAGCGCCTTCCTTTGCATTGGAAGCCTTGTTGTCTTCTCCCAGATAAAGCGTAAATGTAGATTCATCCGATACCGAACCGTCGGCATATACTATATACAGTTTATATTCGCCTGCAGCGGACGGCACATCCATCTCTTTTACGTTTCCTGCCGCTTTAACCATCGTACTGCTCTCGGCAAATGAAGTTGTTCCTGCCGGCGCAAGCCATACGGTATCGTTCGCGCCAAGAAGCCCTCTTCTCTTCAGCTTATCGCCCGCCGTAAGCCTTACATTTGCAGCAAGCTCATAATCCGTATCAGGGATAACGTCTTTTCCGACCATATGTACATACTGATCTTCAAGTCCAGAATAAAGGACCGTCTCATATCCTTTCTGCGGCCATATGTAATCGGCATCGACATACGGCTGTTCGATCGTACAGTTAGGCGCGGTACACTCCCACTTGCTGGTATTTGAGAAACTGTTCGTTACTATCATATCGTGTTTCCTTCGCCAGTCGTTAAGTTCATACACATTTTTAATTATATTTGTGACTACATTGCTGTCAAACTTGATATATGCGCTTCCTTCATCCGGATGGAAACCATTGATCCACCTGCTTCCATCGGCTACCGGCGGAGTACGTTTTGCATTTATGTAGTTAAAGCTCATCTCGGAATATTCAGTCCAGTCGTCATTACCCTGCTGTCCGAGCGTATATATTCCTCCTGCGTCCGCAAGCAGTGAACATATCTCCTCAACCCTGTTATAATTAACATGGTTATTTCTGGAAGTTGTAGTCGGATATCCCGGCAGCTGCGAATCGCTTCCATTATATCCGTCAAAGTTGCACCAGCCCCAGCCTATGCTCATTCCGCTGTATGAACACTTATATACAAAATTGTGAAGGACCTGCAGGTTATACGTATAGAACGTAGTTATAGGCGAATGTCCCGAGAAGAAATAACAGTTCTCAAGCAGATAGTTATTGCTTATCGTGATATTCTTCGGAACCGATTCCGTACCATATTCAAACTTTTCTTTATCCGGTCCCGCGCTGTTTGCGTTTACCTGATGTTCAGAGCCGTCGTTTTCATATACGTGCGTAGGATGTCCCACTACGATTCCCGCGCCGCTCGTCTTTCCTATATAGTTGCCCGTTACGTCGATATCGTTAACATCATTCTCTATATGTATTCCAAGATTACCCGTATGCCTTATCTCTCCGTTTATGAATTTAACGTTTCGGGCGCTCGTAAGATGTACAGCAGCCGCCGGCACATCATACGAACGGTATATGTCGTCATGCTGGTTCTCGTTTGCAAATGCTTTAAGCACGATCGAACCCTGTACGGAAGCATATCCGTGCGAACCGTCAAGCTCATAAAGGTTCCAGTCCGAATAAGCAACCGTAATACCGTCAAATACAATATTCTGCACATAGCTGTTAAGCGGATCGTCGCCGGTCATATCGATAATGGTATCAAGCTCCGGTACGACCACTTCAGCCGTATTGATATCTTCGCCTTCTTTCGGTATGTAATAAAGCATGCTTCCTTCTTCGTCAAAATAGAACTGTCCCGGGCTTTCTAACCACTCAAATACATTCCATACCGTATTTTCCTTGTCTCCGCCGTACGCTGTTCCCCAGCCGAGGTTCTGCGCAAGCGCGCCATACGGCATCTGCAGTTTTGCGGAAACATTATTTCCTTCGGGCACAAGCTCGTCAACGCATACTATCTGCCTTGCCCATGTTGACGATGAATCCATCTCTATATTCTGCTGGTTTCTTGTATCTGCAGGAATACTGTCTGCTGAAAATACGGTTGCATCGGCAAGGCCGGATCTGGAATTCCATGCCCAGTCAGCCTGTCCTTTGGTTATCGTTACCGAACCTTCTTTGCCGACAGGATTGATCTTTCTTGACGTCATTTCGGCGTGTTCGCCGTTTACATATATCGCCCTGAGTTTTTCATTTCTGACAAGCGGTGTCTTATATGCCGTAAGGCCGTGATCCAGCCAGTTTACCTCATCAGCTTTCTCCCACTTGGAGGTGATCTTAAAGCCGCCTGAGATCACAGGCTTAGCCCCTTTGGCTGCCCTGTAATATATCGTGCATTTATCATTTCCCGAATCTTTAGAAGTAAATTTAATCGTATCTTCCGCCTGATAAAATCCGTCGGCTATCTCTACTACTATATCGCCTTTTGACTTATCGAGGTTCCTTACCGCCTCTTTTGCCTTTTCAATAGTGCGGAAAGGATTGCTTTTGCTTCCGTCGCCCGCATCGCTGCCGCTTGCCGACACATATATATCAGCCTCTGCGGTATCTGACGGCGGCGTCACGTTCGGATTATCAACCGACGGCGCCGGCGTATTCTGTCCCTTAATATCGCTGTCCGGTTTTTTTGCATTAGTTACATTCACTTTCAACTTTCCAACAATCCTTGCCTTTTTGTTTCCTTTTTTGTCCTTTTCCTTTACGGTAATCACAGCTTTACCTTTTTTCTTTGCTTTGATCACTCCTTTTTTCGTGACCGCCGCAATTTTCTTTTTATTTGAAGAAAACAGATATTTTTTATTTTTTGCTTTATTTTTAATAGCAATCTTCTTTTTCTGTCCTGCTTCAATTTTGATGCTCTTTTTCTTCAAAGACGCCTTTTTCTTCGCATTTACCTGCGGAACAGCTAAAAGCGCCACGGTCATCACAGCTACTGCAAATCCCATAAAAACCTTCTTTACGTTCATGCATATTTCCCCCTTATAATTATGGTTATTATAATAATTTTAAATATACGGCTTTTTGTTTTCCATGATTTATTATGCCATATGGTTGACTTATTACGTTATCATAATGTATTATATAAGAAGTAAATATATAAGGGGGTATAGCTGTGATAAATGTTATATATGCCGAAAGCAATACTTCTCATCCGCCGGGATTCGTATATGAAGAATCCCTTCCGCATGAATGGTGGCTTCTGATACACACTCACTGCAAATCTTTCTTTGAGATTGACGGCGAGACGATGATCCTGCCTCCGCATGCCGCGATATTATACCCTCCCGACGTCCCGATCAAATACGGAGCGGCAGATAATGAAGAATTCAGCGACGACTGGATAAGGTTCTATACGGATGAAACATTCATAACAAACGGTTCCATCCCTTTAAATACTCCTTTTAATACCCTTGAAAGCCTGTATATAAGCGAACTGATCTTTCTTATATCGGGAGAAAATTTTTATACCAACAAATACAAAGAGCTTTCTATACAGTATTTATTCAGGATACTTTTTAACAAACTTAAGGAATCTCTTTCAACAGATTCCGGAAGCCTGCTTGAAAACTCCCTTATGCAGCTCAGGTTAAATATACAGGCCAATCCCGGAGCGCCCTGGAATGTAACGCAGATGGCAAAATATCTGTATATATCGCCAAGACATCTTCAGAAACTGTATCAGAAGCAGTTCGGTCTCTCATGTATGTCGGATGTGATCAATAACCGCATTGAACTTGCAAAAAACCTTTTAAAAGATACCAGCATGTCAATAATCCAGATTTCCATACAATGCGGCTATGCAAGCGCGGAACATTTCAGCAGGCAGTTCAAAAAACATACCGGCCTTTCGCCGAAAAAATATCGCGAAGCGGGCAGATAAATCGCATTTTGCGGAAAGGAAACCATTATTTACCATGATAAAAGACCGAATATTAAAAATTAAAAAGCTGTTATTTACCATGCTTAAGATCGGTACCGCAGGTTTTGGCGGCGGTACCGCCCTGATCCCGATAATCGAAGAAGAAGTTTCAGTCAACAATCAGATAATAGACGGCGATGAATTTAACAAAGACGTTATAATCGCCAATATTACTCCCGGCGCGCTTCCCGTTGAAATCGCGGCGGGAATAGGAAGAAAGATAAGCGGGATTACCGGAATGATGCTTGCAGCCACAGCAATGGCTCTTCCCGGCTCGTTTCTTACCATACTGATCTTATCTTTAATAAACCAGTCCAGCCATTTTATAGTTTCCCAGATACTTTTCGCATCCGTAGGCGTTACCGCATATATCATTTTTATGCTTCACGAATATCTGAAAAATACGGTAAAAGAATGCAGGAACAATAATATGGGCGCAATAGGCATACTATTTATAATCCTTGTATTTGCCCTCACTGCCGGAAAAGAAATATATCAGCTTACCGGCATTAAAAATACCCCTGTTTTTGATATATCGACCGTACAGATCCTTATAATGGCATTTTTTATAATATTTTATACAAACGGCACAGCATATAAAATACGGCTTATCATATCTGCCGCAATTACCGTTTTATACTGCCTGTGCATAAGCGAACTGAATATAATCCCGATACCTTACGCCATATGGATCTTAAGGGCGTTTATGCTCATACTTGCGCTTTGGGGACTTTTTACCGGAATAAACGGACAGCATATCGCCTTTGATATAAAGCCGTTTAAAAGATTTGTCAAAGAAGAGATTTTCTGGTTTGCATTTTTGCTCATAGCTTCAATTCCCGCGCTCATTCTTTGTTCAGAGTCCGTCTCATTTATAGGAAAAGGCGTCGTATCCGTGCTTATGTCGTTTGGCGGCGGCGATGCTTATCTTGCCGTTGCAGACGGTCTGTTTATCGATTCCGGAATGGTAAGCTACAGCGATTTTTATTCCAAGATCGCTGCCGTTGCCAATGCTCTTCCCGGTTCGATACTGTGTAAGATACTTGCGGGCGTCGGATATTATATAGGCTACGCTCGCGGCGGGCTGTTTACCGGGCTGTGCGTTGCGTTCAGCGGGTTTATATGCAGCATCGCGGCTTCAGGCGGAACTTTTTCCGCGGTTGCCTACCTTTATGAACGTTTTGAAAATATGAGCATATTCAGGGCCCTTAAAAAATATATACGGCCTATAGTTGCCGGCCTGCTCCTTACTGTATCCGTTTCCATGCTCGGTCAGAACATATCCCTTGCGCAGGCTCAGAAATGTCCCGTAATATATATTCTTATCATAACTATCGCAATATATATCCTTAATATCTACTGGAGAAAAAAAGAAACTTTAAAACCCGTATACCGCGTACTTTTATCCGCCGCAATTTCCCTTGCGGCCTGCAATCTTATACAAGTCTTTTAGAAATTTTTAAAACCCCTCTTTATTATGATCTGCGCGCATACGCCCGTAAATGCGCCCGCAATGCACCCTGCTACGATCAATATAGGAAAATAACAAAGCACAAGCGTCGTTTTCGTGATAAAAACCGCTGCGGCAATCTGACCCGTATTGTGAAATACTGCCCCGAATACGCTGCACAGCCAGATGCATTTTTCAGACAGCACCCTTTTCATAAGAAACATCCCCGCCAAACAGAACATTCCTCCGGTCAAACTGTATATCAGCGCGATCATGCTGCCGCCAAACATCGCCCCCAGGATTATCCTTGCAAGAACTACGGCAAACACCTCGCCCGGCCGGTAATGGTAAACGGCATATACCGTGACCACATTTGCAAGCCCGAGTTTCACTCCCGGTACAGGTATCGGATCAGGGATCCTAAGTTCAACCACAAAAATAATCAATGCAAGCGCTGTAAGGAGCGCAAGTTCCGCCAATCTTCCGGTCTTCATATCAATCACCCTTAAGTCCCGCAACGCCGTCCGGCGAATCGGTATCATCAGTAAATTTTATAACTATATGGTGCGGCAGGCATACAATAGGCATCGATTCGGAGTTAAGCCAGCCCATCTTTACGCATGTATTATCGGGGCAATCCGCATATGACATACGTATCCTGCCGTTTTCTATCAGGACCCTGTTTGTTCCCTCTTCGCTTTTTATTTCGATTTCATACGGTTTCTTATACTCCGTAAGGTCCAGCCTGTAAAGCTCCTGTCCGTCTCTTGTTATGATCGCTTTCTTTCCGTCTGACTTTCTCAGGACGAAAACCGAACCCGCGATACCGATAATAAAGATACATATGATCATAACAATACAGATTTTGTCGTTTTTTATCATATGACCACCGTAAAATCATCCCTAAAAGCGTCCATGCTTTAATGCCTCCGATACATTACATAAAAACCTCTAAACCGTGTAATGATATTACATCAGTTCAGAGGTTTATACATACTTTCATACACTCCGCGTACGGCTTAACCCATCTATTTCATCTGAGCAGCTACTTCAGCGGCAAAATCCTCATTCTTTTTCTCGATTCCTTCTCCGGTCTCATAACGTACAAAATCAACTACCTTCAGGCTGCATCCGCATGCCTTTGCTACAGACTCAACATATTTGCCGACATTTTCCTTGTTCTCGGCTTTAACATATTCCTGTTCAAGCAGGCATACTTCCTTAAGCTCTTTATTAAGTCTTCCCGTAACCATTTTCTCAATGATATTATCAGGTTTGCCGGCATTCTTAGGATCATTTTTAGCCTGCGCAACTAAGATCTCAAGCTCATGTTTCTTATATTCTTCCGATACATCCGCTGTCGATACATATTTAGGCGACATAGCCGCTATCTGCATCGCAACATTTTTAAGGCACTCTTTTACCTCATCGCTGTCATTATCCGTATCGGCTTTAACAAGTACGCCGATCTTTCCTGCCGCATGGATATATGAAACAATTATTCCGTCTTCTGCCGTAAGCTTAACAAATCTGCGGATGTTCATATTTTCACCAATCTTGGCGATCATGCCTGCAAGCTTCTCGTTTACGGTCATTCCCGCTTCAGCTTTCCAGTCCTCTGCAAGAAATGCATCAATATCTGCCGAATCGGTATCGGCAGCCTGCGCTGCAACCTGCTCTACAAACTCACGGAAAACATCATTTTTGGCAACAAAGTCCGTCTCGCTGTTTACTTCTACCATGGAAGCGACTTTTCCGTCTGCGCTCACATTAGTGCATACAAGACCTTCAGCCGCGATCCTGCCTGCCTTCTTAGCTGCTTTTGCAAGACCGTTCTCCCTGAGGAACTCCATAGCTTTTTCCATATCTCCGTCTGTATTGGTCAATGCCTTTTTGCAGTCCATCATTCCTGCGCCTGACATTTCTCTTAATTCTTTAACCATAGCTGCTGTAATAGCCATTTTATTTTCACTCCTTATAATCTATTCCATATTCAAACTATTATGCTTCTTCTGCTTCAGCGGTTTCTTCCGAAACAGGTTCTGCCGTCTCTTCTTCTGCTTCAGCTTCTTCCTGCGCCTCATCCGATGCCTCTTCAGGTTCATCAGCCATTGAAACGCCTTCGTTTGCTTCGATAACAGCGTCGGCCATCTTAGCTACGATAAGCTTAACGGCGCGAATAGCATCGTCATTACCCGGTATCACGTAATCGAGTTCGTCAGGATCGCAGTTGGTATCTGCAATACCGATAAGAGGGATACCAAGTATATGAGCTTCCTGGACGCATATCCTTTCCTTTTTGGGATCTACAACAAATATTGCATCGGGTATATCCTTCATTTCCTTGATTCCGCCAAGGTTCTTTTCAAGTTTATCCCATTCCTTCCTGATCGCGATAACTTCTTTTTTAGGAAGGACATCAAATGTTCCGTCTTCGGACATTTTCTCGATTTCTTTAAGTCTTTTGATCCTTGTCTGGATAGTTTTGAAGTTGGTAAGCATACCGCCTAACCATCTTTCATTTACATAGAACATTCCGCAGCGTGAAGCTTCCGTCTTTACAGAATCCTGAGCCTGCTTTTTAGTTCCTACAAAAAGGATGTTTCCGCCTTCTGAAACGATGTCCTTAATGGCATTGTACGCTTCATCGACTTTACCTACAGATTTCTGAAGATCGATTATATATATGCCGTTTCTCTCGGTATATATATAAGGAGCCATTTTAGGGTTCCATCTTCTTGTCTGGTGTCCGAAATGAACACCTGCTTCGAGTAACTGTTTCATTGAAATAACGCTCATTTTCCTTACCTCCGTCTGGTTAATAATCTTCCATGCATATCTTTCCATATAATAACCCGGAAAGTTTCGCGTCAAAATCTTTCCGGACACCAATCATACGGTCCATGCATGTGTTTTTTTACAAATACTGATATATATTACCACATCGCCTGATAAATATCAAGCATAAAATATATAAAAGGCGGACTCTCTTATAAGTAATCCGCCTCTTTTAATGCGTTATGCCCTTTTTACCTTCTTAAGTTCCGAAAACACCTCGTCGTTCAGTACCTTGATATATGTACCTTTCATGCCTGAAGAATGTGATTCTATAACCCCGGCGCTTTCAAACTTCCTTAAAGCATTTACTATTACCGATCTTGTTATCCCTACCCTGTCGGCTATCTTGCTTGCAACCAGTATCCCTTCTTTATTATCAAGTTCTTCAAATACGTGCGATATTGCCTCCACTTCGGAATATGACAATGTGCCGATAGCTGATTTTACTATCTGCCGCTTGCGGAATATCTCGGCATCTTCTTCCTTTACCGCCCTTAACATCTCAAGACCGACAACGGTAGTCCCGTATTCGCCGAGGATAATATCATCTATATCATATCCGCCTTCTAAACGGTAAATAAACAGCGTTCCGAGCCTTTCGCCCGATATCCCTATAGGCACTATGATAGCATGGTATCCTTCCCTGCTTGCCTTTTCAAATCCAAATGTTGCAAGATTTGCATTTTCCATTGTGGATAAAACGTTAAGGAATCTCTCGCCAAGCGCGCTGTCGATCATATCTCCGACTTTATCAGATATAAATTCGTCAATACATTTTATATCCGGCCTGTTTTTGATCCCAAGTATCTTGCCTTTCTTACTGATAACAATAGTATTAGAACTAAGCACTTCGCTAAGCACTTCACATATGTCGTTGAACATAAATTTTGTCTCGGTATTATTATGCAGCAGTTTATTTATCTTTCTTGTTTTATCTAATAATTGGACACTCATATATTGTACTCCTAAAAAGTGGTATATGTCGAATTATATCACTAATTATCTGAAAAGACAATATATTATGCAAATTTTTCGTTCTTTTCATACAATTTTACTTTTTTTCCTTATACCCACACACATTTTCCATGCATACAAGCATATTACCTTTAACAAGAAGCATCTTCCCGCATTTAGGGCAAAGTTTTCCTGACGGTTTATCCCAAGTCATAAATCCGCATTCCGGATTATTGATACATCCGTAATATCTTCTTCCCTTCTGCGTCTTTTTAATAACTATATCTCCGCCGCATTCCGGACATATAATGCCCGTTTTTTCAAAGTAAGGTTTTGTATTGCGGCATTCCGGGAATCCCGGACATGCAAGGAATTTACCATGGGGTCCGTATTTTATCACCATATTTCGCCCGCAGTTTTCGCATACCGTATCCGTAACTTCATCTTCTATCTTGATCTTTTCAAGCTTTTCCTCCGCATTTTCAACCGCTACTATAAGATCCGGATAGAAATTGCTCACTACCGTCTTCCAGTTTACCGTACCTTCTTCAACGCAATCCAAAAGTCCTTCCAGATTAGCGGTAAAATTCACATCGACGATACTTGCAAACCCTTTCATCATTATTTCATTTACAATCTCGCCAAGTTCTGTCACATAGAGATTTTTCTTCTCCTTTGCGACGTACCTTCTTGTAATAATTGTCGTAATTGTAGGCGCATATGTGCTTGGTCTTCCAATCCCAAGCTCTTCAAGCGTCTTAACAAGCGAAGCTTCCGTAAAATGCGCCGGAGGCTGTGTAAAATGCTGGCTGCTTTCACATTCCTGCGGCACAAGCTTCATACCCTTTTCAATCTTAGATGATATCACATCGGATATCTCTTTATCTTCTTCTGTCTGATATACGCTCATATATCCTGAAAATATTGTCTTTGACGCTGCAGCGGCAAATCGGCAGCCTCCGCCGTCAATTTTTATACTCTTGGTCTCATACTTCGCAGCTTCCATACGGCTTGCCACAAATCTCTTCCATATGAGCTGATACAGCCTGAACTGATCCCTTGAGAGCTGTTCTTTTACCAAAACCGGGGTAATATCCACATAAGTAGGCCTTATCGCCTCATGCGCATCCTGTATTTTTCGTGAAGAAACGGATGTTTTAGCGTTCTTTATAACATATTCGCTGCCATAAGTTTCTTCTATAAACTGTCTGCAGAGGGCGTCTGCCTCATCCGATATCCTTATAGAATCGGTACGCAGATAAGTAATAAGTCCTATCGTTCCATGACCCTTTACATGTACGCCTTCATATAACTGCTGAGCGATACGCATGGTCTTCTGTGTTGAAAAGTTCAGCACTTTCGCAGCTTCCTGCTGAAGCGTGCTGGTAGTAAACGGCACAGGTGATTTCTTGCTGCGCTCCGACACTTTTATATCGCTTACTACAAATTCAGACGCTTTTACAGCCGCTATAATATCATCAGCCTTTTTCTTATTCTCTATCGTGAGCTTTTTATCGTCTGTTCCGTAAAAATGCGCGATAAGCGGCTTTTTTTCTCCGCTTATATTAAACGCTGTATCTATAGTCCAATACTCGGAAGGTATAAAAGAATTGATCTGTCTCTCCCTGTCGCATATGAGCCTGAGCGCCACGGACTGTACTCGTCCCGCGCTGAGACCGCTTTTAACTTTCGCCCACAAAAGCGGACTGATCTTATAACCGATCATCCTGTCAAGCATACGCCTTGCCTGCTGTGAATTCACCAGGTTCATATCTATATCCCTGGCTTCTTTTATTGATTTCTTAACGGCGTTTTTCGTAATCTCGTTAAATGTAATCCTTCTTGCTTTCTTTTCATCAAGTCCCAGGGCGCAAAGCAGATGCCAGGATATTGCTTCCCCTTCGCGGTCAGGGTCGGTTGCGAGATATACCCTGTCTGCCTTTTTTGAAGCTTTCCTGAGTTCTGACAGAAGTTCCCCTTTGCCGCGGATAGTAATATATTTGGGTTCAAAATCATTATCTACGTCAATCCCCAGGCTGCTTTTCGGGAAATTCCTTACATGACCATTCGATGCAAGCACTTCATAATTCTTTCCGAGAAATTTCTTGATTGTTTCCGCCTTAGCGGGGGACTCCACGATAACAAGATTTTTAGCCATCACAAACCACTCCGTTCTATACACCTTTTACATAATAATTATTTGCGGTCTTTTGTATAATATGTCTCATTTCAAGACTTAAAATGATTCTCATGACTTGTTCAGCCGGCATACCGGTCTCTAAAACAATACTGTCAATATGTTTTGGTTCCAAACCTAATCTAGCATACACTATTTTTTCATCTGTGGCAAGAGTATATTTATTTTCTGTTTTATTTATACTTTTATTATTTTTATGCTCAATTTTTAGCGCATCGAGTATATCTTCGGCCGTTTCAAGCAGAAAAGCGCCGTTTTTTATGAGCATATTGCAGCTTTTGCTCTGCGCATCCGTAATCCTTCCCGGGACTGCATATATGTCTTTTCCCTGTTCCAGCGCGCAGTCCACAGTTATAAGCGAACCGCTTTTTTCCCCTGCTTCAACTACCGCCACAATATCGGAAAGCCCTGATACGATCCTGTTTCTCTCCGGAAAAAATCCCGGCCTTGGCATCGTTTTAGGTTCATATTCCGAAATAATGCTCCCGTTTCTTTCTATCATTGTATAAAGCTCTATATTGCTTTTCGGATAACAAATATCCGCGCCGCAGCCAAGAACCGCCTGCGTTATCCCGCCTGCCGCAAGGCAGCCTCTCTGAGCTTCCCCGTCTATCCCGTACGCCATCCCGCTTATAATCCGCACCCCGTGCGCCGCAAGCTCATATGCGATATCATAGGCAAGCCTCCTTCCATACTCGGAACATTTTCTTGAACCTACTATAGCTGCCGACGGACTCTCATTATCTATAGCCGCGCCTTTATAATACAGCACAAGCGGAGGATCCGGGATATTTTCAAGCCTTCTTGGATAACCTTTTCCTGAAAGATACACAATATTTATCCCCCGGTTTTTTATCATATTAACGGTTCTTCTGATATCATGCATATCTCTACACAATATATTATTTATCTGGACGTCGGTTAAAAAACCTGTATCCCTAAGCGCCTTTTTTGATGCGTTAAACAGTTCGTACGGATCTTCAAATACATAAAGCAGTTTCCGCGCCGTTTTTCTTCCCACTTGTTTTATACTTCCAAGCCAGTACCAGTATTCTTCCTTTGTCAGTTCCATATGATATTTCCGCCTTTCTGCCACAGCTTTCTTTCCGCGCTCCTGTAAAATACCGCCTCCTGTATATGGCTTAAGGATATGTTTTCTTTTTGCTCAAAATCTGCTATAGTCCGCGCCACTTTAAGTATTTTATAATAAGAACGCGCGCTAAGTTCCCATTCCTCGTATACATTCTTTAAAAATTCCCTTTCCTCATCGCCGATACCGCACCATTTTTTAATCTGACCGGCATTAAGCCCGGCGTTATTTTTAATATCCTCTCCTTTATATCTGCGTTTTTGCATCTTTTCCGCATCCGCAACCCTTTTTTGTATTATTTCCGAACTCTCTCCTTTATTTTCCGGATCTGCTTCGTTTCCGATATCCTCATACTCCACTGCCTCGGCTTCAATAATTATGTCTATCCGGTCTAAAAATGCGTGACTTATTTTTCCGAGATATTTTCGTATATTGTCAGGCGTGCACCTGCATTTTGAAATATTCGGATAATATCCGCACGGGCACGGATTCATTGCCGCTATAAGCATAAAGTCACACGGATACGTAACGCTTCTGTTCATTCTTGTATGGACTATTTTTTTATTTTCAAGCGGTTCCCTAAGGAGTTCTAAAACGCCCCTGTTAAATTCAGTAAGTTCATCAAGGAAAAGCACTCCCCTGTGAGCGCGCGTTATTTCACCGGGCTTTGGTATGTGCCCTCCGCCTATAAGCCCGGTTTTTGATATCGAATAATGCGGCGTCCTTACCGGCCTTTCATATATATAATCGTTTAATTTATCGTATTCACCGCATATGCTTGATATTACAGACGTTTCAATGCTTTCCTCCTTTGTCATGGGCGGCATGATACCCGGTATCCTTTCCGCGATCATTGTCTTTCCGACCCCGGGCGGTCCTATTATCAGCATATTATGACGTCCGCTTACCGCGATCTGCGCGGCGCGCTTTAACAGTCCCTGACCGTATATATCGGAAAAATCCTTATCACCGCACCCGCTTTTTTTGCCCGCCTGCCAAAGTACGGGTTCCGCAGTATACTTCCCGTAATCGTCTGACATAACTATTTTTACCACATCTGCGAGCAAATCCACGCCTATAACGCCTCTCTCATCCGCCAAAGAGGCTTCCTTAACATTATCTTTTGGCACAATACAATATTCAAACCCCTGTTTTTTTGCCTCCTTTACCATAGCAAGCACTCCCGGCACCCTGTTTATATGTCCGTCAAGGCTTAACTCCCCTATGAATATGATTTTTTCAAACATATTTCCTTTTATATACCCGAACGATGCCATAAGCGCCATTGCGACAGATATATCAAACGCCGTCCCTTCCTTACGTATATCGGCAGGAGACAGATTGACCGTTATCCTCTTTGCCGGAAAGCGGTATCCGGTATTCTTGATCGCGCTCCGCACTCTTTCAGCCGCTTCTTTTACCTCCGACCCGAGATATCCGACCATATGAAAAGCCGGCAGTCCGTCGGTAACGTCAGCCTCTGCTTTAATGATCTGTGCCGACAGTCCGTTAACGGCAGCACAAAAAGACCTGTAAAACATATACCCCTCCAAACTTTAAAATATACATTAAATCAGAAATAATAACACAAAATAAAAGATATATCAGATTATCAGAGCGTGTAATACAGTATAGCACGCATATTACAAAAAGTCAATATGTAATATTAAAAAAAAGAGGATTTCTCCTCTTTTTATGTATCGAGTATTTTTTTGATCTCATCCATGAAGGTGCTTACGTCTTTAAATTCCCTGTACACCGAAGCAAATCGTACGTATGCCACGGCGTCCAGTTCTTTTAATTTTTCCATTACGATCTCGCCTATCGTATTGCTCGGGATTTCTTTATATTCCAGATTGAAAATCGTATTTTCAATAATGTCCACGGTTTCATTGAGCTTGTCTACCGGAATTGGACGCTTATGGCAGGACTTAAATACTCCCTTTTCGATTTTGGAACGGTCGTAAGGTTCCCTCGTCATATCTTTTTTTACTACAACAAGCGGTATTGTTTCAACTTTTTCATATGTTGTAAACCTTCTCTGACATTTGTCGCACTGGCGTCTGCGCCTTATTGAATTGTTATCTTCCGCAGGTCTTGAATCAATTACTCTTGTGTTCTCTTCGCCACAAAAAGGGCACTTCATAATATACCTCCTCTTTACAACCATTTGCATTTGCTCAGGTACTTTGAAATATCTGCCTCTATCAGCACAACATCCGCGCCTATCTGTTTAACACATTCTGCCGGGATAACGTACTCTTCTTCACGTCCGAACATTCCGAACACCTTGCATGGTCCGGGTATTATCACATGTGTTATACAGCCGTCGCATAATTCAAATTCTATATCGGTAATACACCCTATACGCTGTCCGTCGCATATATTGATGACTTCTTTCTTTTTCAGGTCACACAGGCGCATATATTTTTTCCTGTCACATCATTTGTATTATTATATGCGGGTTTCGGCTTAATTATCTTTGTCCGAGATAATCTTTCATATTTTTAAGCGCCGTCTTTTCAAGCCTTGAGACCTGCGCCTGTGAAATATTGATCTCGTCCGCCACTTCCATCTGCGTTTTTCCGTCGAAATACCTAAGCCTTATTATCGACTTTTCCCTGTCATTAAGATGTTCCAAGGCTTCTTTTACCGATATTTCCTCAATCCAGTTATCTTCTTTATTCTTTTTATCGCTGATCTGGTCCATTATATAAAGCGTGTCCCCTCCTTCGGAATACACGGGTTCATATAATGATACCGGACTTTGTATCGCATCTAACGCATATATCACTTCTTCGGGAGTCATTTGGATCTCCCCTGCGATTTCATCAACCGTGGGTTCGCGGTCCATTTTCTTTCTGAGATTTTCTTTCGCATATACCGCTTTATATGCCGTATCCCTTATTGAACGGCTCACCCGTATTGAATTATTGTCCCTGAGATATCTTCGTATCTCGCCTATGATCATCGGCACGGCATAAGTCGAAAATTTTACCTGCTGCGTAATATCAAAATGGTCAATCGCCTTCATAAGCCCTATGCAGCCTATCTGAAACAGATCGTCAATATCTTCCGCGCTGTTTGAAAAACGCTGTATAATACTCAGAACCAGCCTGAGATTGCCCTTTATATACTGCTCTCTTGCGCTTTTGTCTCCTTCAAGTATCCTGTCAAAAAGGGCTTCCTTTTCATCATTTTTCAGAAGCGGCAATTTGGAAGTATTGACTCCGCATATCTCAACCTTATACTGTGCCATTAATGTACATCCTCCTAATGTTTTTACATTAAAAAGAATGTACAATTTGATTCATATTTATACGGTCATATCAATAAATCGTTCTGCCGTATTCGTCATTTATTCCCGACATCCTGTAATAATATGTATTCACCCTGTCGCGCCATTCAATAGCATTGTATAATTGTCTCTCAAATCTTTCATTAACCCTGTCAAATACTTTTTTATCGACTTTTTCCGCAAGCGACTGCCATTTGGAAATCATATCTTTTACTTCTTCTACTCCTTCAAAATGAGTATCGTATATATGCTGTATAAGGGTTTTGCCATTTGAAAGCACATAATCATATTTTGTATAATGGAAAAACAGCCTTAACTCATCCGGAGTGGACGAAACATCCTCATACATGCTTTTAAGCGGCTCATTATACTGAGCGGTAAAACCGGTTCCGTTAAGGACCGTCCTGTCCTGTCCCATGCCATTTCTGTCCGAACGGTGATAGGTACCCCACACATCATATTCAAAACCGTCGACATTTGGGCCGTAATGGTCGCTTGGATTTATCATCCAGCCTATCCCAAGGGGCGAGGTATACTTTTCATATGTATGCCAGGAATCTTTTATTATATCATATACTTTATTATATACTTCCTCATCGTTTCCAAACGTAGCCCTTGCCCATTCGATGCCTATCTGTTCCGATGATAACTCAGGATCCCAGCACAGCCTTGCAAATCCATACAGATTGGCGGCGGCAAAATCATGCCCGGTCCAGTTTGCATCATTTCCGGTATTGGTAACGCCTGCGATCCCGCATATCCTGTTGCCGTATTCCCTTCCCGAAACAATACGCTTTACTGTAGCGTTATCGGATGCGTATGTATTAAAATCAAGTATCTCTTTCCACATCGGCACAAGATAGCATACGTCTATCTGCTGTCCCGTATACTCCTGCGCGATCTGGAGTTCCAGAAATACATTGGTCTTTTTAAGTGCCCCAAACAGCGGGGAAACAGGTTCCCTTACCTGAAAATCCATAGGGCCGTTCTTGATCTGAAGTACTACATTATCATCAAACTCCCCATCCAGCCTATAAAAATTATCGTAACAGGCTTTTGCCCTGTCGGTCTTTTTGTCGCGCCAGTTCTGCCTGCAGTTATATACAAAACATCTCCATACAACTATGCCGCCATATTTTCCTATAGACCTTGCAAGCATATTTGCGCCTTCTGCATGGCTCCTTTTGTATGTATGCGGTCCCGGCCTTCCCTCGGAATCTGCTTTTACCAGATATCCTCCAAAATCCGGGATCACTTCATATAAATGTTTGGCAGTATCATTCCACCATTTAATGACAAGAGGATCTTTCGGATCGCATGTGTCAGTTTCCCCAAGTTCCATAGGAGCGGCAAAATTGACGCTTAGATACAGCTTTATCCCGTATGAAGCAAATATATCGTTTATCTGCTTTACCTTATCAAGGAACGTATCGGTTATAAGCCTTGTTTCAACGGAATGTACGTTCACATTATTGATCGTAACCGCATTGATGCCAATCGATGCAATAAGCCTGGCGTAAGCTTTAGTCCTGTCATTAATTATGATCTCATCATCTTCATAGAAAAATGAATTGCCCGAATATCCCCTTTCAATGTCGCCCTTCATATTGTCCCAGTGGTTAAGCATCCTTATAGGGGTATACGGATTCTCAAATACTTTTAAGCCGTCGGCCGTTTCATTAAACCTAAACATCCTTATAAGCCTGAATACGCCGTACAGTATTCCGCGTTCGCTTCCCGACGATACTACTATAAGGTCCGATCCTTCTTTATAATATATGGCATATCCTTCATCGTCCGGTACAAACGAACCTGTATATTCCTTATCCGCATCATCAAATATCTTAAGACATATTCCTGCAGACATTTCTGCAGGAATATCTTTTTTATCGATCTGAATGTCAAATATATCGCGCATTGCGGTAATTATTTCCTTAACGGCGTTGTCTGCGCATCTTCCGCCCGTCAGGCAAAATATGCCTGAAAGCTTCTTTATGTATTCGGGTACAACATCCGCATGCGAATAATTAAGCCAGCAATTTTCATATCCCTTCATATACCAACGTACCTCCTTAAGGGTTATTCAGGCACTGCGGCGTCATCGCCCTTATAAGAAACAGGGATACATACCGGTTTCTTTCCGGTAAGGCTGATACTTCTTGCATCGGGCTGCGATGTGCCGGCATATATCTCGTAATCGCCGTTATAAAGCATTTTTACTCCGTCATCGTTATAGAGTCCAAAGCTGTCCGGCGTAAGAACAAATTCCGCGCTCTTTGTTTCACCGGGTTCAAGTTCCAATTTCTTAAGGCCCTTTAACTGGAAATTCGGCGCATCTTCCCTTAATGCTTTTACATATATCTGAATTGTCTCGGCGCCCTTCATTTTGCCTTTATTCGTAAGGCTTGCCGTTACTTTTATATTTTTATCCGCAGATATGCTGTCGCTGTCCGCGCTTACGCCGCTTATCTCATAATCGGAATAGCTAAGTCCGTATCCGAACGGATATAAAGCTTCATTCTCCATATATCTGTAAGTCCTTCCCTTCATGGAATAATCCCTGAAATCAGGAAGTTCTTCAGAAGTACGATAGAATGTTACGGGCAGTTTTCCTTCCGGAGACGCTTCTCCGAACAAAATCTGCGCTATTGCGCGTCCGCCCTGCGCGCCCGGATACCATCCTTCTATAATTGCGGGAAGGTTCTCGTCTGCCCATACCAATGACAGCGCGCTTCCCGAAAGTACAACAAGGATAACCGGTTTTTTGCTTTCATATATCGCTTTAAGGACATCAAGCTGTATTCCAGGAAGTTCTATATTAGGCTTATCGCCGCTGGCAAATTCATTGCCCTCGTCGCCTTCTTCACCTTCTAAGCTCGGATCAAGTCCAAAACATGCTATGACTACATCGGACTGTGCTGCAACCGCCCTTGCCTCCGCAGTCCTGTCATGCGCCTGCGCAAGACCTGATACGCGGTCTTTGCAAAGGTGGCAGCCTTCCGAATACATCACTCTCACATCGTCGCCGACATATTCCTTTATGCCTTCCAGTATGGTAACATATTCCGAAGCCGTTCCTTCGTAGTTGCCTACGAGGGCGCGCCTGTTATCCGCATTGGGTCCTATTACTCCGATAGTCTTGATCTTTGACTTGTCAAGAGGCAGTATATTATTCTCGTTCTTAAGCAGGCATATACCCTTTTTCGACGCTTTTAGATTGAGCATCCTGTGTTCCTTACAATCTACAACGTCATATTTTATGCTGCTAAACGGAACCTTTGCGGGATCGTCAAACAGTCCAAGCTTCATCCTCGTAGTATAAAGTCTTGCCACGGACTGTTCTATAGTTTCCTCCGAAATAAGACCTTCCTCATTTGCCTTAATAAGATTGCCGTTTATATTGCCGCAGTTAAGATCGCATCCGTTATTCATTGCAAGCGCAACAGATTCTACCGGACCCGAAGTTACCATATGGAATTCATGGAAATCCTTTATCGCCCAGCAGTCGGATGTAACATGCCCTTTAAACTGCCACTCTCCTCTTAATATATCCACAAGCAGCGATTTGCTTCCGCAGCATGGTTCGCCGTTTGTCCTGTTATATGCTCCCATTACCACTTCAACGCCCGCTTCTTTTACACACGCTTTGAATGCAGGAAGATACGTTTCCCTCATATCTTTCTTTGAAACAACGGCGTTGAAACTGTGCCTCTCATCTTCCGGTCCCGAATGTACGGCAAAATGCTTTGCGCACGCCGCAGCCTTAAGATATTTTTTATCATGTCCCTGGATTCCGTTGATAAACCTTACGCCCAGTCTTGATGTAAGATACGGATCCTCGCCAAAAGTCTCATGTCCGCGTCCCCATCTCGGATCCCTAAAGATATTTACGTTAGGCGACCAGAAAGTAAGTCCCTTATATATATCCGTATCGCCATACTCCTGCTGCATGTTGAACTTCGCGCGTCCTTCGGTAGAAATGCAGTCGGCAACTTCTTCAATAAAATCTTCATCAAACGTAGCGGCAAGCCCTATAGACTGCGGAAATACTGTCGCCACGCCTGCCCTTGCAACGCCGTGGAGCGCCTCGTTCCAATAGTTATAAGCCTTAACGCCAAGCCTGTCTATAGCCGGCGCGCCATGAAGCGTCTGATATACCTTTTCCTCTAACGTAAGCCTGGATGCAAGATCCTTGGCTCTTTCTTCAAATGATAATGATTCATCCTGATATTTTTCCATTATAGTCCTCCAAAACAAGTATTAAAATTTAAAAATCTATAACACGATAATATGACTCCTTGGGATTTCCGTCCGTATCAAACAAAAGCGGCCAGTTCTTTCTGTTTTCCACCGGAAAATAATCAAGCCACGTATATCTGTCGGATACGCCCCAGAGTGTAACATTATCGATATAGTCCTTATACTCCCTGAACAATGCAAAATAGTCGCCGTATACTTTCGCATGCATTTCCTGCAGACGCATATCGGGCTTAGTCAAAACCTGTTTGTCGTCAAACTTAAAATACGACAGATCCATTTCGGTTATATGTATCCTAAGACCAAGAGAAGCATATAATTCTATCGCCTCCCTCACGAGATCGATCGTAGGATAATACAGGTTCACATGGCACTGCATGCCTATACCGTCAACAAGTTTCTCTTCTGCATTTATATGTTTTATGAGCGTGATGATCTTTTCCCTTTTTTCAGGAATATATTCATTATAATCATTGTAAAAAAGCTGCACTTTAGAAGGAAGCACATCCTTTGCAAGCTTAAATACAAATTTGCAGTAATCGTCGCCGAATTTATCCATCCACGGGCTTTTTCTCAAGAACTCACTGCTCTTATCTTCAACGCCTTCATTGATCACATCCCAGCAATCCACTACATCTCCGTAGCGTTCGTTCATGCATATCATATGGTTTTTCAATATTTCCGCAACTTCTTCTTTGCTCTTCTTAAAAATGTGGAACGGGGTCTGGTTATGCCATACAAAATTATGGCCCCTCATCCTGATGCCGTTTTCTTTGGCAAACGTATACAGCTCATCCGCATGGCTGTAATCGTACGTTTCGTCCTCTTTATAAAGGACTCCAAACTTCATCTGGTTTTCACACGTGATATTATTAAAATTATTAATGATGATATCTTTATCAGCCTTAACCGTTTCGCAGTTTACAGCTGCTCCTATGTTGAAATAATCTTTATATTTATCTTTAAGACCAATCATTACGAAACCTCACATTACAATCTGCTATATATCTAAAAAGCTGCTGTAACAAAATCAGTATATGGTTAAGTTACAGCAGCCTGACTACTATATCAAAACAATTATTCCCCGTTTGCTTCCTTTATCCTTGCATCCCAGGTAGGAGTCATCTCTTCAAGCTGTTCTGCAGGCGTCTTTGCTCCTGCTTCAACAGCGTATGCAAAATCACCGTAGTCGGTATCGATTATCATCGGCTGATAATCATATACTCTGTACTGGTCGTCACGCATCATTGTAAGAGTCTCATCTACAGCTCTTGTATCACTGAACTGAGGATAATAAGTATTCTTCCATACTTCATCAAGTGAATATCCCGGAGCCGGCTCCGTATAAAGGTTATATGCAAACATAAGCTTCTCAACATATTCCTTATCGGTATAGCATGAAGGAATAACAATAACGTTATCCATAGGTACCGTAGCCATATGTCCGTTAGGTCCTGCAGGGAACATAACAAGTCCGAATTCATCATCCATTGAACCTGCAAAGTCTCCTACCTGATATACCTCTGCAGTCTGCATTGCGCACTCGCCGTCACGGAATCTGATCTCCGTCCAGTTAGCATCTGCATTGCTTACTTCGTCGGTAGGCGTTCTCATAACATAACCCTGTTCGATAAGGCCTACAGCCCAGTTTGCGGCATCGATAAAGTTCTGTGTCTTTGTAGCGTTCTCATATTTTCCGTCGGCATTCTTTGATACGAACTGAGCGCCGTTGCTTGCTACTGCCAGCTTAAAGTAATCCTTTGAGAATGACGCCATTGCATATATATCAGTTTTACCGTCGTTATCAACGTCTCTGGTAAGTTTTGCGCAATACTCTTCGAACTTATCCCATGTCCACTCGCCATTCTTCTGAAGTTCATACGGTTCTTCAGGATCGATTCCCGCTTCTTCAAACATTCTCTTATTATAGAAAATAGCGGCCCTTGGTTCCTTCTCTGTTGACATACCGTATATTCCGCCGTCATATGACATCAGTTCCTTAACATGCTGGTTCCATTTTTCTGCTGTAAAATCAACAGTTTCAAGTGAACCAAGATCATAGAACAGATGATTCTTCAGAGGCTGCGCAACGGTTGTCTGATACAGATACCAGATATTAACACGTGGATTTCCTGCCATACAGTCGGTAGTAAATGCCTCTGCCATATCGCCCCAGACACCTATCTTCTGTCTTTCAATAGTGAAATTGTACTGATCAAAAATTTCCTGTCTGTAATTGTATGTATCCTCCGCATACTGTGAAGACAGATCCTCCTCGTCTGCCGAATACCAGTCGCCTATCGTGATCTTCATTCCGCCGAGATCATCATAAGTCTTAAGCGTTGAACCCTGTTCATTACCTTCTTCAGGTTCTTCGGTAGCTTCGGCATTCGCATCAGTATTATCGGTAGACTGTGGCTCGTCGCTTCCGCCGCCGCATCCGCTAAGTACAGACGCAGCCAATACGGCCGATAAACATAATGCAATTAACTTTCTTCTTTTTACCATAGCTTGTTATACTCCTTTCTGATTTTTCATATTATTTTTGTGCTATGTAATACCAAACCATAACATTATATCATATAAAACGCTGTAAAGCAACGTTTTACATCTTAATACCTGACTGGCTCAGACTCTCAACGAATCCTTTCTGCGCGAATACATAAATGATAAGCAGAGGTATAATCGTCATAAGCGTTCCGGTAGCCACTGTGGCCGATGAATACGCCATTGACGCTTTTTCTGCAATTCCCGCATTCTTAAGGAAAGTATCAAGCGAGTCAGACAATCCCGAAAGCGACGTTGAGAGAAGCGTATATTTCCTCAAAAACATCTGTGAATAAAATTTATCCGTCCACTGCCATACGAATGCAAACAGAAAACATGATGTAATGATAGGCTTTGCATCCGGAAGCATTATACGATAAAATGTCTTGAACTTTCCGCATCCGTCAACATACGCCGCCTCTTCAATATCTTTAGGCACATTCCTGAAGAACTGCCTTATAAGATATATGTACAATCCGCTCTTAAGTCCCATACATCCAAGGCATAACAGCAGATACGGAAGCATTGTATTTATAAGGTTTATAGGCTTTCCGGCAAACAGCGAAACCAGACCCAGCGGATCAAAATAAGTAAAGTTAAGGTATAACGGAGCCATGATCGTCTGCGGAGGTATGATGATTACAAGGATAACCATAAAGAACCAGAAGTTCTTAAGCGGGAATTTGTACCTTGCAAATCCGTAACCTACAAACGTTGCCGCCGCAACCTGAAAAACACTTACGATAAGGCTTATATATGTGGTCGTTCCGAGCGCCTTCCAGTATTTCATAAGCTGCGCCGTAAGCTTATATCCCGATGTTGTAAAATGACGCGGTATGCTTACGATGGTAGAATCATAAAGATCCTGCTCTTCCATAAAACTAAGTGATATTTTGTTCAGCAAAGGCTGGACAATCAGGAAACACAATCCGAATATCAATATTGCACGGCATATTTTATAACCGATATTGAACAATGTTTTACGCATCAGATAGCCGTTGGATTTCCTGTTGCGTTCCATAAAGGCCTGCCATTTTTTTGTTTTCTTACTCATAATAGTACACCTTCTTCGAAATTATTAACGAGATGATTCCAATGATCACCAAACAACAAACAAAGTAAATCCACGACATCGCAGAACTCAAACCATATTGCATCTTTACAATATTCATATCAGATATATATTCCATTACCTCATTATCCGAACGGCAGAAGTAATCTATAATGGTATATATAATATTAACCAGGATAAGAGAACTTACCATCGGAAGCGTTATCTTCCAGAAACATTCCCATGCCGTACATCCCTCGATCTTGGCGGCTTCAAACATACTTGGCGATATTGTCTGCAGTCCCGAAAGGAATATTATGATCTGGATACCCGATTGTATCGCTATATCATATACATGGTCTATAAGGTCAAATATAAATCCGAAAAAGTCTCCGGCCTGCGAGCCTTCCGTTACAAGCATATCCTGCAGCACAGTCGTGATACTTGAAGAATTGGAAGTTTCCTGAATAACATCTTTCATGCCTGCAAGCATTGCATTGTTATACTCAAGTCCTACTATAACACCCGATGAAAGTATAACCGGCATGAAGAATATCGCTCTTACAAATCCCCTGCACTTAAATGTCTGATTAAGGAGCAAAGCAACAAAGAAACTGAATATAAGCGTAGCAGGAAGGTCCAAAAGCATACCCCTGATATTCTCGATCAAAAGTATCTTATACTGGGGATCCACATTGATCGCCTTGTTGTACTGCGCGATCTTTACAAATTCCATCATAAATCCGCCGCCGCCGGGAGCAATATTTACTTCTGAAAAGCTCATTCTGAACGACTGGACCAATGGGACCAGCATAAACAGCAAAAATCCAATGATAAATGGAAGTATAAACAGATATCCTGCGACAGCATTTTTTGCTGCAAGCGTCATTTTACGTTTCTTTTTCTGCATTAGTTACTTCCTCCTTCCACTATATAGTCTCTTGCCTGAATCTCAGTACCGTTATAGTTAAACGGATTATAATTATAATTAACTATAACTTTAACTCCATTCGCATATTCCGTTTTATACACGTTCTCAGAAACTTTCTCATGGTTCGTGATATATTCGTCATATGTACCGTTAAAGTCATTTGAGAATCTGTCGTACTCTTCACTGATAGTATCTTTCCACAGATTATATTCGGTAGCAAAATATTCGGTATACTTGCTGTCCTGAAGAACGGACGCCGGACTCTGCGTGATCGTATAGTACAATCCTGCTCCGAGTTCTGCCGACTTTAAGTATGTTTCTTCAGAATTCTGCGAAAGGTTCAGTGATTCGGCAGTATAATTTACAATTCCGTGAAGCGCGATCTGATAGAACGGTATCGTTTCATCAATTATATTAAAGCTCTTATTCGAAAGAACCATTCCCGTAACCATATCCGCATACGGAATATTATAAAAGTAATCGGAATTAGCCATAACTTTCGAACCGCTTTCGGCAAGTTCCTGATACTTTGCGGTTATCATATTCATGGCTTCTTCTCTTGAAACATGCTTTTTATAGTTGTAATCTCCGCTAAGCTCGTTACTCAGATCGGCAAATGAAATATTGCTGCATCCGAGTCCCGTTATATATTTGTGGAAACTGTCAACATTGCCGATCGCATACGCCGGTCTTGCAAGATAATACTCATATTCTTCCGGCTGCTGCGCAAAGTATATCGGACTGTAGTATGAAAGTTCTGCCGTCTCACGGCTTACAAATTTTGCCGTATCCCTGTTGACGCTGTATTTATCAAAAATCTTGTTTTTATATACAAGCTGGAAGTTAGCGTCAAAATACAGATCGACATTATTCGACTGCGCAGTCTGTACAAATGATTTAAGTTCTTTTTTGCTGCCCAGCCTCTTAGACGGCTTAACTTTTCTTACTGATGAGTTATGTATTCCGTTATTGCACCATCCGGAATATTTAACCTTAAGATTACTTATTCCGTTTCCGATCATATCATTTAATATACTTTCCGCTTCTTCATATTTTGTAAGCGGCAGATCTTTTGTTACAGGCACGCCGAGTATATGCTGCTTGTCGTCTACTCCTCCGACCATATCTACTACAAGAGACAGATTTTCATCCGCCTTGTCGCTAAGCGTCGGATATGTCTTCATAAGATATTCCCTGTAATACGCGGCCATATCTACATAATTGTCTGAGTCAACAAACATATATCTCTGCGTAAGATGCTCTGCGGGCAGCCCTTTTTCGTATGTACGTATGGTTATATCGGATTTGCCGGATATATCCATATCTTCGCCGCGAAGCATCGTGTATGTGAATTTTACCGAGTTATAACTGTTGTAACGTCCGGAGACATCACTTTCAACGATCGCATATGAACTTCCGTTTTCAATAGCGCAGAGCACGGAACCTCCGTCCTTCGCAACGCCGATAACCGGATAATTCACTTCGCTCTCGTCTACAACGGCTTTCCTTGTTATACACAGATCCGCTCCATACATCTGATTATAATATGCGGCCTGACCGACTTTTCCGTTATTGAAGTTTATAATCCCGCCCGGACCGTCGGGTACTAACATATATCCCTTATCGTTTAATCCTGCTGCTGCAAAGAACGGCAGCACCGTAAGATATGTTATAGGATAATCTTTATAGTACTCTATCTCTTCCATAGGGATATCTACTACAAGCCCGGTATCTTCAAGCGTATAATACACAGGTATGTTAAACGCCGCTTTATCCGTTTCCTGGCTTATATTGCTTCTCGACATATCATAATCATATTCTTCCTTTGTATATCCCGCCTCCGTGAAAAGCTCCTGGAATTCTTTGAGCTTGGCGTCCGTCTGTCCGTCGCGCATGATATACATCTTTGTATCTGCAAGATCGGGATACTGTTCAAGGAGCTCATCCTTATTATCGGTAGGACGAAGAGCGTTGATATCAACTCGTCTGTAAAAATTCTTGATCTTCTTTGAATCCGCGTCGCTCATATTAGAACAGAACTTATCCATTCTTTCTTCCGTGATCGCATACGGAACCATATAAGTTTTCTGTATATCACCTATCGTATAAAGTACCTTGACTCCGTTAACCTTTCCGGACTCATCTTTTATCTCTTCAACCGAATAACGCTTATCCTGGATACTGTAAGCAAAATTATCGTAAGAAAAATCCTGGCCTTTGGAATCACTGTATTTAACATACAATGTGGAATACAGCATATCCTTATTGCCTCCGATTGCAAGAGTATCGCTGTCAATATCCTGCGGATTTGAATACCATGTGCGTCCGTCAGCTTTATTAAGTACGGAAAATTGGGTATTATCAGCATTAAATGTAAATTCAAACTGATCATTAACAATCTTTATTTCTTTTCCTTCCGGTTCTGCTGAATAATCCTGGACTTCAATAAACGCGCTGTCCGCGTCGTCTTTGTCACAACCTGCGGCCATTAAGATTACCAGAATCAAGGGAAGTAATAATTTTAATCTTTTCATTTACGTTAAGCCCTCCTTTCCCTATTCTAATAAAATCTGAACGCAATCTCTTTATATAATGATATAAAGTAAGCGACTGCTTCACTGATCAGGCTGAAAAACAGTACCATGATAAATACTATTACCAGCATACCTACAAGGATACACAGTATCGATAAAATAGCTTTTCCAAAACTGAAGTCATGTATCTGCATAACTGACGCAAGGAACAGGAATGCGCACCATATCAGCGAAAATGAAAGGAAATAGTGATAAAATGCACCCTCTTCATACGTTATGTAGTTACTTGCCACTATCATCGGCAGCTGTATCAGCACATACGGCGTAAGTGCATATGAGGAACCTATGTATATATCTTTCATTGTTCCTTTACCGTCAAAAAGTGTTGTAAGGCACCAGTTTGACAGAACCCATACAAAGAACGGAAGCAGGAAACTGCATATATTAAGCACGATATTAAAATATTCCCACTGCACTCTTATAAATACAAAACTTGTATATCTTGTCTTCCATATATTTGTAAGCACTGTCATAATAACGATAAATGTAGCTGCGCCCGCAGAACCTCTCTTTTCATGCGTAAGATCCCAGAATCCGTCAAACGGGCTCACCACACAATGAAGCGAGTATCTCAGAGTATCCCTGAAATGGATCAGTTTGGCTTTTGCAGAACTGCTGATTATACTTTTCATTCCTCACTAACCTCCCTTCTGATCTTCTTAACAGTATTTTTAATAAACACTATTAATACCAAAGCTACAAAGATTATGAAAACATACTTGACATTATCTTCTATCCTTTCTTTACGATAGAGTTTATATGCCTTTGAATAATTTTTATAATCAAGCTTGAGCTTAAAATATTCCATAGCTTCTTCAAATCTGTCCTGTCTTAAAAGAGAACGTCCGATTCCGATATACGCAAGGTCATAATTACCGTTAAGCTTAAGCACGCTGCGCCAGTAATCGGCCGAGATGTCATATTCGCCTATCTTATAAGTATCAAGCGCCTTATTGATAAGCGTGCCGTATTCGGTGAGCGTCATCTGGGTAACCATTCCAAGTTCTCTGTCAAGGATAAGGAGCGAATCGCCTAACGATTCGATCGCAACAGGATATTTGAAGCAGCCCTGTCTGTATCCTATGCCCCCGAATGCATACAGCATATTTCCCTGGAAGTCATAACCAAACACACGTCCTCTGGTCTGATCCAGGCAATAATAACAATCGTTGTCAAGCACGGTAACATCGGCAAATTTGGACGAGCCGTTATATCCGCCGCCGTTGCCTATCTGTACATCGCCTATCTGCTCGTAATAACCGTTTCTTATAAGTATATCGGTTCCCTTTGCATTAAGTTTTCTGATAGGCTTTGAAGACGAGGCGTTATCGCTTTCAAATTTACTCAATGTAGCATATATGAACCCTTCCGAGTCAAGCGCGATATTATTGTACTCGGTAGGTACGAATGCCTCCATCTGCTCTCTTTGCGCCTGTGTTGATATAAGTTTATACACATAATCTATGAAGTCAAACTGTACGTCGGCTGCCCCTATATATCCGACAAATTCTCCGCCGTCCTCAAACTCCATAAATCCTTTGTTAATATTTTCTGCCTGTACGAATATACGCTTTGCGCTGTCTACAACAAGTTTTTTGGGAAGGAACATATAATCTGCGTTAAGCGTTTCCTCATCTTCAGGCTTATATATCGTGCCGATAACATTCTGGTTCTCATCCGTATATACAATACGCTGGTTTCCGTAATCAGCTATATACCATTCGTTATCGTCGGTAACGAATACGTCATACGGCTGCAGGATTGCTTCGGCTTTCCCGTTGTTGTTTACCTGGGTAACAACCTTTACCAGGTTGAATTTATCGTTGCTGTAAGAAAACTGCACTATCCTGTTATTCAGCGTATCACATACGTATACCTGATCGTCTTTTACAAACATTCCCTCAGGCGCATTGAAATTTCCAATGCCGAAGTCATCTCCCAGGATAACCGAATTCATAGCATATGCGTCCGGAGATTCTCTTTCTATGCCCCAATAGTCATATGTATAAGTATAGAACAGATCTTCCTCGGCAGATGCCTTTGCCGGCTGAATAAGGAGCGCTGAAAATAACATCAGACAGCAAAATGGAATTAAACTGCAAATAATTTTTTTCATTTTCTCCCTCCTTAATCCTTAATACCGGAGCTTGCCATTGTTTCAATAACGTTTCCTTCGCACATAAGGAATATTGCTATAGGAACTATCATCATGAACAATGTAACGGCCGCTCCTACACCCGCACGCGACACACCTCCGAGAATAAGCTGCTGCAATGCATACGGCAGGGCTTTAAGGTCTTCTGAGTAAATAAATGTAGCCGCCCTGTTGTTCCATATTGCGATAACAGAGAATATCGTAAGCGTCAGCCACGCAGGTTTAACCATTGGCATTACTATTCTCAGGAAGATACGTCCTTCCTTTGCACCGTCGATCTTAGCCGCTTCAATAAGCGCGTCCGGTATCGTCTCCATAAACTGTTTCATAAGGAACAGTCCCATCGGCGTTGCGAACGCAGGTACTATGATCGACAGATATGTATCTATCCATCCGAGTTTGGTCATGATCAGGTAGTTAGGGATCTGTGTAACGTATACAGAGAACATAAGAGCTGTCTGTACCATTGCAAAGAACATCTTATTTCCCGGAAACTTATATTTTGAAAGCACGTACGCGCCCATCGAACAGAATATAACGTTTCCTAATGTACCTACCGCAGTCATGAACACCGAGTTGAATATATATCGTGAGAACGGAACGAACGACTGTCCCATGATATTAAACAAATCAGCAAAATTATCCATTGTAGGATTCTTAACATAAAACTTAGGCGGGAATATATATATCTCATCTAACGGCTTAAATGCTGTACATATTGAATATACAAGCGGCAATGCAAAGAATATACCGAATAATATCAGCATAATATATATTCCGATATCTCCGCCTACGGATCTGTTAGGTTTCCTTCTTTTTAATATTTTCTTTCTTCTCTTACTCATATCCGCATCTCCCCTTACGTTCCTACTTTTCTAAGCAATGCATGAACGGCTTTATTACATAATATCATAACTATGAAAAGCACCGTCGCAATTGCAGAAGCATATCCCATGTCAAATCTGAACTGACCGTAGTCGATAAGGTGCGACACAACGGTTTCAGCAGCATAGTCCGTACTTGGGAATCCACAAAGCACCATCGTAACGTCGGCAACACCAAATGACTGTGTTATCGCCATTACCGCACCGAACAGAAGCATTGGCTTCATGTTAGGAAGCGTAATATACCATAATTCCTGCCATCTGTTTTTAATGCCGTCCACATATCCTGCTTCAAACTGCGATTCATCTATTCCCTGAAGACCCGCGACGAACGACAGGAATCCATTACCGAGACTCATCCACAAGACTACTATGATTACAACTCCCATCATATATTTAACGTCTGTAAGCCAGAGTATCGGTTCATCAATGATATTAAACTGCATGAGCCATGCGTTTACGTATCCGTATGAGTCGCCGCTGAACAACAGCGCCCATATCATATACACCTGACCGGATATCGTAGGCGCATAGAATATAAGTACGAAGAATGCCCTAAGCAGCCTCGGCAGCTCGTTTATGAACCATGCGAACAGAAACGACATGATGTATCCGAGCGGACCGGTTATCGCCGCAAGCAGGAACGTATTCTTTACCGATATCAAAAATACGTCATCCGCCAGAATAAGATTGATATAGTTCGTAAGTCCTATAAACCTCGCAGGCTCAAGAACATTATAATAGGTAAAACTATAATATATTGACATACATACCGGAGCCACCGTAAAGAGTGTAAACAAAAGCGCATACGGAAGCAGGAAAAGGTAGCATATCCTGGACTGTTTTGCAACTTTCCAGCCATGCTTGAATTTCCGTTTTTGTATTGCCATATATTTAGCCATGACTGAACTCATTAATTTACCTCCCCTTTCATTTAATAATTATCCAGTCAGTCTTCCTCTTTGACAGGAAGCCCGAACTCTTTACGTTTGTTCGTAATCTCATCGTTAATGGTCCTTGAATAATCGAGTATTGTTTCACGAGGATCATCATTATCGTTCATGACATTACGGATCGCGTTGGTAATATGTCTTGAAGTATAATATCCGCCGGCAATCTCAGGTATACCTATTGCCCACTCCCACTGCTCTTTAAGCACGTCTGCGTCTTTCTTGCTCCATGAAAGCTGGTCAAAAGCTACCGTATTGGCCGTAGCATATCTTGCCGAAGCTCCCATTACGCTTTCAAGCTCGCGTCCGAACCTTACCTGTGTATCGGAATCAAGCCACCACTTAAGGAATGTCCATGCAAGGTCATACTTCTCTTTGCCGTCGTGTTTTGTAAGTATCATTGAGCACTGTCCCCATGACTGAACCGAACGGTCAATATATTTTTTGCCGTTTTCATCTTCACGCTCATATCCCGGAACAAGTGCAAAATTCCATAAACCTTTGATCTCAGGTGCAAATACGACAAGCGTATTGTAGTTTGAGAAGTCCTGGATACCTATAGGCATCTCTCCGGATCTGAAACGGTTTACAAAGTCGTAACTTGTAGGCACCTTATAATTAGTAAATAATTTTGTAAAATACTCAAAAGCTTCTATCGCTTCTTCGGTATCAATATTAACCGCTGTCTGATCAGGCGTATAAAGCGTACCGCCTCGCTGATACAGCTGACAGAAATAATTGGCAAGGTCAGGATTGGCGGTATTTCCGACCTTTCTTTCCGTACTTGGGATACCAACCTGCAGGTTATTATTCGTGATCGTCGGAAGTATCGATATAAGATCCTGCCAGGTCTGCGGAACATCTACTCCAAGTTCGTCAAGTATGTCCTGTCTGTAGAACAATACGTTAAAGTTCTGTGTTTCCGGAAGCGCATACATTCCGCCGTTAAACTGGTATGAAATATATGAACTCTCATAGAACTCTTTTTCAAGTACGTTGGTCTTCCATTCTTCCCAGTCATCAAACTGAGTAAGGTCATACGCAGCTTTTCTGAGCGCGTAGTTTACAGGTTCTGTCTGAGCGACCGTAAGCGCTATGTCAGGACCCGTACCCGCAACTACCGCCGGAAGGAGCGTGGTCGCATCGATAAGTTTTACGTTGACGCCGATTCCATACTGCGGAACAAATGTATCGTCAATCATTGTCTTAAGTATCGAGCTCTGGTCACGTCCGGAAAGTATCCAGCAGTCGAGAGTCTCTGTATCTTTGCCTTCATATACGTTTCCGAGCGCGGTATAGTCAACAATAAATGATGCTATAAATACCCTTATCTCATGCATTGCGCTCTGAAGGAACGATTCCTTACATTCCGGAAGCTCTCCGCCGGACGGCGTGATCTGTATGAAGTCTACGTCAAGAGGAGCCTCGCTAAGAGAGTTGATACCCGTACCTATCGCACTGATATTCTCTTTGAAGTTAGCTAACGACTTCGGGATCTTATCGGGTCTCTTAACAAATTTTTCAAGCTGGTTTGCTACGGTAAGGATAGATGCCACCTGGGAACCTTTCTCACCTGAAAATGCTACCAGATCATCTACGATCTTATATAATCTCTTACATTCTATCTCCATACCGTCTATGACTTCAGGATATACCTCGTCGATATTATAATCCCTGAATTCATCAGGTTCCGCGCCTGTCAGCACAAGGATCTTACGATACATCGCGTTAAGCCTGAACACGCTGTCGTTCAGTTCCGTAAGGATGTTTCCGAGATCGCCGAGCGTAACTTCAAGCCTTATCGTATGCTTGCCCGCCTTAAGCGCAAACTCATATGGATTATCATTTTCATCTTTTAACGTACACATCTGCCAGTCATTCTGGAACTGGAACGATATTACGTTACATTCTTCAAATGGACATTCACCGTCAATCGATATCGAACGGCTTGATACAAAACCTCTGTTGTAATTCTGACGTCCCTTGATGGATATAGTATACATTCCGTCAGCCGGCACTTCAAAATCCCATTCGATCCAGTCCCCGGCAACTTTCCACTGTGTGCCGCCGATCTTATTCATAAGGATAAGAGTAGGACTGTACGGTTCAGTAATAGAAGATGCCCTGTCATTATTAGGATAGAGCGACGGTGAAGAACGTTTCGTCGATTCCTCTCCCTGTATCCTGACAGGCTCGGTGCCGGAAGCCTCATTGTAGTCATCAAGCACTATCGAATCATGATATTCCTGATAAGAACGTGCCTCTTCTTTATTAAGTATGGTAACCTTTCTTATAACTAACGGCTCATTGACACCCTCAAGTTTGAATTTATTAGTTCCTGCTTTAAAATAGAATTTATAAGGATCAACATAATATCCCATGTAGTCTTTTAAATATGTACCCTGCCATATCGGAGCCTCAACCTGTGTGGGCCTTATATCGTTGCCCTGGTTATCCTGCTGTATCGCTGCCGAATCAGCCCATACTCTGCTGAATGTGACAGCGTCTGCTCCGTAAAATGGTATTTCCCCATTTATGTAAACGGCACGTTCAATGTCAATTCCCCTGGATTCTATCGGATAGTATTCGACATAGACGTTATACATTCCTTCTTTAGGAATATTAACCTCCCATTCTATCGAACCTTCCTCAGATACCTGAACAGCCTTATCTTCCCCGTCGATATTATTAACGACGGAAACGCCGCTGCTTGTCGCAAGATAATCGAATATATCGATATCAACGGTTTCATCGGGGCTGTCCATACCTTCATATTTCTGAAGGTACTTTGCATATGTATCATCCCTGGCTATTCCGCCGACATCAGCAGTAAGATCGGCGCCTTCGTACTTTTCACGGTAACTGTCCTTTCCGTTAGCCAAAGACTTCCATACAACGATAATAATCACAAATGCAATTATTATAAGAGGTATTTTAACAATTTTTTTGCTTAATACTTCTTTAAGTTTTGACATATCTGTCCATCTCTCCTTTCCTACGTTTTCATCATGCATATTACAAAAACCGCATTATGTATATTACATTATATGATTTTTGTAACAATTGCATACTTTTTCGAGTTTCATTCTACCACTTTTTTGTTCAAATGTCTACATAAATAATGGATTTTAAGTCATTTTTTTGTCATTAATATGACTATATTTCACATAAAAAATATGCTTTGCGGTTGTTTTTATAGTTAATTTACACAATAATATCAACATAACTGACAATTTTATGTATTGTATAATTCCGATATTTCTATTAATATAGAACAAAGCAAAAACGCTCATCAATTATGATAAGGAGAATAAAAATGAAACAGAAATCATACAAAAACCCCATACTTGCAGGATTTTATCCCGACCCGTCCATATGCAGGGCAGGCAAAGACTACTATCTGGTCAATTCAACCTTCTGCTATTTTCCCGGGATCCCCATCTTTCACAGTACTGATCTTATCCACTGGGAACAGATAGGCAACGTCCTTGACAGAGAAAGCCAAATCCCTCTTTTGGGGACAAAGCTTGCAAACGACGGTATATACGCGCCTACCATACGTTATAACAACGGCGTCTTCTATGTGATCACTACCAATATAAGGGGCGGCAACGGAAATTTTATAGTAACCGCAACAGATCCCGCAGGTCCATGGTCTGACCCTGTCTGTCTCGGCAGCGAAGGGATAGACCCGTCGCTTTTCTTTGACGACGACGGCCGCTGCTACTACTGCGGAACAAAAGACCGCCGCGAGGGAGCTCGT
>CANQDW010000010.1 GCA_947593975.1 uncultured Lachnospiraceae bacterium
TTGGCAAATGCGCAAACCGTTTTCAAAGACGCTGCCGGATCCCATGTCTCTTTAAATTCAATTCGTGCCCATTCAACTACATCGCCGGATAACAGTGTTTTTATATTTGTCGGTATTGCCATGATTGCACCTTCTTTCTACTAACACTGATACACTTGCACCAACTTTTAAGTTTCTTTGTCTCAAGTGCAAGCTTTTTGTCATTATCTGTTCTGACGGCATTTTTTAATGCAGATAAATATTCCTGATATTTAGTATTTTCCTGACTAGTAAGAAGTCCTTTCAGAAAATTGAAATTTAAAGTTTCCTCCTCAAAAACATTTTATCATGAATGAATTTTAAAATAAACCTTTTATATAAATTAATATATTAAAAACCCCTGATGCGGCGTACTGTTAAAATACGCCGCACCAAGGGTTTAAGGTGTGAATCCGGTTTTTATAAATATTATCCTTCAATAGCAATATATTTTGCTTCTTCTACTTCCGGTTTGCTCTCTTTCTTAGGAATAGAAAGCTTTAAGGTACCGTCTTCAAATTTTGCTTTAATATCCTCCTGGGTTACATCATCTCCAACATAGAAGCTTCTGCTGCAGGTTCCCGAATATCTTTCTCTTCTTATATATCTTCCTTCCTTATCTTTCTTTTTCTCATCTGTATTGGTTGCTGCCGTTATAAGAAGATATCCGTCTTTAAGTTCTGCCTTTACATCCTCTTTCTTAAATCCCGGCAGGTTCATTGTAACTTCGTATCCGTCGCCATGTTCCGTAATGTCCGTCTGCATAAGACCCGATGTGTTGTTCATTCTCCTGTAACTTTCCTTTGCAGGAAATCCAAAAAAGTCATCAAAAAAGTTTTCTCCAAAAATACTAGGCATTAACATAAGTCATCTCTCCTTTCAAAACTGTTCACATTAACTTTGCCAATTACCTCACAAGCTGTTTGCTTGTTCTATAATTGTTATAGCACTATTATTAGCACTCGTCAAGAGTGAGTGCTAATATTTTTTGTGAAAATTCTGTGAACTTTTTAGTTCACAGAATATTTTGACCGTTTTTTTCGATTTTTATTCAAATTCAGGATCGATCCTTATGCTCCGCAAGCCATCTTACGGCGCTGTGCGCCAGACATGCAGCCCCGATTGCCAGAACATCTTCGTTAAACTGCACCTTTGGATTATGCGCAGGATAATCGCCGCGCTCGTCCCCATAACCGGCAGAAAGATACATGAATGCGCTTGGGACACGTTCAGCAATAAGAGCGAAATCCTCAGAAGCGCTTGCAGAAACACCGGGATACCCGGCGGCATTCGGAATCGGAAGCTCCTTCATGTAACCTGCTATTTCTCCTGTAAATGTACTGTCACACACAAGCGTCGGAACACTGCACACGTATTCCACTTTCGCCGAACCTCCGTATACTAAAGCTACAGTCTCCGAAACTTCTTTCAGCCGGCGGACCAGTTTTTCGCGCGCTTCTTTATTATTGGTACGCAGCGTTCCCTTAAGCACTGCGGTATCCGGGATAATATTCGCCGCGGCCCCGGCAGTAAACTGTCCCACTGTAAGCAGACATGCATCGCTTGGATTGCTTTCCCTTGCAATAAGTTCCTGCAGCGCAAGATGAATGTGCACACCGATATTAATAGGGTCTACTGACAGATGAGGATACGCGCCATGGCTTCCTTTTCCCTGTATACTAATCTCAAAAGTATCTACAGAAAACATCATTGTTCCCGAATCATTATACATATATGTTCCTATAGGAAGCCTGCCCGGACTGACATGATAGGCAAGGGCGGCATCCGGTTTCGGATCTTCTAATATGCCATGCTCTATCATATTCCTGCTGCCTTCTCCGCAGGCTGGAACATAAACTTTACGGTACCGTTCAGAGACTGCTCATCCTCCTTTAGCAGTTTCGCGGCTGTAAGAAGCATAGCTGCATGGAAATCGTGCCCGCAGGTATGCGCCTGTTCCCCGGTAGCGCATGCAAAAGGCAGGCCGCTTTCTTCAGACATAGGCAGCGCGTCCATATCCGCACGAAGAAGTATTACTTTACCTCCGTGTCCGAGCACAGCAGTAACCCCTTCGCCGCACTCTTTCGGTTCCAGCCCATATTCTTTAAGTTTTTTCATTACATATGCCTTCGCTTTTGGCATATGAAGCCCGACTTCCGCATTTTCGTGGAAGTAACGGCGATTCTCAATCAATTCCCCGCGCAGAAGCTGCGCACGTTCAAAATAATCCATATTCTCTCCCGCCTTCTATATTTATTCATATATATTTCTTCTGCCAAAGATCAGCACGACTGCATCCAATACCGCCTCAACGATAAGTGAAATACCCACAAACATCCAAAGAGCAAGTGTCGACACAAATGGATTTGACAAAATAACACATGCACAGACTACAGAAACAAGCGCGCTGACCGCCGGCAGAAACCATCTTCCAAATCTCAGCCGCAGCGCGTCTACAGTCCACTGTACTTTGCACAATCCCGCAAACAGGATGACTATCCCGTAAAGTATCGTAATCAAAGGAAAGGCGGCAATCAGCCATTTGGGCCGGGTCATACAAAAAATACCCGCTATCATCATCGCCAGACCTTTTACAAGCATTCCGCTAAGCGCAGCGGATGCGGCGTCGGTACGAAAATATCCGATAACACATATCAGACCTGCCACTGCCAGGGCTATGCCAAAAGCAATAATAATAGCCGAGGTAAATCCAACCGGATTTACTAAAAGCAGAATCCCGATAAGCGCCTCAAATAAACAGAGTAAAATAACAGCTGCATTGTTTTTTAAAAATTTCATTGATACTTCCCCCTCTTTTTTAATCTTACTGCCATATATGGTCTTGCCGGCAGATTAATTTTGAATTTACCTTTAAAAACACCTGCTTTTTCTATCGTCATATTCCACGTGTCAATAATCTCCGCTTCATATTCGGTTTCCTCATCTATATGAAATATTTTACATGAAGGCTGCATAAAACTGTAATAATATATAAAATAAGTTTTATTTTCTCTTTCTTTATCATCCTGCGGAACAGCCGTTACTCCCATATAATCCATTTTCGCATCGGAAGTAAGTCCAAGCCCCGGCGTCTCGCACATGATTTTGTGCAGGAATTTTACGCGTTTCCAACTTTCTCCACGGAATTTCCCTCCATGCGACCACCACAGGACATTATCTTCATTCATATAAGTCTCGCCATGTCCCGGATAGCCTCCGCGCATTGCACATTCCCAGAAACGCCTCACCATCTCTTCTGCAGTTATATTGCCCCAGAAATGAGGGATATCCCCTTCATATGCCATCTCGTCTATAACAACCGGTTTCTTATATTTTTCGCGCCATTCATTGGTACATTCCGCAGTTTTATATATATCCTGCCTTTGTATCGAACAATGAGTAACCCATGGGCGCGTATAGTCATAAAACGGTATACAGTTATGTATTGACCGCAGATGACCGTAAGGATCTTTTGCGCATATTATCTGAGCATATCTTTCCCAGTCGTCTATAGTCTTATCAAGTATATCATATTCATTGGCAAGCGACCACCATACATTATGGTAAGCGGCAAATCTCGCCACGATATAATTTATATACAGATCATCTTCCGCAGGGCTCATCTTGGAAAATCCCCATCTGTCATACGGATGCATGATAATGAGGTCAGCTTCTATCCCGATATCGCCAAGCTTTTTAATACACTTTTCAATATGCCCGAAGTGTTCCGGATTAAATCTTGTAAAATCCCACTCATTGTTCTCTTTTGGATTATCCGTATATCCCCAGAAATTATCCTCGGTAAGCACAGAATTATCCATAGGCGTGCCTTCATAAGGATAGGATCTTGGCTCGCCGAAATTATAATCATAATGTTTTGGGAAAATGCAGAAACGTATTTTGTTAAAACCCGATTCCGAAAGACTTTCTAAGGTTTCTTTAATCCTGTCATCACTTTGAAGCTCCCACACATAGCACGTTGTACCTACCGAATAATACGGCGTATTATCCGCATATGTGAAATGATATGTATTAGAAACCTTAACCGGACCATGATTATCAGGTTTTGCAGGCAGTACTTCAAATTCTCCCGCAACTGCTTCATCATCTAGGAAACTGCCTGTTATCTCATAACTGTAGACGCCCTCATATGACGGCATAAACCTTACTTTATATATGCCGTCTCCATCATAGAATCCATCAACAGCTATCTCTTCGTGTTCTCCTTTAAATACACCCCGTATAGTATAATCCGTAAACGGATTACCTGCTGTACTGCCGGAAAGCGCAATCTCAAAAACGTCCCATTTAAAAACTTTATCCATACTTTTTCCGCCTTTTATCATACATGTTATTGTTAAAATAATTTAACAGGAAATGGTATATCAGTCAAGGTTGAAAATCCAAAACAAAGTTTTTGGATTACACTTGACTTTCCGAAAAATAACATGTATTATGTATTTAAATAAAGGTGCTACCGAGACGGTTAGCCCGAAAGTATACTTAAAAATAGCCGCATAGTTTTCTAGGCTGGGCGGCTATTTCTGTGTTTTTCCATGATGAAATCCTATAGTATATCCTATTCCAAAGCATGTACCGCAAAGAGCCAGTACTGCTATCAGATTTTCTATAGTCAACATAACACAAGCCCCCTTTTCTTTAGATTCCCTTTCGGGTTTCTATGTAATCAGAGAATATCAGTTTCTCCGCAGAGGGCTAACCGCCTTCCATCTTAGTAGCACCTGGATTTATTGTATCACAATCCAAGTGGTATTACAACATATATTTTTGAATTACACTTGACTTTCCGAAAAATAACATGTATTATGTATTTAAATAAAGGTGCTACCGAGACGGTTAGCCCGACTTATAAATTGCTGAAACAGCCGCTCAGTTTGTCAGACCGGGGCGGCTATTTCTGTGTTGTTCCATGATTAAATCCTATATTTTTGGATTACACTTGACAAATATCACAAACATAATATATTATTATATACGGACAAAGATGTTTCAGACGAAATATTTTGTCTTTTTTTATTGCATAAGAACAGAAAAGAGGAATATATATGAAACCATTAATCGGATTATTGCCACTAATAGATTATCAGAAAAAAAGCTACTGGATGCTTCCTGGATATATGCAGGGAATAGAAGCCGCAGGCGGTATTCCGGTAATGCTTCCGCTCACTGACTGTACTGAAGATATCAATACGTTTACTCACATGTGCGATGGATTTTTGTTCACCGGAGGACAGGATGTTTCCCCTGAAATATATAATGAGAAAAAAATTGAAAAATGCGGTGAATGTTCATATGCCCGTGATAAAATGGAACTTATGCTCCTTAATGAACTTCTTTCTATCGACAAACCTGTTCTTGGTATATGCCGCGGCATACAGTTTATCAATGCGGCTCTCGGCGGTACGCTTTATCAGGATATTCCTTCACAGACTGCTTCGGATATCAATCATCATCAGAAGCCCCCTTACGATATTCCCGTACATAAAGTGATTTTAAAAAAAGAATCTCCTATCCATAATTTATTAAAAAAAGATATTTTATCCGTCAACAGCTATCATCACCAGGCAATTAAAAATCTTGCTCCGCCGCTAAAGGTAATGGCAACAGCCACAGACGGTATCATCGAAGGCGTGTATCTGCCTGAAAAGAAATTTCTCTGGGCTATACAGTGGCACCCTGAATTATCTTATAAAACTGATGAAGATTCCGCAAAAATATTCGCAGAATTTGTAAAAGCCTGCATTGCCTGAAACACTCAAGATATTAATATCAAAATAATTTTTGAATTACTATTGTATTATAATATTTAATGCAAAACTTCCTGTCTGGTACACTAACCTGACAGGAAGTTCTGATTTTTCTTAAAATATACTTATTTCTTTATCTTTACTCCTGATTTAATCTTGGATTTCTTTAAAGCTTTTTTATATGCAGCCAGGTTCTTCTTCGGAACCTGTATCTTTGCCCCGGCATTTATTCCGTAAAATGCTTTCTTTCCTATCCGTGCATTTGCAGAAAGAATCTTTACCTTCTTTAGCTTTTTACAGTTATAAAACGCTTTCTTTCCTATGGATACTATATTTTTCCCTATCGTTACCTTCTTTAGCTTTTTATTTCCCTTAAACGCCTTTGCTGCAATTGATGTTACTTTATAGCTTATACCGTCTATCTGTATTGTGTCAGGAATCATAATACTTGTCTGTCCTTCCTCCGCTTCTGTAAATTCAACAGACATGTTCTGCGGATCTGACGAAATTATAGTATATTTTATACTACCAAGAACAAATACATTCCCCGGCTGTGGTATATTATTTACGGTTCCTGCATCCGATTTGCCTGTTTCCTGAGGATTTTTATCTTTATCACTTTCAGGCGGCGTTACAGTACTTACGCTTCTTGCTTCTGCATATCCGCACTCTGTACATGTGCGTGATTCCTGTTTTCCATCCGCACTGACGGTCCATTGACCAAATGTATGGCCCTTTGCAGGTATATTTTCACTGTCTTTTATGGCATCACATACACTGCAGTGGATTGAACGGCTTCCTTCTTCCGTACACGTCGGTTCCCTGTCAACTGTATACTCTGTCTTCCAAATATGTCCTGCTGCATCAATACCCTCTGTTTCAGTATATCCGCATACCGTACACTCCCTTTTTTTGCTGCCCGGATCCATACAGCCGGGTGACTGCACTTCCTGCCATTCCCCATAACTGTGTCCCTTAGCGTCTGTGTAGCTCTTATCATCCACGTAACTATCGCCGCACTTGCTGCAGTTGTAGGTTGTATAACCTCTTTCCGTACAGGTTGGCTCTGTCACTATACCCTTGTAGTCATGTCCCGTTGCATGGATCACCGCATCTTCAAGGTTCGTTTCCGCATTTCCCTCGCTGTCGCTGAAGTATTTGTTACACTCTGTACAGTGCCAGTATGCCTCGTTTCCGTCTTCCGTACATGTCGCTTCCTTATACGGAGTTTCTTCCATGCTGTGTCCCTTGGCGTCTGTGTAACTCTTATCATCCACGTAACTGTCGCCACACTTGCTGCAGTTATAGGTTGTATAGCCTCTTTCCGTACATGTTGGCTCTGTCACTGTACCCTTGTAGTCATGTCCCGATGCATGGATCACTGTATCCTCAAGTTTTGTTTCCGCATTTCCTTCGCTGTCGCTGAAATATTTGTTACATTCTGTGCAGCGCCAGTATGCCTCATTTCCGTCTTCCGTACATGTCGCATCCTTATGCGGGGTTTCTTCCATACTGTGTCCCTTGGCGTCTGTGTAGCTCTTATCATCCACGTAACTGTCGCCGCACTTGCTGCACCTGTAAGTCGTATAGCCTCTTTCCGTACATGTTGGCTCTGTTACTGTGCCCTTGTAATCATGTCCTACCTTAACCGTACATTCTGCATATGCTCCGCCTTCATCAGATGCTTCTGCCCTAATAACCGTTTCGCCTTCATTTAATGCCGTTACAACTCCTGATTGTGATACCATCGCCGTCTGTTCATTCTTTGATGTCCATTTCACCGATGTATCTTCCGCATCCTGCGGCAAAACTTCTGCTGCAAGCTCGAATGTATGTCCCGGGCACAGTTCCACTGCGGTTTCATTCAATGTAATGCTGTCCACATATGTTTTTATGCTCCTTGAGCCAAGTACATATACGCTAAAATGTTCAGCTTCAAACTGATACCTTCCAACTTCTTCATCATAAAATGCATCCATGTCAGTAATGGTTCCATCTTCTTCAAGACGGTAGATTACTGCGCCTTCTTTTACTGCCTCCTCAGGCACGGGTATCTCCACATCAACAGGTATATCAGGCTGTATCTGCGTTCCCTGCCCGTTACTTAATGAAATATCGTACATCTGCATTATCGGTATATGTCCTCTATGGGCTTTTAACATTTCTTCGATCAAATGCTTAAATAACTCCCATGCACTTCCATATTTTCTCTTCAGGTATTCATCATCAAGCTCTTCTATATCAAGCGATGTATCATCATCCATCTGTGAGTCATCGGAATTGGTAACTATGACTCCTGTTGACTCATCCTTTATTCCTACAACTGTAACCGTGTAAGTGGCTTCATGTATTCCCACCTTTGCAGTAATAACCGCGGTTCCCGCTTTCTTTGCCGTTACAAGTCCTGTATCATCTACATCCGCTACAAAAGGTTCTGACGAACTCCACTCCACACTTATATCATCAGTGGTGTTTGCCGGCTCATAGATCACTTCCAGCTGCTTTGTCCTGTCGATACGCATTGTGCCGGTTGTAGTGTTAAGCACTATCCATTTTAGCGGCGCTTTTACTGTTACATGGCATGTCACCCTGAAACTTCCAACAACTCCGGTAATATCCGCCTCGCCAGGTCCGACTGCAGTCACAAGCCCTGATGAATCAACCCTGGCAACACTTGGCTTGGTACTGAACCAGAATACTTCTTTATCATCCGTTGTATCCGCGGGTTCATAAGTTACCTCAAGCTGTTTTGTGTCGCCAACATTTAAATCTGCCTGTGTTTCATTGATTGAAAGCCCTGTAAGCGGCGCTTTTACCGTGAGCATATATGAAGCCGTATATTCGCCGTGCGTTATCTTTATCTCGGTATCGCCGGGTGCAATAGCAGTTATTGTGCCGCCTGCAACTGTCGCAACATCCTTGCGGCTGCTTTCCCATAGCGTTTCATCCGTATCTCCCTCAGGAAGTACAAATTCAGGTTCAAGATCATATGTATCACCGACATTCATCTCTCCATAAGTTTCAGAAAGCTTGATCCCATAATTTACCGGGATAACATTGACTGTACATTTTGCAGTGACTGAATCATCCTCTTCAAGAGTTGCCGTAATAACAGCTTCACCTTCAGAAACTCCTGTTATCTTTCCATTTTCATCTACTGTCGCAGTATTCGTATCCGAACTGTTCCATAAAAGTTTTTCTGAATGATTATGTTTCTTCGGATTATATGAAACAGATATGTCTGCGCTGTATCCTTTTTCAACGCTTAAAGTCTCATCAATACTAATGTCTGAAATCGGAATATCAATCACAGCCTGCGCATCAATATCTTCGCTAGGATTTGCAGGGATGTTATCAACCGCCCCGTCACCATCTATATCCCATCCCTTAAATACCGCACCTTCAGGCAGATATTCATTAACAAGAGATGTTGCCGGTGCCTGAAGTACTTCGCCTGTTTTAACCGGTGTCATCTGTACAAGGAAACCGTTCACATGGAACTCGGCAAGCTGCCATTCGCCTTTGTAATATACTTTTGCACCATGATTCCAGCCATCAGGCCAATCGCCTTCATTTACATAACAGAATACGTTGTGGTTTTTACCTGAATATTCCAGTCCGTATAAAAAGTTTGTATCCATATCATCAGTACTTGTTATTATGATTGTTGATGGAAGCAAATAATTCTGTAATAAAGTACCTAAGCTTACACTACTATATGGTGATGCTATTATCTGTAAATTATTGCATGAATTAATCCAAAATTCATCCTCACTCCATTCAGTATTTATATTCAATATCTCTAAATTTGTGCAAGAAACAAAAGTTGCATTGTCTATTCTCGATATATTGTTTAATTCAAGCGTTTTTAAAGCATCACAACCAGAAAAAGCTCCAGAACCAATGTACTTTATTTTTTCTCCTAACCGCACCGCATATAAATCTTTATTATATTCAAATCCAAAATCATTAATATATTCTAATGAATCCGGCAAAACAACTTTTCTCAATGTAGCTATTCCAGTGCGCCCGTTAGCGCTCATTGCTTCTTCTCCTATCAAAGTTGTTCCATTTTTTACATACAAAGTTTCTGGTGTATTCGAAACGTCTGTATCTATAACATAATTTCCTAGATAAAGCACACCTTCTTCCCAATTAGATTTATCCTGCCAATATGCCGTTTCTTCAAATGCACTTATTCCAATATGAGTAATTGATTTTCCGACTTCTATATCAGCAAGATTATAACAATACCTAAAAGCATCTCTTCCTATATACTCAACTGATTCAGGCAAAATAATCTTTTCAATATTTACACATGATACAAAAGCACCATCAGTTATTGTTTTTATACCATCTGGTATCTGTATTTCACCTGATACTTTTTTAGGAACGACTATTATTTCATCACAAGATTTGTTATACAAAATTCCATCAATACTGCAAAAATTTTCATTCTCTTTATCAACTTCTATGTAACTAATATTCTCACACCCAGAAAATGCACTTCCGGATATTTTTTCTACACTTTTAGGGATATATACCCCATTTAAATAATAGCAACCTAAAAAAGCATATTCTTCTATTTCTTTAATACAATCACCTAAAGCAAGATTTTTTAATGAAGAACAGCTATACAGCAATGAATTTGGAATTATATTCACACCATCTCCAATAACCACATCCTGTAAATTATCACAGCTAGTAAAAATTCCTGCATCTAACTGTTTTACACTATCAGGAATTTCTATCGATTTAAGACTATCACAATCCTCAAATGCCCTTATGCCAACTTCATATAATCCATCATTAAACTCAATTTCTTCAAGTAAGCTACATCTCCAAAAAGCATAAGTATCTATTCTTTTTACTTTATCAGGCAATATAACTTTTCCTTTTATTTTGCCAGGAGCGGATATTAACTCAGTATAATTTTTATCATATAAAATTCCATCAAGCGAAGCATAATTTTTATTATCATCTGAAACCTCTATCACTTCAAGTTCAGAACAACCTGAAAATGCTCCATATCCAATAGATAGTATTTTGTCAGATATCATCATTTTTCCTGATAATCCTGTACAAGCAAATGCTGAATCGCCTATGTATTTTAAAGAGGCAGGCAGCTGTACATATTTAAGCCTTCCGCTATCATAAAATGCACTTCTCTGTATTTCCTCTACTGAATCAGGTATAGATATACTTACTAAATTTGTATTTTCAAAAGTATATTGTTCTATTATTTTTAAATCTAAAGGTAAGTTAATATGTGAAAGTCCTGACCAAGAAAATGCTGAGTCCCTTATTATCTTTGTAGTACAAGACAAATTTATATTTATAACGTTAATTTCTCTAAATGCTGCACATGGAACAACTTCTCCACCTAACACTATTATGTCATCAAACTTATTTATTAAATTAATACCCCTTGAAACACCAAATAAGTTACACATTGCATCACTGCTCTCATCCCCTTCATATTCTCCTAAAAATGGAATCGTAAGCCTGCTTATATTATCAGCGCCCTTAAGCGCTCCATTTCCTAAGAACTCCACAGATGAAGGTATTATCAGCTCGCTTGTATCAGCCAGCCCGCAGTCAGCAAACGCATATCTTCCTATGCTGTTTACGCTTTCATTGCATACAAGGGTGTCAAGCCCTGCTCCCCTGAATGCATACTCACCTATTTCAGACAGCTCAGCAGGCATCACAAATGACTTTATCCCTGAATATTCGAAAGCATGGTCATATATCCCTTTAAGATGACTTGTTTCTGCCACCGGAACATCAGCAAGCACACTGCATCCGTAAAATGCATATTCAGATATCTCCTGCACTGCATCAGGTATGGCAATCGACTTAAGGTTCCTGCAGTTGTAGAACGCTCCTTTATATATCCCTCCAAGCTGTCCGTCTGTCTGCACAGACACATCAGCAAGGCTTTCACATTCCGCAAATGCATAATTATCTATACTTTGCACGCTTCTTGGTATATTGATGCTCATAAGGTTTTTACATCCATAGAATGCCCTGTAGCCTATTGTATTTAAAAGGCTTTCTGCAGCTATATCTATCCTCTCAAGTCCTGAATCCTCAAACGCCCCGAATGCAAGCGTTGTAACCGTAGATGCAATGTCATAGCTTCCTGTCTTTCCCGCCGGACATGTTATAAGTTTTTTTCCTTCCTTATCCAGAAGTACTCCGTCTGCCGAAGAATACTTTTCATTTCCGGCATCCACATCTATATCGCTAAGTTTCTTACAGCCGGTAAAACAAAGCTCCCCTATATAATTTACGTTTGCAGGAATAGCAAGGCTTCCCTTAAGTCCTGAACGATAGAATGCATTCCCGTATATGGAAAGCGCTGTACCGGTATCAAATGTCACATTCTCAAGGTTTTCTGCCTGCGCAAATGCATAATAATCTATAGTTTCTACTTTATCAGGCAAAACTATGTCCGTAATAGCCGACTGGGAGAATGCATACCTTCCTATCGCTGTTATTGATGGGTTAGTTCCAAACGATATGTTTTTTATGCCGCTCTTATAAAAAGCATAATCCTTTATCTTATCTACTCCGTCAGGTATGGTTATATCTGTAAGATTTACCGTTTCTGCAAATGCATATCGCCCGAGTGAAGCAAGCCTGCTTCCCTTTCCAAAGCTTACGCTCCTTACCGCGCTTCCTTTAAACGCTTCATTGTCTATTATCACTACTCCGTCAGGCACAGATATCGATCCAAGTGATGATGTCCCGCTAAACGCCTCTTGGTATATCCCTGTAAGCGTATCCGGAAGTGATATGCTCTTTAATGTATGGTTATCCTTAAACGCTTTTCCGCCTATGGATATGACCTCATGACCGTCAAGCCTGTCAAGGGTTACCGATTCATCGTTTCCGTTATATGAGATCACGCTTGCGCTGCCTTCCTCTGTAAGGGCATATGTCCAGTCGCCGTTTGTAACCACATCCGTTACTCCCATATAATATCCCGCAACATCATAATCCCAGTTTTCTTCAAGCGATACCGGCATAACAGATGCCTTGAAATACACATTTATCCCACCGGTACCCGAAAATGCATAGCGTCCTATAAATGATACTGCCTTCGGTATATCAGCCCTCGACATAAGCGCACATCCTTGGAATGCGTATCTTCCTATCTCATCCACCGCCTCCGGGAAAGTTATCCCTGAAAGGCTTTTGCACTGCAGGAATGCATAATTGCCTATCTTTGTAAGGTTCGTACAGTATTTAAGGTCTACTTTTGCAAGCTTTGAAAGTCCCTGGAACGCCCTTGCTTCTATAAGGTTCAGCGCGCTGTTTTCCTCAAATGTTACCTGCCTTAATTCATCAGCGCCTTCAAATGCCCATGCCGGAAGATTGGTAAGCCTGCTGTCTGCTTCAAACGTTACCGTGAGCAGATCCCTGCATCCCGCAAATGCTTCCTGCCCTATCGTCTGTACGCTTCCCGGAATCGTAAAATCTTTTATTCCGCAGTATGCAAATGCGCCGTACCCAAGCCTTGACATTGCACTCTCGGCCTCTATCCTTATATTGCTGAGCGCATAGTCATCAAAGAACGCATGTCTGCCTACGTTTATTACATTTTTAGGAATCACAAGTTCCGTATTCATCGAAGCACAGTATTCAAACGAATTGCTTCCTATCGTCTCAAGGCTCTGTGGAAGTGACGGTGTGCCTAATGATATGCAGTTTGAAAAAGCATATTCACCTATCTCCGAAAGATTGTTGTCATATATGACATCCGTAAGGCTTTCTGCCCCGGCAAACGCATACGGACGTATAAGTCTTGTCTCATCTGCGAGCATATAACTCCCTTCCTTTGCAGCCGGATACATCACAAGTTCAGTTTTTTCCGCATTGTAAAGCACTCCGCCATATGATGCATATACACTGTTTGCATCATCAACAGTAAATTCCGACAGTTCGTGGCATGATGCAAATGCTCCGTCGCCTATGCTGCATAATCCTTTCCCTATACTTACGTTTACAAGTCCTGATTCAAAGAATGCGCGAACCCCTACGCCGGCAAGGCTGTCAGGGAAATCTATAGATGAAAGGCTTCCACAATATGCAAACGTCTCGCTTCCTATATCCTTAATGCTGCTGTCCGGCCTGAAGTTTACACTGAAAAGCTGCGAACTGCATAAAAACGCTCCGCTTTCTATCGTATCTACTTCTGAAGGGATATCTATAGTCTTAATCGGCGTGCTATTAAATGCATATTCTCCTATTGCCTTAAGTCTGCTGTTTTCTTTAAAATGTATGCTTTCAAGCCCTGACGCCTGAAAACATCCTGCTCCAAGTTTCATAACTCCCGAAGGAACTGTTATGTCTGACAGCATGAAGCAGTTGGTAAATGCTGCTGCCGGTATCTCTGTTATACTGCTGTTTCCTTCAAACATAACTTCAGAAAGGCCCGTACAGCACATAAAAAGCTTCTCCCCTAGCGCAGTCACGCTCTCCGGTATGGATATTTTCTTTATCTGTCCTGCCGTAAATGCATTGCTTCCTATCGTCTTAAGCCCATTTGGAAGTATGATCTCTGATTTCCTGCTGTATGCAAAGGCTGCCGTTCCTATATTCTTTGTTGCAGCATCAACGCTGTATCCTCCGCTCTTTGCCGCAGGATAATATACAAGCGTGCTGCCTGCCTTGTCATAAAGCGCATCATTTATTACCGTAAAGCTTGCATTCCCTGCATCCACACGTACTGTTCCAAGCGATGTGCTTCCATAAAATACTCCCATACCAAGCGAATTTAGTTTTTCCGGTATGTCAATTGCCGCTATTCCGCATTGTGAGAATGCATAATCTCCTATCTGTATGAGCGCTCCCTTTGCCGGTATTCCCACTTCCGCAAGACATACACATCCATAGAATGCTTCATTTCCTATACCTTCAACTTTATCAGGGATATCAATGCTCCTTAATGACGTACAGTTATAAAACGCCCTTAATCCTATATTTTTAAGCGTATCCGGAAGAGTCACCGTACGTATCCTTGAATTATCTGAAAAAGCCCCTTCCCCTATACTGCTTACCGTCTTTCCTTCAATGGTTTCAGGCACGGTAAGATAACGTCTCTTTCCCGTGTAGCTTCTTATCTCCACCGTACCGTCCGGAAGATCTGTATAGATATATGCCGAGCCCTCATCCTCATTTATCCATCCTGCATAAAGCGTTGTATCCGCATCAAATACATCTTCATAATATTCTACTTCATCCGTACATTCCATATCGTAATACCAGCCGTCAAATACAACATTTTCCCGCTCCGGCTCAGGCATATACTGTACGGTATGTCCTTTTACGAATACCTGTGCCTCATTGTCCAGTTCATCCGTAAGCATGTTATATGTGATCGTGCCTTTTTCTTCGCATAAGAATGCATGGAGGTCAAGGTTCCCAAATCCGAAATACCAGTCCTCACCAAGACTTCCAAGATCAGTGGAAGCTGCTTTGAAAAGTTCAAGCATTTCATCAAATTCAGTATGCGGATATACTGAAAGATACAGCGCGGCAGATGCCGCTGCTATCGGACTTGAAAGGGATGTTCCCGTTTCGTACTTATATCCTCCGTTCAAAGTTGTAGTATATACAGTTCCCGGTGCAACAACGTCGCTGTTATCCCCATAATTGGAATAAGACGCAAGGCTCCAGTCTCCTGTATCCATTGCGCCTACCCCTATGACGTTTTTATCGGCAGCCGGATATGCAGGCATACTTGTACCTTTATTTCCTGCTGCAGCGACACATATGATATCGCTGTCAACTGCCAGTTTTGTATATTTTTCAAATATGTTTACTTCTGTTTCGAATGACATGTTCACCACGTCTGCATCCTGTTCGATCGCATACGCAAGCCCGAACACAAGATCAGAGCCTCTCGTAAATGTTCCGCTTTCGTCACATTCGCATTTGATCACAAGTATCTCCGCTTCAGGTGCCACGCCGGTGATTCCCTCGTCATTGTTCATCATAGCTGCCATCACTCCTGCAACGGCAGTGCCGTGTCCCTGCTCATCCTCTATGACCGACATACCATAATCACTTACGACTTTATCGTCCGAAGCATTGTATGATCTGTCGCTTATCCTGCCTGAGAATTCAGGGTTATCCGTATCAATACCGGTATCAATGACAGCAACGGTAACTGAATTTCCCCTGCTCGTACCCCATGCATCCTGCATGTTTATGTAATCCAGATAACTCTGGTTTTTGTATTCCGTATCATTTACATTATAACTCGGACGTTTGCTTACAAGTTCTTTATTCCTCGCATCAAGCGCGCTTGTTTTTACATAATAATCCGGAGACATTCCTGACAGATATGAACAGTAATCATCATCTTCATAGATTTGTTCTATCGTAAGGTTTTCAGGAAGATAGAGTACCGCATACCCATTCTTATAACGCAGCTTGGCACCGAGCGCTTCTGCTGCCGCTTCTGCCTGCTCTTTATCAGTATCTGCAAGCACTATCGAATCTTCGGCATACAGCCCTTCATTTTCTGAAAGCTCTGCAAGCTTTTCTGCCTGTATCTTATCAAGCTCCTCTTCCTGTATGTATGCCGACTCATTGCTTTTGCTGCCTTCTTCCAGTTTCGGAAGCATATAGAACTTAATACTTCCCGCTGCAAATATTCCGATAAGCATAACAAATACTATCAGGATTCCTGTTTTTACTTTTCTTTTCCATGGATTACTGTTCATATAATATTCTCCATTCATTAATTTAAAAACTGCACCTATTTTATCTTACCCGTGCAATACAATAGGTTTAATGGTTTAATACAGGGATATCTGCTTCATTCTTATATACTTTTATTGATTTAATAATAAGTCTCTTAGCAGTATGATCAGTACCTTTTGCAAAGCTAATCTTACCGACATTCTTATAATCCGGCGGATTACCATCTACATCTACTCGTCCGGCAAGAGCTGCTTCCGTTATAGCAATCTTTGCTGGGTAGGACTGATTCCAACACTGTATGCAATCCAACGGATTACCCCATTCAGGTTCTTTTCTGGTAGCATCCTGTATAACACATGTAACGTCATCACCCTCAGCATCAATTACAATATAAGAATATTCCGAAATGTCTATCGGGTCAAAATCAAATATTACTCCTGCATAATCTTCTGCTGTTTCTGCCCAGTTAATCTCTATAGAGCCATCCTCAAGATATTTAAAAGTTGAAGGATTTTTATGCCATGTCGGTACATGCACATTTGACAAGTCGATATTAATAGGAGGTTCCGGTATTGGCCTTGGTGTTGCCGTAACCGCCGGTGCTGGTGTTGCTGTTGGCTCCGGTATTGGCGTTGCTGTTGGCTCCGGTGTTGGCGTTGCCGTTGGCTCCGGCGTCGGTGTTGCCGTTGGTTCAGGTGTCGGTGTTGCTGTTGGCTCCGGCGTCGGTGTTGCTGTTGGCTCCAGCGTCGGTGTTGCTGTTGGCTCCGGCGTCGGTGTTGCTGTTGGCTCCGGCGTCGGCGTTGCTGTTGGTTCCGGCGTCGGTGTTGCCGTTGGCTCCGGCGTCGGTGTTGCTGTTGGCTCTTCACTCATCTTTTTAGTCTTATATATCTTAACTGATTTAATAACCAGTCTGCCGGAAACCTTTTCCGTACCCTTACCAAAACAAATCTTTCCAATATTTTTATAATCAGCTGGATTACCGTCTTCGTCTAATAATTCATCAAAATTAGATATTGATAAGGCAATCTTTGCGGGATATGACTGACCCCAACACTGCAAACAGTTTAAAGGATTGCCCCAATCAGGTTCTTTCCTTGTAGCATCCTGAAGGCATACGGAATAATTATCACCTTCAGCGTCAACTATAATATAAGAATAATCAGAAATATCCATTGGATCAAAATCAAACGTTACACTTGCATAATCTTCTGCATTTTCATTCCAGTTAATCTCTACAGAACCATCGTTCAAATAATTAACAGTCGGCGGATTTTTCAGCCAAGAAGGAACTGATGCTTTTGACAGATCAAGAGTAATAACATCATCCTCTTCTAATATATTGCCTTTATGCTTTTTAACCATAACTTTACTTATCTTAATACTGTCAAATACAGAATCATATGACTCTCCTTTTATAATGATATAGCTGGCACATGTATATCTGCTGTTTAATGATTCGTTCTCTATCCCTGCATCAGCAGTCAGCGTATATGTTTTTTCAAATTCAGCAGGATTCTGAATATCAGACCACCTGTAGTGCTGTCCTGCATCAGCAAGCCACATTCTCATACTGTTTTCACATTCACCATATACCGTCACATCAACAGATTCTCCCAGCTTAACATTATAATTCAACGGAATTGCAAGACCTCTCACATATGTTCCCGTTACGGTATCCTCTGCCGAATCATATGAAACAAAACCTTCAGAATATAATTCTTCTGTTCCGGACAGATCAAGCTGTGCTTCTTCTTCCTCATCTACGACTGCTCCCATGTAATATATATTTTCAATTACAAGGCCACTTATGTGTCCGGTTTCGTTTTCATCCATGACGTGCTTAATCGTAAGATTAGAAAATACGCCTTTTGAATCATTTATGCTTGTTCCCGCTTTTAATGTAATAGTAACATCAAATGCTTTTGTTTCCGGATCTGCATTTATAGCTATTTGGTTCTTGGTTAATACATTGCCTTCCTCATCTGTTATTGCTTTAGGATATCCTTCTGCTTCAAGCCCTTCCTCAACATTATTAACAAGATGTATTGGCGTACATCCGGCAAAATACTCATCGCCTATCCAAAAACGGAATTCACTGTCATCATAGTTGTATCCCTGAATCCTGAATGTCACAAGGTTGCCTTCTTTAATTCTAGAAACATATGACGGAAGTTCCCATGTTCCCTGACTTCTTGCGCTATCATATATATCATTGATTTCAACGCGTCCATTTGAATTTACGTAATCGCCGCTTCCCGCCGTATTCTTATATGATGACATGTCTATGGCATACCCGTCTTTTACCTTTTCGAATTCATATTTCTTATCAGTATGGATCAGCTCAGGTATTCTTGCATAATAATATATATTTGCATATTCAAATAAATAATTGTCTCCATATATGTATGTATTCTGCCATTTTTCTTTGCTTCCTGCGTAGTATACGCCTTTCAGGTTATAACATTCTGAAAAAGCGCCGTATCCTATCGTATCTATTCTTTCAGGCAGTTCTATATTAACTATCGAACTTCCCGAGAAAGCAGACGGACCTATTTCTATTACAGGATATCCCTCAATATAATCCGGAATTATGGCATTTGCAGCATCTCCCTTATATCCTGTTATCGTAACATAACCATAATCTGAAATATAATAATCATATTCCTTTTTTATATTCCATACAGATATGTCTTTATATGAAACCTCATAGCTCTTAACATACCCTTCGTCAGAAATTATCATTATTTTCCTAACTTTATCTTCTTCATCCTTTATAAGTTCGTAGGAGTTTCCGTAATGCATCTGTATGTCTTTTATCAATGCATTAAACATATCTTCAGCATAGATAGTTACATATAAATATTCGTTATTTATATCAGCCTGGCAGTTACTGCCATCTTCAAAAACTATATCCTCAATTGACATATTGTCCATTACAACCTGCGCATCAAGTATAATTGCGGATATATCACTAATTCTTTTCTTAATCTCATCAATGTTATAATCTATATCATCTGAATTTGCATAATTATAATAATCCTCATATTTCTGCTGTAACGATTCTTTTCCTTCACCGTCATGCATGCCCTCAATAATATTTCTTAACGACTGCAGATACCTGTTCATTAAAACTATTGCTGATTCTATCTGATTTTCCCCTACAGCCTCAGATGATTCTTCATAAGTCATTTCAGCCTTTTCCGTAAACTCTCCGGTATTGCCGTCATATGAGCACACATGCCATACTGTACCATCATCATCCGGCACATAATATGTAAGGATTAGTTTATCACCTTTATATACATCTACCTTTGCGTTGGATTTTGCCAGCAATTCTGATCCGTAGTTTTTACAATCTGAATAATTATGAACATAGAATTCATATACTCCTGAAACAGGCTCATATATAGTAGTTGTTTCAGGTCCTTCATAAGTTATAACATTACCGTCAAGTTCTGCATATATGATTCCGTTTTCATAATATTGCGTATTTCCGTAATAAGTATGGAATCTTCTTGTCCCTTTAACCTTTGGTCCCCTAAGGTGCGAATCAAGATCCGCAGAAGCTCCGGATGCTTTATCTCCCCATGTTAATACAAAACGAATCTGCGAAAAAGCCGCCTCCCTTGTAAGCGCCGTGTTTGCAGTATTCTCCAAGCCCGCAGTCACTGTTACATTAATTGACGTTGTAATATATTTACCGTTAGTCTGTCCCTCACGCATGTCAACAAATTCGACAGTATAGTATCCTGGCTTCACATCTGAAAATACATATTCACCCTGAAAATCGGTTAAAGTCTTTCCTAGGACTTCTCCCGTGGTATTTCCCCTTCCGCTTCTCAGTTTTGCAGTTATTCCTTCTATAGGCTGTCTGGTTTCAGAATCATATAGCGCTCCCTTTATCATACCGGACCTATTCTCAGTTTTTTTAGTAAACATACGAATAGTTTCATTATGAAATGCACTGCCATAATAACCTGTTATGATTAGGTACTGCATTACTGTTTCCATACTAGGCTGCTTTACCATCATTATATAATTTCCGGTATGCAGGGCATTGATTCTGTATATTCCGCTTTCATCCGTAAATGTTTTTCTAAGATTATTGTTTCCCATTATTGTTGATTCGCTAAATGCACCATTATAAGGTGCCACATATACCTCTGCCCCTGTAATGGCATATCCGTATTCATCAACAATCTGTCCCTCCAGTAATACTTCCTGCAGCTGTTCGTTAATATTTTCATGATATTCTGCCACAACCGTAATTACATCATTTGTAACCTCAACATCTACTTGAACCGAACCTACTCCATATACATTTGGAATTGTAATTTCGTTCTTTACACTGACTTTGGAATTCTCCGCACCAGGATAAACGACAAAATCTATCTTTACCTGGGTTTTAATATCAAGAATATGTGACGCTCTTATCTCTGACTTTTGGCTTACATTTACGCCAATCGTTTCCTGTACGTCTCCGCTTATATCTACTTCACTATCTTTTGCGTCCACATTTATAGCGGATACCTGCCCATCCACTACAACTTTAACCTTTGAATTATCCTTAAGAATATTTATTTTAGAAAGAGCGCTTTCCATAACAATAATACGTCCGCCAGCAGAATTAACATCTATATTGTTGCCATTTGCATATTCCCTATATGTATCATCTGCTATTTCATTAATTATAATATTCTTAAATATAGCATGATTACTGATGTCTGCCAAAGGCGCCTCAATTAAGAGCTCTAATGATGAATAGTCGCCCTCCGGCAGTTCAATCACTTCAGCTTTATCCGTAGCTATCTTTATTTTTGTTATTTTAGAATTTGATGATGCTTTAGCCAGTACTTCTTCTACATCAGACTGGCTTGATATTATAAGAGTATCAATTACAGGTGCTTCTGTTGCCGGTGGTTCTGTTACCGGTGCCTCTGTTGCTGGCGTTTCTGTTACCGGTACTTCTGTCGCTGGCGCTTCTGTTGCCGGCTCATCTGTAGGCTGTTCATTTACAGGTTCTGTCTCACTCGGTCCTGTATATTGTGTAGGTGCAGCCGTATCCGTTTTATTATCTGCCGGTATATTACCTATATTATCCGGAACCGGTGTCTGGGTATTTATGTTTTCTGTTACCGTCACATTACAGTTCAGTTTTTTCTTTTTCCCTCCCTGCTTGTATATGGCAGTCACCTTTGCGGTTCCCTTGCTTAACCCAAAGACTTTAACCGACGCCTTTTTACCCTTTGATTTCTTCTTTGCCAATCTTATCACTGACTTATTGCTTGCCTTCCATGTAACTTTAGTTTTCTTGACAGCATTTTTTATCCTTATGGTTGCGGCGCCGCCAACCTCTATAGCAATATTCTTATTGCTCAATTTTAACTTCTTAGCTGCCGTTGCAGGATTTAACGGTATTAATGTCACAATTAATGCTATACTTAATATTGCTGCCATAACCTGCTTAATTATTGACTTCATATTAATCGCTCCTTTTTTATATTTTAGGCTTTTATAGCTCATATGGTTCGGTATATGCAAGTTCTTCATTTATCTAAATATACTAAACAACTTCACCACATAGCTATTGCAAAAATAACAACAACATAACCTATTGCTAACCAGATAATATTTTTTAATTGAGTCTTTCCTGATTTGTCCATATCCTTATATCCTCACATTCATTATCTCTTTCCGCAATCTGTTAGTAGCTGTTCTATCAAAGTAATATTTTACAAAACCTACTCTATAAAAATCTTTCATATTTTTTCTCTTTTATCCGTTATTGCCCAATTTCTTAGTGCCCCGCACATTTTTATAAAAATTTAATATAAAAACTAAACAGACGCCCATTCTCATAAGACGTCTGTTTATCTATACAATATTTATAACATTTTATTTTACCCTTCATCCCACACGCCCAGCAAATCGCTGTAGCTGTACATCTCTTCTTCCGTATAACATGCCATAAGCACATAGTCTATTTCATATTCTTCATTCAGCATAGGCATATTACATGCATTAAGAGTCGAATTCGCCATATTGCAAAACATCTGCCTTGCAGCGTCTGCGCGATAATCATTTTCGTGTTCAGCCATATATCTCTGCTGCGCCACGGTATGTATAAGAGGAAGCAGATCCTCTCTCTGGATCATAAGGCACCTGCGTTTATTGTCTATATCGCACTGCCTTAAAATAATCTTTGCGTCACTTACCGTATTTACCTTAATAGGTTTTAGATATATTTCCTTAAGGAGTTCTGCGACCCATTTCGGCGAATCTTCATCATCAGACATCTCGTTAAGAGCGCCAATCCCCCAGGAAATTCTTAAGGACAATTCCCAATTTGAAGGAATGCGGTACAGATATGACAGATATTTCTCCGTGACCGGCTTTATAAAATCCAGATGTACCTTCTTGCCAATATCATTTTTTGCACCGAATGCGGTGAATACTTCTGATACAAGACGCGAATTGGTTATCTTATCCGAATATACATCCTTTGCAAGCTCCAATATCGCATTACCAAGGCTTTCAGATACATTATATGAAGATGAATTGCGATGGCTCATAATGAATTTTTCTATGCTCTTTCTTGAATTGGGATCGGTTATGTCTTTACGCAGGGCAACCCATCTGTAATAACCTGTTTCACTTAGCAGCATATTCATCTGCTTTTTTTCATCGCGGCGTATCCCTTCTATTACCCTGTGCTTATATACCAGCAGATAATCAAGCGCCGTCTGGCTGTAACCCTTAAACCACTCCGCATTATCACACATCCACATAAGAAAACTGTCGGCGTCGGTATTTTTCCTGATCTCATACTGGTTTATAAGTTCTCTTGTGCTGTGAGTTTTTATTGTTGAAAACCCTATATCAAGTCTTGTCTCAAATTTTTGCATCATAAGGATGCATGTATCATAATCCAACCCGTTTTCCAACCCATACAAAAAGATCATCTCCCGGTAATCATTAACCTGAAAAGCCGGCTGTCCCAGACCTTTTGTAAGATATTCTTCAGCTTCTTCTTTATTAAGTCCCATTGCAAAACACATTTCATATACGGCTTCTCGTGATGGCTTTGTGTAACCGTTTATTCCAAACCACCGTCTTATCGTAGGCATTGTCGCAATATTTTTTTTGTCTGTGCGTTTTCTGAATTCCTTAAGCGCCAGCTTACGGTTTTCATCAGTTTTTTCATCCTTAGTAAGCATATATCCCATTTTTTCCGCTATAAAAGTATCAAACCTTATGAAGCTGCGTTCCTTAATTTTTTCCTGTATATATTCTGCAAATATCATATATAATACTGCCTTTCCTTAGTCAATTATTCCTATAAAGCCGTCAGACCTCTTAGGCTTATTATTTTTCGGCGCTGCCGTTATTTTAGTCGCTGCCGGGTTTGGCGTTTTTGTTGGTTTCGGCGTATTTGCTGCCTTTGGCTTTTTCTTTACTTTTGGCGGCGAAGCAGCCGCCGACGGCGGCGTCTTTTCAGGAACATCTGTATTTTCAGGTGCCGGCGTTTCCTGTGCTGCAGCTGCTGCCCCGGGGGCGATTGCGTTTCTCTTGGCGCGGCTGATACTGCGGGTATGCGGCTTACCAAAGGAGCGCTTTCCAAAGCATTACTGTCGTCACTTTTTTTAAATGCTGCATGTACTATAGCCGCAATTGCGATAACACATATTGCGCATACTGCTGCCGCAATTATCTTTCTTTTGTTTGTAATATGCTGTTTAACCGGTATTTTTTCCTCTTCATATATATCCGCCATAAGCTCTCTTACGTCCTGATACCTGTCTTCTGCCCTGACTGACATTCCTTTCATTATGGCTTCCTTCGCTCTTATGGGAATATTTACTTCCGGCATATCCGTAAGCGGTTTTATAATCTCACCTGCCATACGTTCTATGGCGTCAAGCGGCGCTTTTCCCGTAAGCATGAAATACATTGTTGCACATATTGCATATACATCAGACCATGCGCCCTGTTTTCCTCTCGGACGGTACTGTTCCTCCGGCGAAAATCCCCTTTTAAACAATACGGTCATACTTCTTTGCTCTACCACATCCTGTACTCTTGCCGAACCAAAATCAATAAGTACCAGCTTCTCTTCTTCCTGAAACAAAATATTATCGGGACTTATATCTCTGTGCAGAAGTCCTGTGCTGTGTATTTTACACAAGGAACCCAGAATAGGTTTCATAAGGTTTAACACTTCCTGACCGCCCATTTTACCTTTTTCTTTTACATACTTTTTTATGCTGTCGCCTTCTATATATTTCATAATAATATACGCGGTATTATTGGCATAGAAAAAATCCTGGACGGACACTATTCCGTCAAGGCTGCTAAACCTGGCAAGACATCTTGCCTCTTCTATAAATTTTTTAAGCTTCTTATCATATTCAGTTTTATTTTCATCTGCATATACATTAAGATCGGCTCCGCGTATTACATCTCTGTTTGCAATATCTGCAGGATAATATTCCTTTACCGCTACAGGTACCTCAAGTATCTTATCCCATGCCAGATAAGTTATCCCAAAGCTGCCTGCGCCAAGCACCCTGCCAAGTACGTACCTGTCTGTCAGTACAGTCCCCGCAAGCAGATATCTGGGATTTGGCTTATACTCTTTAATACGCATATGGCAGTATGGACATTCTTCAGAATCATCCAATATATGCATACAGCCTATACATAGATTAATACCATTAACCTTCATCTTATGCTGATCTCCTTATGTAGTAATCTTTTTAGCTTTAGAATATTTGCTGTATATCTTCTTTTTATCCTTAATTTTATATGTGCGTACTTTAATCTGCAGACTTTGCTTTAGTCTGCTGTACTGAATTTTAAAAACGCCTTTGTATTTTTTTATCTTTATATTGTTAAATGATGCTTTTTTATAAGGTCTCTTGCCTCTTTTTATATATACCTGTATATAGTCTCCTGCATATTTTTTAAGTTTTATCTCTATATACCTGATTCCTGCGCTCTTCTTTTTCTTTACAGTAAATGACGGCTTTACTGACAATCTGTTTTTATTAACAGACGTCGCTTCGGCATAGGTTTTCGTTGCCGGAGGTTTGACGCCTGATTCCGGCGTACTTTCTGAAATATTTTTAGGAGGCATATCCATAGGCTTTAGGGCTGCTGTTTCCTGCGGCTTGATTTCTTCAGGCGCTGCCGTATTTTTCGGGACCTGTGTCTTATCAGGTTCTGATGTCTTATAAGGTTCTGCTGTTTTATAAGGCCCTGCCGTAACCGGAGCATTGGTAACGATTGGAGGCGGATAATCTTTATCCGAATACAGCTTTATCGACTTGATTGAAAGCCCGTTTCTTGCATCCATCCATCCCGTCAGACTCTTTTTAGTTACATAAAATTCTATTCTGCTAAGATACCCTTCCCACTCTCTGATAGATTTCAGATCTATAATCTTGTATGCGCCATAATCATACTCCTTTAAGACATCCGGTCCAAGGTCATATTTTGCGCCATACGCATCATATAGTATGACACCGCCTATTCCTTCGCTATAATCATAAGATATTTCAAGCCATCTGTAATAATCATCCACAAATGCCTCGGAAGAAACGTTACATGATATAGTTTCGCCAACATCGGAATACCCCATATCGTATGTAAAAGCATCCGACACAGTATATGAATATGCATCACTGCTCCACGGCTTTTGATTACTCGGCTGCGCATACTCCGGAGCCATAGTAGGAACCGGCAGGTCTTTTATACTGTCATTTTCCGATATGCTTATCTTTTCTGCATATTTCCATTCTTTAGAACGAAGGTCAATATGAATTGCCGGACGTATCAGTCCGTTTTTGCTATAGTATAAAGAATCATAAATGTTTCCGTCAATCGTTACCCTCCTAGTCTCGTTGACTGACATGTTTTCATATGCCCAGTACTGACTATTTCCCTTGTATGGGACTTCGCTGTGAATATATACTCCCTTTGCCTTTTCATAATCGCTTCCCTTACAGGTCCTTGTTGCCGATGCGCAAAAACCTTTTGGTGAAAATCCATAAGCCGGATTTATCAGATCATAATACGGCACAAGATTCACACGGTCATACGCATCATTCATATTGCTTGTAATTATAGCAGCTTTTTCAGTGCTGTTAAATGCTTCATTATAAAAATCGTTATTAAGCCATTCCCTCAGATCACTATTGTTCCAGTCATCCATTTTTTTAAATTCTCTATAATCAAGCCCTATATCAGAAAGCAGATAAACATCATTGCCGTCCACCGACAGCACTCGCCATTTAATCGGCGTTTTTTTATCATTTTCATCTGCCCTGCCGTCACTATTGGTATCCGTCTGCCAGTAACTGCCAAAATATATACTCTCCCATACGCTCGTATCAGTCCCTGTTTTTATCCTGCCCGCATTCTCAGGCATAACAATAGATGTATCTACATGTATTACCGGAAATACTTCATGCTCAAAGTCACTTACTCCGTCAAATGATGAATTTAATATACCACTCGTTACAGCCACAATTTCATCCTGTGTCCTTCCGGGAGTCCGCGTAATATATTGTGTATAGTTGCTCCCCATACATCGCCTCTGATCAGGATACACGTTAGGACTGAATCCGTAATCTTCATTCATAAGCTCCTGTACGGATGGAATATATACTTTATCTATTGTATCATTTCCGCCGTCCGTTCCGTATATAGGATTATCTTCATTTATGACGGTAGTATATTTTATCGCCTGTTTTTCAGCTTCGGTAAAAGTTTCATTATAAAAATCATTATTAAGCCACTGCCTTAACGTGCAGGTCTCCCATGTAACATTTTCATCCTTATCATGATATAATTTTTTGCCGGCTGTCTGTTCCATCATAAGGAACAGGTCGTTGCCAGCACGCTTCAGTACTCTCCACCTTATAGGCTGTTTTTCAGCCTCGTAGCTATAATCATAATAGTTTCCAAAATATACCGTATCGGCATATGTATAAGTGATTTCCGGTTTATCAAACATACTGTCCGAAATATCATAATCTGATGCCATTACGCTCTCTGCCGGCTTCCACACTGCTTTTGAAAGATCTATATGGCAGACCGGACGCACTCCAGCTTCTTCCGTCATCATACCGTGCACAATCTGTCCGTAATCTCCTACTTGAAAATTTTGATTGCCCAAATAATCGCTATTACTGTCGCGGAGATTCCAATATCTGTTCCTGTATCCATATTTTGTATACATATCTGCGCTTCTTGTACTTGAATCCTCATCTGCATCTGGCGAGAAACCATAAGCTTTATTAACAGCTTCGTCAGATGACAGCAGATATATTTTATCCGTTGTTTCTTCTATGGTTTCTTTCAAATAAATACTGTGTTTAGTATATATTTTTGTTTCTGTTATAGCTTCCTTCTCAGCCTCATTAAATGCGTCATTATAGAATTCATTATTTAACCATTCCCTTAGACTGCTATTTTCCCAAGTGTTATCATTGCCGTCATCATCATATTTTCTTTCATAAAGGATATTATCTGACATGATAAACGCATCATTGCCGTTCACAGATAATATTCTCCATTTTATCGGCGTTTTTCTGTCGTCTTCCCCCTGAACATAATTGCCAAAATATATACAGTCCCATTTACTGTTTTCTATACCAAGCAAAGCTGTCCCGGCTTCTTTGTGCGCATTCTTTGAAAGGTCTATATGAAGGACCGGACGCACACCCTGCTTATAAGTCATATTTATATCGGTTGATATCCAACCATTTTTTGATGCACTACATACTAAATCATCATTTTCAGAGAGCCTTACCCACCAGCCATATGATCCTTCAGCATATTCCGTACATTCCGCATTGAAAATAGACGATGAATATACATTACTCACCCCATATCTGGCATCATTTCTTAATCCAAACACAGAACCGTATTTTTCAAAATCATCTACTGAAGCCAGATGTACATTATCTCCTAAAACATCCGAATGCGCTTTTTTTAGTGCGCTGCGTTCCTTTATATTGAATGCGTCATTATAAAAATCCTCATTAAGCCATTTTCTCAAAGAACAGTTTTCCCATGTTACATTAGAATCCCTGTCATTATATACCATTGTATCAAGACATCTGTCTGATATGACAAATGCCTCATTGTCTGAGATATTTATGATCCGCCATTTTATAGGCGTCTTTTCATCTCTCTTATTAGCCCTGCCATCGCAATTGGTATCCTCCTGCCAGTATTCTCCGAAATATATACAATCCATTGTCTTTAAGTCTACTTCCGGATCAGACAGTCCCCATTTGTTTGGACCGGCTGTGGCTTCTTCGGCAGGCGCAGGCGTATTTAAAGTCTCTTTTTCCATATAATCAGATGCCTGTATAACCCCCGCACTGCTTATTCTATAAAGAGATGTGTCCACATGCAGCACAGGGCGGACCGCATATTGGCTTTCTGTTATAACATCAGCCATTATACTGCCGTCATCACATATGAACCCGTTATATGTCCGCAGCATCCATGTATAAGGAAAATACATTACAGATATGCCTGCGGCATAGTCGGTATTTTTAGCACATCTTGCATATGCGGATACGCCATGCTCGGGAAATCCGTACTTTCTTTCAGTTAATTCATCAACTGACGGCAGGGATATTTTGTCCGCTGTATCACCGGTTTCTTTTATGGCTCCTTTTTCCTTCTCACTAAATGCATTATTGTAAAATTCCGAGTTAAGCCATTTTCTTACGTTTCCTGTTTCCCAGGCTTCAGGATACTCATCATATATACTGTCCCTATAATCAAGTATTCTATCAGCCATAAGGAATGCATCACTGCCGTTTACAGAAAGCACTCTCCATTTTATCGGCGTTTTTTCATCATTTTTATCAGCAGTTCCGTCCTTGTTAGTATCCTCCTGCCAGTAGTTTCCAAAATATACAGTATCCCATTCGCTCTTCATGCCAATCTCTGTCTTTCCCGCATTCTCACATGTATATATTGAAAGATCCATGCGCAGCGCCGGACGTACGCCGCATTCATACGTTACATGTGAAAAATTCTGGTAATCCTTATATCCGTATGTAAGCGCAAATCCTTTATTTCCGGGCGTCCTGAGCCACCAGCTCGTCCATCCCTCTTTACTTGTATCTATACCCTTTTTTTTGGCATAATCCGTAGCAGCCGACTGCCTTGTGCGACTTGTTCTGACAGAACTGTCTGCAAATCCATAGTCTGTATTTCCTGCTTCATCATATGACAACAGATATATCTTATCAAGCGTGTCATACTCATCTTTTGTATTATAACCTTCTTTACTGTAATTCTTTAATTTCGTTTCCTCAATTGCCTTTTTTTCTTCCTCACTAAAGATGTCGTCATAAAAATCAGTATTAAGCCAGTTTCTTATGCTGCTGCTTTTCCATACTGCATTTTCCTCATCTTCGGCATAAGGACGGTAATCAAGAACATTTTCCGCAAGAAGAAGTACTTTGTCTCCTTCTCTTTCAAGTATTCGCCATCTTACAGGTGTTTTATCATCATTTTTATCAGCTATACCGTCTCCGTTAGTATCTTCCTGCCAGTAGTTTCCGAAATATATGCAGTCCATCATGTTTGACGTAACTTTAGGATTGCCTATATCTATGCTGTTTTCTTCTTTTGCAGCACCCTTTACCGGATAAGCAAAAACTGCCTGTATGCTCAATATAGCGATCATTATAAACGATGTTATCCTCTTAACTTTCCTTTGCATCTGCGCAGACACCTCTTTTTCTGTACTAGGTTGTAATTTTTTTAACTGTGGAATAACGGCTGTATATCTTCTTTTTCTTCTTCATTCTGTATGTACGTATTTTTATTAAAAGTTTCTGATTTTTTTTAATATACTGAACTTTAAATATTCCCTTATATTTTTTAATTTTTATATTGTCAAACGACACCTTTTTATATTTTTTCTTTCCGGCTTTTACATATACCTGTATATATTCGCCCTCATATTTTTTCAGCTTTATCTCTATATATTTTATATTTCCCTGATGCTTTTTCCTGACCGTAAATACAGGCTTTGATAATTTCTGCCGCTTATATAAAACAGCCGTCTTTATTGGTTCCGGCACAGGCGGCATGGCGGTATTAACATTCCCGGTATCATCAGGTTCTAAATCATCCGCGGCTTTCGGTGTATCTGCAGGTCCGGACGTAACCGCAGACAGCGGCGCTGTTGATTCTGAATACAATCTTATCGATTTTATTGTAATCCTTCCGCCGTCAGATATCCCATCGCCATATGTAGGCGCATATATATCTATCTGCGTTACATAATCATCCCATTCCTCAAGAGCGCTTACGTCTATTATTGCAGCGCTGTCCCCGGCATATTCCGGCAGGAAATCATAACCCAGGTCATACTTGGTATTCACGCCGGAATTCCATGGCTCATCATAATCAATAAACTTATCATATACGCTTACGCCCCGATATCCGTCGCTATCTGAATATATTATTTCGATCCATCTGTAATAATCATCTGTAAAAGCTGTCTTTTCAACAAGAAAACTTATGGTCGGATATTTCCCTTTGAATATAACCGTAATACTTCCGTCTGAATTCTCTACATATCTTGAGCTGCCGCCGTTAATATATGCCTGAGACAGATCAAAATCATAATGATAAGCTTTTTCAGGCCATGGCTTTATCTGTTCATCCGGCGGCTGTGTTGCCGGATTGTGCGTAGGTTTCGGCGTATCTGTAGGCGCGGGTGTGGCTGTGGGAAGTTTCGTAGGCGTAGGCTCGGGTGACCTTGATGCTTCCGGCAGGCTTACAACCTTCTCGGTACCGTCACTGTCTGATACCAGCACGCTTCCTGCGCTGCTCCACACATCCAAAGACAGATCGATATGCATAACTGGCCTTATGCAGTACCCTATCTCTCCGGTATTGTACCCCCTGCATATGATTCCGTCATCATTTATATATATATCCATATTATCCGCTTGATCTCTTAACAGCCACGGAACTTTATAAAAATGATCACCTTCACACAATGACTTGCTCTCATATGCATAATCTGTATTCTCCGCATGTCTTAAAATTGTACCCACATACGAGCGTTCAGGAAATCCATAATCACCATTAATAATATCATTAAATGACAGCAGATATATTTTATCCGCGGTATCGTTCCCCTTTTTCAGTTCCGGATTCAGATTCTCTGAATTATTTATATATGTATCCTTTACAGCCTTTTTTTCATTTTCACTGCATAATATGTTATAGAATTCCTGATTCAGCCATTTTCGTATATCGCATGTTTCCCATGTAACGTCATTATACAGATCATTATACTTTCTGTAGTCTAAACACCGGTCTGCCATAATGAAAGCATCATCCCCATTTACAGAAAGCACTCTCCATTTTACCGGAGTCTTTTCATCATTTTTATCCGCATTGCCATCCTTATTGGTATCTCTTTGCCAATAATTTCCAAAATATATGCAATCATATTCAATATCCCCGATTCCTGCTTTTACACTGCCTGCATCAGCAAATATGGCAAAATCCTCATCTGAAGCATAAGACATATCTATATGCAGTACCGGACGTACATAAAAACAATCATCTGCATATATGATATTTGCTATATCCATACTTCCGGTTTCATTCACATAATCAATATAGTCTGCTTCTTCATATCTGCAAAGCTGCCATCTTCTATATCCCTCATCGCATACAAACGAATGCTGCACATTCATATCCTTATCGGCATAATCTGTCGCCTTCGCCTGAAGCATAAGCCTGCTAAAACCATATTCTTTATTTCTTATATCTTCTGCCGATAAAAAATACACCTTATCCGAAGTATATATGTTATTATGCGTTACCTTCGTAAGCTTAACTGCAGCCTGTTCCTTGGCGTTAAACGCATCATTATAAAATTCATTATTAAGCCACTCACGCATACTGCTGTCCTGCCATGACACATCGCTGTTATCGGCATACTGTCTGTAATCCAGGCACTTATCCGCCATAAGAAAAGCATCATTGCCATCTGCAGATAATACTATCCATTTTATCGGAGTCTTTTCGTCATTTCTATCCGCTATGCCATCTCCATTAGTATCTTCCTGCCAGTAGTTTCCAAAATATATGCAGCTTTTCATATTGTACTCTATTTCAGGATTCCTAAGACCATATGCCCTGTTTTTTGCACCGGTAGTATTATCGGGAAACACTATAACCGACAACAAAACTGCCACAATAAGAAAAACTGATATTACTCTTCGGTATGCTGCCATGTTTATTAACTCCATTCCATACAGATAAAATTTGTACATAATCCAATTCCGGCATATAGGCATATATGATTTTATAATACCAAATACATTGCAAAAAAATCTTTCAGATTTTTTCTGTTTTCCTGTATAATAAAATATTATATCATAAATATACTATAAAATCTTCTTTTATCTGTTTAGCATTTTTAACAAAAATATATTTAGTCTAATTTATGCCACAATCACCATGTATATTTTACTCGGATATAATTACAAAAGGTGATGATCGCATACTATGAAAAAATATATTTACTTTCTTACGCTGTTTCTTATAGCATTATTATCTTTTACAAATCACGGTAAAGCTTCTGCTTCCGCTATGAGAGGCGTATGGCTATCCTACGTTGATTTTAAAGATGCCGGGCTTTACAACCAAGATGAGGCTAATTTTACCAAAAACTCTGAAACAATATTCAAAAACCTGAAAAAGTACGGGTTTAATACTATATATTTCCACGTAAGACCGTTCGATGACGCAATTTATCCGAACAGTTCATTCAAATGGTGCACAAGTCTTTCGGATAAGCCATTAAAATACGATGCCCTTAAAATACTTATAGATACCGCTCACAGATACAATATATCATTTCATGCCTGGATCAATCCATACAGGATAACCATGGAAAAAATATATGACCCTTCAAAAACATCTACGATCGAACACATAGTATCGGGAGTCAGGGAAATTATAGAAAATTATGATGTGGACGGAATACATTTTGACGATTATTTTTATCCTTCCGCCAAAGCCGGAAACCAGTTCTATGAAGTGCCCGAAAATGAACGTATGATATATGTCAACCGCATGGTGCAAAGCGTATACAATACGATCAAAAGCTATGATCCTGATATATTATTCGGGATCAGTCCGTCAGGCAATATCGAATATGCAAAAAGCATAGGCTGCGATCTTAATACCTGGCTTACCGAAGACGGCTATATAGATTACATTGCCCCGCAGATTTACTGGTCCGATAACTATGTTTCGGGAAAGAAAAGCAAAACACTCTATTCAGACAGGCTTGACGAATGGTCTGATCTGGGACTTGGAAACATCCCCGTATATCCCGGTCTTGCATTGTACAAAGCAGGTATAAAAAGCAGCGTCGACCGCGGATGGAGAAATACCGATAACATTGCAAAACAAGTAAAATTAAGCGATTTCTATGATTGTAACGGTTACATCCTGTTCAGTTACAAGGATCTTTTTACATCCGCAGGCAAAAAAGAACTGGCATCATATATGAAATACATCTCTTCGCTTAGCATACGAAAAACAAGCCTCAGGATAAAACGCGGAAAAAAATACAGATTATCAAAACTTATTTCCGTAAAGAAAAAATATTCTTCATATATAAAATATTCTTCATCAAACAAAAGGATCGCATCCGTATCGTCAAACGGAGTTATAAAAGCCAGGAAAAAAGGTTATGTCCGGATATATGTCAAAGGGATTGCAGGCTCAAAAACAGGCTGCCTTGTAAGGGTTTACTAGGCAGCCCTGCTTTTAATATATCACCGCTATTTTTTTATAATTATACTCTTTTTACCGCTCCAGTTACTGTATACTTTTGTTTTACCGGTCTTTTTAAAACTGCGCGCCTGAACGTAATATTTTTTGCCGCGTTTAAGGCCTTTTATGGTTTTCTTAAGGGTCTTCGCCTTATTGATCGTAACTTTTTTAGCGGCTTTCATATTCTTTTTTACAGAATATCTTATATCATAACCTGATGCGCCTTTTACTTTCTTTTTAAGAGTTACGGCTATCTTCTTTCCTTTCAGGTTCTTTACGCTTTTAATCTTTGGCGCTTTGATAGCTGCTGTATCGCTTTTTGCATTATCTTTATCATTTCCGGAACTGACAACAGTATTATTTACATTGTTATTTGCGTTTCCGTTATCTTTCGGCGTAAGTTTGATCGGCTTATTTGAAATAACGTATGTACTTCCCGCGTCCGTGGCAAATGATATAGTATCGTTATCGATTACTTTAGGGGTAACTGCCAGTCCTTCCGTTACATTGGCAACATAATAACCTGAAAGTCCGCTATATCTTACAGCGCATTCATTTCCGCTGTTTGATACTATAGTCATATTATCCGCCGTCCCGTCAGACCACTCTGCGCTTACTTCAAAATTGCCTCTGGCTTTCATTCCGCTGTAACTTCCGTCGCCCCAGTCCCACGGAAGCGCGGCAAGAGGCTCGATATAATCTCCCTGGCTCTGGATAAGCATCTCCGCTATACCTGATGTTGCGCCAAAGTTGCCGTCGATCTGAAATGGCGGGTGTGTGTCAAACAGATTGTTAAGGGTTGAACCCGTAAGCTGTTCGCCAAGCAGTTTTAAAGCTCTGTCACCGTCACGAAGCCTTGCCCACATATTTATCTTCCACGCCTTGCTCCATCCTGTTCCTCCGTCGCCGCGTTTTTCAAGCGTAACGCGCGCCGCCGAAAGAAGTTCGTCATCTTCTTTGCTTCTTCCTGCAATTACATATGTGCCGGGATGAAGTACATAAAGCTGATTCTGGTGCCTGTGGTTATCATAATTGGTCACTTCAAGATTGGTTTCATCTTTCCACTCACGGTACTGTCCGCCCAGCGTATCGGCTTTCGGCATATACAGTTTTTCTTTTGCTTCTTTTACTTCAAGCACCTCAGGGTCATTTTCCTTTCCGAGAACTGCGCTTGCCTTCTCAACTTCATCAAACAATTCCCATATGATCGCCTGGTCTGAAGTACAGCCTATCGAATACCATCCATGTTCGGGTGAATACGAAGGATTCGCCACAAGCGTGCCGTCTCTTTCGTCAACCCACAGATTATCTACCCAGAACAGCGCGGCCTGAAGCATTGTATCATAATATTTTGAAAGGAATTCCTTATCGCTGCTGAACTGATAAGCTTCCCATATGTCCTGACACTGCCATGCCGCTGCGGCCGGAAAATAAAATGCGGTAGTATAATTACTCGGACTTGTATTGCCCCATATATTGTTTTCATGGTGTATTACCCAGCCCCTTACCTCAGAGCCGTCCTGTCTGCAATAATATTTCTTTGCAGTTTCTTTTCCTTTTTCCACCATATCATTTATATAATCAATAACTACCGTGTGACACTCTGCAAGATTTGTCTGCTCTGCAAGCCAATAGTTCATCTGCAGGTTAATATTTGTATGGAAATCCGAACTCCAGGCAGGCGAAAGTCCCTGAGCCCATATTCCCTGCAGATTGGCAGGAAGTTTGGAATTTTCTCTTGAACTTGATATCAGAAGATATCTGCCATACTGGAAAAATAAAGTTTCAAGATATCTGTCCTCTTCTGCCGAATTGCCGTTTCCATATCCTTTGATCAGCTCATCTGTCATTTTATCGGGAACCTGCGACGCCCCGATATTAATAACGCATCTGTCAAACAGATTCCGATAATCTGCCACATGTTCATTATACAACTCTTCGTATCCTTTATCCGCGGCGCTATTTACCCTTCCGCTTACTTTTATAAACGGATCTTCTTCCTCAAAATAATTATACTCTGTAGTCGCATCGCTCTTATAATTGGTTCCCACACTCATTATAATTATTATCTCATCGGCTTTATTTACCGAAAGCGTAGTATCATTGCCTTTAACTATCTGTCCGCCTTCTGCAATGACTTTAAGATATCCTGCGAATTTCAGCCCTCCCGGTCCTTGGTCAGACGGGCTTCCTTCCATTGTTATAGTGCCTTCTTCCTCATTCACATTAATAGTCTTTCTGCTCTGTTCTGATTCAAGGTATATATCTTTTGTAAGCATACCGCCTTTATCTGCAGTGAGTTTGCAGACCATTACGTTAGACGGGTTATTTATAAAATATTCCCTGCTATATGATACGCCGTCCTGCATATAGCTTACGGTCTCTACCGCGCGGTTAATATCAGATGTACGCATATAATCGCTGTACGCAGAACCTGAAACTTTATCTTTGATAATAAGATTGCCAAATGTCTGATATGATCCAAAATTGTCCTTCTCGCCCTTTAACTTATCCAGATCAGCGCTAAATTCCGCATCATTCAGCAGATCTTTATAATCGCTTGCAACTACATCAGACCCACTCATATATGCCGAGCTGTTTTCTGAGAAATCCGTCACCATCTGCTGAAGGCTCTCCCTGACTTTAGTAAGCGACTCATGTACCTGTTCTGTACTATAATTATTATCGCCGCCGTCATATCTGCTGTTTGCGCCCGGTCCGCCGCTCCATATTGAACTTTCGTTGATCTGGATCTTCTCGGTATCAACTCCTCCAAAAACCATGGCTCCGATACTTCCGTTTCCCATTGGAAGAGCCTCTGATTCCCAATCTGAAGCGGGTTCATCATAACACAGCCTCAAAACAGGCGCTCCATTTTCCTTTGCCTCTGCAGGATTATTGCCGGCTCCGTTTTCTAAGATATTGCATACACCCGCCGATGTCATTAATATTGATATAGCAGCCATAATACTTACAACCCGCCTCTTTTCCCTGATTTTTTTCATATATAGTACACCCCTCATTTTTTTCTTAATCGTATCACATTACAGTATATTACGCAAACGGAAAATGCCTTTTTTCACATTGCAAAATAACCATAAACATGCTAATCTTATATTGTTATATGTAAATTCAAAACAACGAATGGAGAATGGTATTTATGAAACGTAATATTGTTAAAAAATCATTGGCAGCCATACTTCTTTCCTCGCTTGTCTTATCGTGCGGAAATAATATGGCTTACGCAAAAACAGCAAAAGCTCCGGCGCTTAACGTCAAAAAAAGCATATCGCTTCAGGTCGGGACCGCAAAAAAGCTAAAAGTAAAAAATAACGGCGTATCAAAAATAGTAAAAGTATCCTGGAAATCTTCAAAAAGCTGTATAAAACTAAACAAAAAATCAGGGACTTCAGTTAAAGCAACCGCTGTAAAAAAAGGAAAAGCAACCGTAACCGCAGCTGTTAAATATATTAAAAAATTATCAGCTGATTCCTCATATGCATCCAAAAAATTAAAATGCAAAATAACAATTGTAAATAAAACTTCAGGCAATAATAATGAGCCGGCATATAATTCAGCACAGCCATCAGATGCAGCGTCCAAAACACCCGAGGGCAGCAATCCAAGCACTTCACCGGCTCCCACTGCTACTCCCATACCTTCCGGCACGCTTTTATCCGTACTCTCCCCATATGTGAAAAATGTAGGTACATGCGTATCATATAACTCCTGGGGAAACGGCGGAGGTTTCGGATGGGGCGGAGGCTTCGGATGGGGCGAAAACTTCGGCGGCAATAACCAGACCGATACATCCTCACAGTTATTCGATGCAAATACCACTGCATTTTTAAAAGAAAATTATAACAGTATCACAGCTGAAAACCAGATGAAATCGAGCTATATCCTTGGAGGTTCGGCTAACCTGATCACCGTATCGGAAGCTAAGGAACAAGGTTATTATATTCCTGACGGATATACCGAAAATAACGTTCCGACGCTTAATTATACCAACATAGATTCGCTCATGAAATACGCGTCCGAAAACGGACTCCGCATACGTTACCACGGACTTCTCTGGCATGCACAAACGTCAAACTGGTTTTTCAGGAAAAATTACAGCGACAGCTCCGCCTTTGTAACGCCTGAAATCATGGATGAACGTATTGAGTACTTTATAAAAAATGTCATGAACCACGTATATAACAGCGAATACAAAGACGTCATATATTGCTGGGATGTTGTAAACGAATATTTCCATATGACTGAATGTATATCACGTATAGGAAGCGACAAAAACGAAGACGTAAAATGCTTCTATGAAGTATACAAAGACAGTATATTTGAAGATCCGACAGACCCTGCAAATTCACCGGTAAAAACTAATCCCGCATATGTAAAAAAGGCTTTTAAACACGCTTATGACGTTCTTAAAAGTTTTGGTCTTGAAAATAAAGTTGAACTTGTATATAACGATTATGATACCGATTTCCCGGAAGTACGTGAATGTATGCTTAAGGTCGGTGAATATATCAACTCCAAAGACGATATCAATCCTGACGGCGTAAAACTCCTTACTACTTTTGGTATGCAGGGACATGACAAAATGGGCGTCCATACAATAGCAGGCCATAAAGACACTATAGAAGCCGTAAAAGCCGCAGGATATAATCTGCAGTATACAGAAGCAGACCTTGCGCTTAAAAACCATACAAAGGAAGAACAACTCAAATATTGGAACGACTGGATCACACTCGTTGTCAATGAAAGTAAAAGCGGCGCTAATTTTACCGGTTTCTCATGGTGGGGACTTACAGACTCAGGTTCGTGGCTTGGTTCAAGTGAAAGCCCTCTTTTATGCGGTTCATCGATATCCGATAAAAAACCGGCTTATTATACAGTCATAAGCGCTGCGACTGCTGCAGGCGGAAACTAATACAAATCAAACATAATATATTGTAAGTGTTGGTGGGGTTGTCGAAAGACAGCCCTGTCTTCTGTGTACTGATCCGTTTTGCGGCTATTTTTTTACAGAATTTTACACAGGATTCCCCTGTAAATCATCTTAGTTTTGACCGATACGGTCTGCGTTATCCCGAAAGGCGCAGATGCGCCTTATCTGAAAATACCGAAAATACAAAGATCCTTAATTAAT
>CANQDW010000011.1 GCA_947593975.1 uncultured Lachnospiraceae bacterium
CAATACACAAGGCTACAGTTCGGTAGTCGATAAAAAAGGCGAATATGTTGTGGACAGAAAAGATGCGGCAAGTTCTGTTTCTGATAATTTGTTTGATATAGTTAAACGCTGTGACAGATCTAACCTCACGTCCTCTGATGTACAGGAAAAAATGCTTGCAGACGAAGAATTTTGGTTCTATATGAAAAAAAATGGTGTTCGTGAACTGAACTACTGCGCTCCGTTAAACAGCGGCAGTGTTGACTGGTATTTTATCATGTCGGTAAACGATAAGGTAGTTAAAGACCAGACAAAATTATTTGTTTTGCTTATCATTGCGGCAATGAGCGCTGCGATCATTGTCATCATCATTGCGTTCATACTGACCATTATTATGCAAAGAAAAACTCAGATGGCTTACGCTCAGGAAAAGGCGCAAAGCGAATTTTTGTCCAATATGAGCCACGAGATACGCACACCGCTTAATGGTATTGTCGGATTAAATTACCTTATGACGAATGCAATTGACACTCCGGAGAAACATCTTCAGATAAAAGAGTGGCTAAAGAAATCGCAGAATACAGCGGAATATCTGCTTGCGCTCATAAATGATGTGCTGGATATATCCAAACTTCAGGCGGGGAAGGCGAAAATTACCTGCGCACCGATGTTGGTCGAAACAATGTCAGAGTCTGTTTATTCAATGCAGTACGATAATATTACAGGACGCGGAGTTGAATTTATAAAAGATATCAATATAACAGTCCCATGCATACTGTGTGATGAGGTACATATAAAACAAGTGCTTATGAACATTACAGGCAACGCGGCAAAATTTACCCCGGCGGGAGGAGTTATAAGATTTTCGGTAAATCAAAGCATTATTGACGAAAATCACGTTATGACTATATTTGCCTGTGAGGATACAGGCTGCGGAATGAGTAAGGAATTTCTGAATGAAATATTTAATAAATTTACCCAAGACCGCAGCAGCAGCTCCAACTCCACCAAAGGTACAGGCTTAGGAATGGCTATAAGCAAGCTGCTTGTAGATGCAATGGGAGGAGAAATACGTGTAGAGAGCGAATTAAACAAAGGCAGTACGTTTACTGTTGAAATCCCTGCTGAAATTTGTGAAATTCCTGACTATCTGAAGATAGATTCGGATGAAGATAAAAAAACAGCAGGTAATCCCGGTAACGGCGCCGAATCAGTGAAAATTCTTGTTGCCGAAGACAACGAACTGAATGCAGAAATACTGATGGAGATACTGAGCCAGTTCGGATTTGTTCCCGTACACGCTCAGAACGGTAAAGAGGCTGTGGAAATCTTTGAAAGATCAAAGATAAACGAGTTCAAAATGATCCTTATGGATATGCGTATGCCTGTTTTGGACGGCTGTGAAGCATCGGCAAGGATCAGGGGACTTGACCGTGAAGATGCCAAAACCGTTACAATATTCGCCTGTACAGCAAACAGTTTTCAGGAGGATCGGGTCAAGGCTTTAGGCAGCGGGATGAACGACTTTTTAACAAAACCGATAGATATCAATACCCTTCTTCGTAAAATGGAGGAAATCGACCGTGAAAAATATAACGTTCAATAAGGAGGCCGGAAAAATGAAAAAAAGAATTACTGCATTTTTATTGCCGATCATAATAGCAGCGTCATTTTTATTCTGCCTTTCCGGTTGTTACGGACAAAAAAAACCGGAAAAAGAAATTATTATAAAAGTACCTCATACCAGTACCATGAATTGTATTGCTAATGAAAATATTAAAAATGTCCGTACTCTTCTTGAACTCGCAAGCGAGGATTTTATAGCGCAATATGACAAAGAAGTTAAAATAAAAGTCATAGAATTTGAAGGCGGCGAGGAAACTAAAGCAATAACAAATTCTTTCGGTAAAAGCGATGTGACCGATATATTATATGACGGATTTTTCAATATGAGCTCGTTTATCCATACAGGAAAGGTTGTTCCTATAGACGATGTCCTTACGCCTGAAATGAAAGAAGATATATCCCCTGCTTATTTGGAACACGGACGATTTAACAATAAGCTCTATATGCTGCCCTATATGAGTTCTGAGAACATTCTCATATATAACAGGGAAATGCTTGAAAAATATGGTTTGAGCGAATATATTGACGAGGGTGAAGTGATTTCAAACTGGAGCATTGAGGACTGGACGAAGATACTGGATACACTTGCGGCTGAATTTGCAAAAGAAGGCAAAGGTAAAGTACCTATGATGATGTACGCAAAAGATAATCAGGGCGATACTCATATAATGACGATGCTCCGCGCTTTCGGCGGCGATCTGTTTGACAGCAGCAATAATTTTGATCTTGTTGATAATCCCAAAGTTATTTCTGCTATCAGGTGGCTTCAGAACGGTGTGGATGCAGGCTGGTATCTGCCTGTTCCGTACTATAAAACAATGTCCGATAACAGCAGTAAATTCAAAATGGACGAGCTTGCTTTTTATAATTTTAATCTGGGAAGTTCAACGTACAGCAGAGTAAAAGAAGATTATAATGCGGAAACAAATACTTTTAAAAAATACGGATTTGTTAATTACCCCGGTAATCACTGCACGATCTTCAACGAGGGATTTGAGATCTTCGACAACGGCGACAGCGAAAAAATAGAAATAGCTAAAGATTTCTTAAGATATTTCTATGAAACGGATAAATGGCTTGAATGTTCTGCCGGAAGCATCCCTGTAAGCAAAAAAGTCATGGAAAAATATAAAGATGATATTTTACTTTTGGAAGCGTTCTCTCAGAATTCCGTAAATTCGGTTGATTATACGCATAATCTCCCGAACTGGCAGGGAAGTGAAAATTCTGTCAGGAGCGTATTTTACAAAGAAATAGCGCTGCTTATGACCAAAGATGCAGACGGTAATTTTGCCGTTACTCCTGAAGAATGCGCAGGCAATTTACAGGAAAAATTAAATACGGCTATATCCGAAGGACGCAAAAACAGTATACTTCATGAGTAAGAGCTTGTGCAGCTGCTGAGATTGGTGTAATGAAGCCGGCAATCGCCGACGGAGAAAATTGATTTTCATTGGGACGGCGTGGCTTCGGTCACGCCGTTTTTTTAATTGCAAACTCCCATATACGTTGGAAAAATTTTGATAATTTTGCATAATTACGGATATTATGTTACAATAGGTCTGTATTGAGGGAAAAAAGTCACATTTGGAGGAGGAGAAAATGAAGGTAAAATACAAAGCGTGCTGTACATTTTTGATCGCTGCAGCATTAGTTATGTCGTTTGGGTCGGTAACAGCGTTTGCGGCTGAGGCGGGAGAGACTGCCGCAGTCCCCAATGCATATGCAACGCCATGGGCGCTTATTCCGCCGGTAGTTGCAATCGTGCTTGCCCTGATCACCAAAGAGGTTTACAGTTCTCTGTTTATTGGAATTTTAGTTGGAGCGCTGCTCAACTGTAATTTTAATATAGAGACGTCTGTAGTACACATTTTTAAAGGCGGTATTATAAGCGTTTTGTCCGATCCGTATAATGTAGGAATACTGGTATTTCTGGTTATACTGGGCGCAATGGTAAGCCTTATGAACCACGCGGGAGGCTCGGCGGCGTTCGGACGCTGGGCGGGTACGCATATAAAGACAAGGGTAGGCGCGCAGCTTGCAACGATTGTGCTTGGGGTACTGATCTTTATTGATGATTATTTTAACTGCCTGACAGTCGGAAGCGTAATGCGTCCTGTCACGGACAAGCATAAGGTGTCGCGAGCAAAACTGGCGTATCTGATCGATGCGACGGCGGCTCCGATATGCATCATCGCGCCGATATCATCATGGGCGGCGGCCGTAAGCGGATTTGTAGAGGGTGAAGACGGACTGAGCATATTTGTAAGAGCCATACCGTACAACTTTTATGCCATCCTTACAATCGTTATGATGGTTGGCCTTGTTGTTTTAAAATGCGACTACGGTTCAATGGCAAAGCATGAGAAAAATGCAATGAATGGGGATCTGTTTACTACGAGCAACCCGTATGCCGATGAAAAAGAGACTGAAGAAGAAGTTACAGGCGGAAAGGTAAAAGATCTGCTGATCCCGATAGTCAGCCTGATCGTCTGCTGCGTGATAGGCATGATCTATACAGGCGGATTTTTTGAAGGAACGGATTTTATCACGGCATTTTCGAACAGCGACGCATCTGTCGGATTATCGATCGGAAGCTTTTTCGGACTGCTGATAACTATTATCATGTATATGTTCCGCAAGGTACTTTCATTCCGTAAATGCATGGAATGTATTCCCGAGGGATTTAAGGCAATGGTACCTGCGATCATGATACTTACGTTTGCATGGACGCTTAAGGCAATGACGGACGGCCTGGGAGCAGATGAATATGTGGCGTCGCTTGTAGCGGCCTCGGCTGATTCGCTCGTAAACTTCCTTCCGGCTATTATATTTTTGGTTGGGTGTTTTCTGGCATTTGCAACAGGTACTTCATGGGGAACTTTCGGAATACTGATTCCGATCGTTGTAGAAGCGTTCTCAAAGACGGATCCGGAACTTATGATAATCGCAATATCGGCTTGTATGGCAGGCGCAGTATGCGGCGACCATTGTTCGCCGATATCCGATACGACGATAATGGCTTCAGCCGGCGCGCAGTGCGATCATGTAAATCATGTGTCGACGCAGCTTCCGTATGCGGTTGTAGCCGCCGCAGTATCTTTTGTTACATATATAGTGGCAGGATTTGCGCAGACTGCATTTGTGGCGCTTCCGGTAGGAATACTTCTTATGCTGGCTGTGCTTGTCGGAATAAAAAAACTGTCGCGCGCTTAGTGAGGTAAATCATTTAAAATGGGTGAACATATTCTGGTAGTGGATGATGAAAAAGAGATAGCCGATCTGATTGAGGTATATCTGAAAAATGACGGTTATGCCGTGCACAAATTTTATAACGGGACCGATGCTTTAAAGTGTATAGCCGAAACGAAATTAGATCTTGCCATACTGGATGTGATGCTGCCTGATGCCGACGGATTTGATATCTGTAAGAAAATCAGGGAAAAGTATTTTTATCCCGTTATCATGCTTACGGCAAAAGCTGCAGACGGCGAAAAGATAATGGGACTTACTATCGGCGCGGATGATTATATAACAAAACCCTTTAATCCGCTTGAGGTAGCGGCAAGGGTTAAAACGCAGCTGCGAAGGTATATGAAATATAATAATTCGGCGAGGGGACAGGAAGAAAACCCTCACGAATATGATATCAGAGGACTTGTGATCAATAAGGATAACCATAAATGCTTTTTATATGGAAAAGAGCTTAAGCTTACCCCTATTGAATTTAAGATCCTCTGGTATCTTTGTGAGCATCAGGGAGTTGTAGTTGCGTCCGAGGAATTGTTTGAAGCGGTCTGGGGTGAAAAATATCTGAATAACAATAATACGGTCATGGCACATATCGGGCGTTTGAGGGAAAAGATGAACGATTCGGCAAAGAAGGCAAAATTTATAGTAAATGTATGGGGAGTTGGATATACGATTGAAAAATAACGATTTTAAGGCATTTAGGACAAAGATATTTTTGCGTTCGGTCATAATGCTGATAATATCGGTACTTACTGTGTATTTTGTGTATATGTATATGTTTAAAGACCGGTTTGCCAATTATATGGTGGACTTCTTTCAGAATTTCTTTCACATGGATTATGCTGAAGCATACAGCCTGTTTGGGCAGATCTTCCGCAATAACAGGACTATGCTGATATTAATATTTTTAGCGATCGTATTTCTTTTAGTATTTTACACATATCTGAAATGGTTTACAAAATATTTTGAAGAGATAAATAACGGGGTGGACAGCCTGATTTCGGAAAATGCCGGGGAGATATCCTTATCGCCTGAACTTTTTCCTATGGAGAGGAAATTAAATACCGCGAAGCATACTATTGAAAAACAAAAAAATGATATACTCACCGCCGAGCAGCGAAAGAACGATCTGATAATGTATCTTGCACACGATCTGAAGACGCCGCTGGCATCTGTTATAGGATATCTGAACCTGCTGCATGACGAGGATCAGATATCGGATGAGCTTAGGGAAAAATATCTTTCGATTTCATTAAATAAGGCGGAACGCCTTGAAGACCTTATAAATGAATTTTTTGAGATATCCAAATATAATCTGACTAAGATCACGCTTCAGTACAGCAGGATAAATTTAAAGCGTATGCTTGAAATGATCGTGTATGAATTTCAGCCGATGCTTAAAGAAAAGAACCTGACATGCAGGATAGACGCGCCGGACGATATAATGATAAGATGCGATGCGGATAAAATCCAGCGCGTGTTCGATAACCTGCTCAGAAACGCCGTGATCTACAGCTATGAAGGCACGGATATAGATATTTTGGCAGCCGCGCAGAATGAAAATATCTTGATTAAATTTGCTAATCGCGGCGATACCATTCCGAAAGAAAAATTGGAGAGGATATTTGAACAGTTTTACAGACTTGATTCCTCGCGAAGTACAGAAAGCGGCGGAGCGGGACTGGGACTGGCTATCGCAAAGCAGATCATAGAACTTCATGGCGGGACTATTACAGCGAAAAGTGATAATGAAGAGACAGAGTTTGATGTTATGATTCCGGTTTCGTAGGTAAATCGTAAGTTTTTCTGCATTAAATCATAAGAGATCCTTGTGTGAAAACAGATAAATAAAAACCTTGTTATTGGTACAATTATAGTACCGGAACAAGGTTTTTTATTTGTTAAAGTAGGAGGCATTAAGATAAATGAAGCGGCATTTAAGGCGGAAAGTAAAACATATTGTGATAACGGTTATTTTGTTGGTTATTGCGCTGTCAGGCATATTTTTAATAAATAAGGATATTTTTGAAAATCATTTTATCGCGAAACCGTCTGACAGCATAACGCGTCATCCTGTAGGAGAGGATAACGGCTGGAATCTTATACTGGTAAACCGTGATAATTATATTCCTGATGATTATGAAGTGGAATTGACAAAATTGTCTAATGGGCAGAAAGTGGATTCCAGAATATATCCTAAATTACAAGAAATGTTTGATGAAGCAAGGAGAGAAGGACTTGGTCTATTTGTTGCGGCCGGATATAGGACCCGGGAAAAACAGCAGGAGCTTTTAGATGAAAAGATAAGGGAATATGAAAACGAAGGAAAGACGAAAAAAGAAGCTGAAAAACTTGCAAAAGAGTGGGTGGCAGTTCCCGGTACAAGCGAGCATCAGTTAGGTATTGCGGTTGATATTAATGCGGATACCAAGATAAGTACAAGAGACGAAGTGTATAGCTGGCTTTCAAAAAACGCATATAAATATGGATTCATACAGAGGTACCCTTCGGACAAAAAAGATATAACGGGAGTTATAAACGAACCATGGCATTACAGGTATGTTGGCGAAAAAGCGGCAGGGGAGATGTATTCCCGGGGAATGTGCCTGGAAGAATATATAATGTCTTTGAAATAGAAAATAACAAAATATACCCTTATTTTAAGGGTAAAAAACGCTTGACACACCCTCAAAATAAGGGTATATTAATACTGATAAACGTATATGTTTATTGTAGTATTATGGGAAATCGGGGTGAAAATTATGTATAAATATGCGCTGCCAAAAAAATCAAGCGGAAAAGATATTAAAATAATGAGACAAAAACTTAATATGACGCAAAAGGAATTTGCTGAATTTGTTAATGTATCGTGCAAAACCGTTGAACGCTGGGAAGCGGGGAGTAATGATATTACAGGCCCGATAGTGACATTAATAGGATTGCTTGGCAAGTACCCTTATTTGGAAGAGGAATGGAGGATACCGGACAGGATTTATCCGCTTAGATTATGGTATATGGAAGATAACAGGGTATGTACGATTATTGATGTAGACGAAAGAAACCGGAGGATAAAAATATATAATTATACAAATGATAATATATCCAGAGCATTTGGAAAAGAAGAACATCCCACATTTGAAGACTATGAGGAGTTTTTGGAGTCAAGATGTTTTCCGCGTACGAGAGATAAGATGAAACTGATGTTGCGCGAGCTTGACCTGCCGTTTTATGATCCGTTTATGATCATAGAAAAGACGGAAGGACGAATGGCAGAGGATAATTACTGGATTAAGATCGAGATGTAGTCCGCGCAAGAAAATATCAATACCTTTTTTAAATATATTTGCTTGTCTTTTAACTGAAAAATTGTTAAAATATAAAATAACTGAAATTAATTATTTTATAAAAAAAGGAGAAAAAAATATGAAAAAGAAAATGATCGCAGTTATTCTGATGGCAGCATGCGCTGTTTCAATGACAGCCTGCGGGGGATCGGGCGGCAGTAAAGCGGCAAAGGTTATCGAGATTGACCTTACCGATGAAGACTATGCTTTCGGTGTTGATAAAGACCAGCCTGAACTTTTGGAGAAAGTAAATGACTTTGTAAAGAAGATCAAAGAAGACGGAACGCTTGAAGAAGTATGTGACAAGTATTTCAGCGACGGAGAGCCTCAGGCAGTAGCGTCTGCCGAACTTGATACTTCAAAGGATCAGCTTGTGGTAGCTACAAATGCAGCTTTCGAACCTTTTGAATATACGCAGGGCGACAGTTATTACGGAATTGATATGGAGATCGCGGCGCTTCTTGCCGAGGACCTCGGAATGGAGCTTGTTATCCAGAATATGGAATTCGACGCCGTATGCCTTTCAGTGGGACAGCACAAATGTGATATCGCAATGGCAGGACTTACAGTAAACGAAGAAAGAGAAGAATATGTTACTTTCAGCGAGCCGTATTATAAAGCTTCGCAGAGGCTTATAGTTCCGGGCGATGATACCGCATTTGATAAATGTACGGACGCCGCTTCGGTAGAAAAACTGTTAAACAGCCTTACCGATAAGGATTCAATAGGAGTCCAGTCGGGAACTACGGGACAGTTCTATGTAGAAGGTGATGAAGACTGGGGATTTGCGGGACTTCCTGCAAAATGCGTCCCATACCGCAACGGTTCCCTTGCAGTACAGGATATGCTTAATAATAATGTCAAATATGTTATCATCGATGCAGCGCCGGCTGAAGCTATTACCGAATCAATTAATGCTGTACAGTAAATTTTGCATATCATACATATAGATTGGAAAAACAGACATGGGAAATTTTGGACTAAAAATAAATAATTTCATTAATATATTTGTGAACCAGAATGGCTATGTGAAGGTTGCCGAAGGACTGAAAAATACTCTGCTTATCGCCGTAAGCGGACTTATTATCGGTATCATAATAGGAACGCTTATCGCGACTGTGCGCGTATTTCCGAAATACCGCCTTCTGCCAAGGATACTCAACGGTTTCTGCAGCTTTTATGTGGCGCTGTTTAGAGGGACTCCGATGGTAGTACAGCTGTTGGTATTTTACTATGTAATGCTTCCTATTATCGGGCTGCAGCTTACCGGCGTCAGAGTATCCATGATCGTGTTCGGATTAAACAGCGGGGCTTACATATCCGAGATAATGAGGAGCGGTATCCAGTCGGTAGACCCGGGACAGATGGAGGCAGGACGCAGCGTAGGACTTGGGTTCGGGGTTACGATGTGCAGGATAGTGATCCCCCAGGCCGTAAAAAATATCCTTCCCACACTCGGAAATGAGTTTATTACACTGATTAAGGAGACGTCTGTAGTAAGCTTCGTGGGAGCAGCAGATCTCTATGTTGCATTTAATTTAATCGGAACCAACAGTTATGAGTTTATGGTGCCGTATCTTGTAATGGCTCTTATTTATATAGCGCTTGTACTGTTGATTTCGCTGCTTATCAAATTGATGGAAAGGAGCCTTAAGAAAAGTGATAGACGTAATTAATCTTGAAAAAAGCTTCGGTGACGTTAAGGTTCTGAACGGAATAAACATTACGATCAATAAAGGCGATATAGTAGCGGTCATAGGACCTTCCGGTTCCGGAAAAAGTACATTTTTAAGGTGCCTTAACTGTATGGAGGATCCGACAGGCGGAAGCATCATTTTTAACGGCGTGGATATTGCGGACATGAGCGTGGATATCAATATACACCGCAGGCACATAGGAATGGTGTTCCAGCATTTTAACCTGTTCAACAATAAGACGGTTTTGGAAAATATAATGCTGGCTCCCGTGTATGTTGCATGTAAGGATATGAAGAAAGCCAAAGGGAAAAAACGCACGAAAAAGCAGATCAAAGAAGAAGAAAAAGAAAAGGCAATGAAGCTGCTTAAGCGTATCGGTCTTGAAGACAAGGCGTATGTGTATCCTTCAACGCTTTCGGGCGGACAGAAACAGAGAGTGGCTATTGTGCGTTCACTTGCGATGAATCCGGATGTGATCCTGTTTGACGAACCAACTTCGGCGCTTGATCCGGAAATGGTCGGCGAAGTGCTCGAACTTATGAGAGAGCTTGCAAAAGAAGGGATGACAATGGTGGTTGTTACCCATGAAATGGGATTTGCAAGAGAAGTTGCCAACAGGGTGCTGTTCATTGACGAGGGAAAGATTAAAGAAGAAGGAAGCCCTGAAGAATTTTTTGGCAGCCCGAAAGATCCGCGGCTGGTCGATTTTTTGTCAAAAGTATTATAAAATATATGAAAAATTTATATTCCCCGGGCGGATATCTTTCGTCCGGGGTCTTTTTTTACACAACTACGTTACATTTGGGTGCTATAATTACCGTGGGAGGTTTTAGTATGAGAAAAATACTGATTATTGAGGATGAAGAACCTATATCAAATCTTATTAAAATAAATCTGCAGGATGAGGGTTATGAATGTACCTGCGCATATACGGGTAAAGAAGGAGCAGATTATATAGAAAAAGAAGTATTTGATCTGGTGCTTTTGGATATCATGCTGCCGGAGATAAGCGGATATGAACTGCTTGAGTATATTAAGCTTGTTGAGATGCCGGTCATATGTCTTACCGCGAAGGGAACAGTGGAAGATAAAATAAAAGGGCTGCGCTCGGGAGCCGATGATTATATAGTTAAACCGTTCCAGATAGGAGAGCTTATCGCAAGAGTGGAAGCAGTGTTGAGAAGATACGGCAAGATCAATAAAAAGCTTGTATTTGCGGACGTGGAACTGGATCTTGTATCAAGGGTAGTGCTAAAGGACGGAAAGCAGATAGACCTTACCATAAAAGAGTTCGACCTTCTCGCAGAGCTTATCCAGAATAAAAATGTTGCCTTATACCGTGACAGGCTGTATGAAAAAGTGTGGGGAGAAGAGTTCCTTGGGGATACGAGGACGCTTGACTCGCATATACTGAGGCTTCGCAGGAAACTTAACTGGGAAAACCGTATTAAAACAGTATTTCGTGTAGGTTATCGTCTGGAGGACATAGAATGAAACTGTTTCATAAAATATTTCTGTGCTTTATAGTTATATTCGGAAGCACATTTTATGTGGTGGGATATCTTTTGATCAACTTTTCTTACGAAAACGCTATAGAGCAGGGAAAACAGTATGCATTTCAGGAATTTCAATACAATAAATATATCCTGCAGTCGTTTCTTTATCTGGACAGCGATTTTACGGAAAAAGAAAATATGGAACTGGCAGCGGACGCAAAGCAGAATTTTACCGTGCCGGTAGCGATATACAAACCGGATAAAGAATGTATATATTCCAATCTGGATACGGAACCTGAGCTTTCGGATACCGGGGATGCGGATGACGACAGCATAGCGTACCGGGTAGTCAGTTCGGGCGGAAAAAGCGTTATCTTGGTATCCGACTATGTGGCGCAGGATGATTCGGAAGTCTATCTTGTTACGCAGACCGATATAAGCGACCTCGTAAGCACGCAGGACAGCATGGTCTCATATTTTCAGAAAATATACCTTATAATCATATGCTGCGCTTTCCCTGTGATTTTTATCTTAAGCTGCCTTCTTGTAAGACCGATAAAAAGGATAAGCAAAGCCGCAGGGCTCATCGCAGGAGGTGACTACAAAGGTAGAATCAAGGTATCCGGGCATGATGAGGTAAGCGAGCTTGCTGAAAATTTTAACCGTATGGCTGAGGCTGTGGATGAAAAGATCACGGAATTATCCGATATTGCCCATCAAAAAGAAGATTTTGCGGCAAATTTCGCGCATGAATTAAAAACGCCGCTGACTTCGGTGATCGGTTACGCGGATATGATGTACCATAAAGATTTGTCCAGAAAGGAAGTAAAAAGCGCGGCGGGCTATATACTGAGCGAAGGCATGAGGCTTGAGGCGCTGGCGCTTAAATTAATGGATCTGTTCGTAATGGATAAACATGATTTTGTGATGGAGGAAATGGATGTATGCGAACTTTTTGAAGACCTGAAACAGGGGATAGAACCGGTATGTGAAAAATACGGCACAAAATATCATATCGATATGGACAAAGGGAGCATAAAAGCGGATTATGACCTGTTTAAGACAATGATATTAAATCTTGTTGATAATGCGGTTAAAGCGGACAGCAGGGATATATGGATCATGGGTGAGTCGGTAGAAGGCGAATATATAATTACCATAATGGATAACGGCAAAGGAATCCCGCCTGACGAACTTGGGCGGATCACGGAAGCGTTCTATATGGTAGATAAATCAAGGGCAAGAAAACAGCACGGCGCGGGCCTCGGAATGGCGCTCGTATCAAAGATCGTGGAAATATGCGGCGCTTCAATGAATATAGAAAGCGACGGGCATACGGGAACTAATGTCAGGATCGTATTTTTGCGGGAAGGGATAAACGATGATTAAAAGACATATCAATACAATATTTTTGCTTATTTTTGCAATGGTATTCATATACGGAAGCATGGTGTGCATGAATGCTATTTTAAAAGAGAGGCAGAATACGTTTCTGAATGAAAGCGGCATTACTACTGTGCAGAACCCGGTAAAAGCATGGCAGGAAATCGCCGATAACGAAGCGGATAGTAACAGCAAAAATGATAATTCTACAGAAGTATTATCAAACGAGCAGATAGAAGACGCGGTGAACAGCTGGAATAACAGGAAAGCAGACGTGCTGCATAGCCCCGTGGAAGGACAGATATCCATGGAAGAAGCGATAGATAACGGCAAGGAATGGCTTAATGATATGGAAGCGGGCATAGCGGAGAAATACTATATAAATGAAACGGGCGAGGAAGCCTATGTGATAAGCAAGTCATTGTCCGCAGCGTCCGATACCGTCGCATATGCAACTTTAAGCTATGCGCTCGCCGGTACGGGGGATAAGCAGGACGAGATCAGCAAACCTGCCGAGCCTTATAACAGTTTTTGGACGGTACGTCTTGAAATATCGGATTTTATCGCAGTTTTATATGTTAATGCGGTTACGGGGAACGTATGGGGCGCGGAATTAAGCGAGAAATATGACCCCGGGGAATTTAAACCGGATTATAACAAGATCGAGAAGTTCTGGAAGCTCGCGGGAATGGAATCATCAGATTCCGACTGGCTGAATATAAGCGAAAAAGATTCAAAAGTTATATATGAATCCGTCGCGGAACCTGTGTATGCGGTAATGGATTACAGAAGCCATATCATATCCGACTATACAAAGGGGAAAAAATATGTTGAATATGTAACAGTGGAATACAAACTTGAAACAAAGTGATCAGATTTTACAACTATGCCAAAACTTTACTGAAAGTAGGTGACAACTTTTGTTTAAAATATAGATACCATACATGAAAGGGGTATCTGTAAGTAAGATGAAAAAAAACGTTATGATCATGATGATATTCATGGTAATTTTTTGTTTTTGCGGATGTACAAAAAAAGAGGAGACAGTAGTAGAAGGCAAGTTTTATACGGAAACCGCAGAGCCGGAACAGACATATGAGGCAGCACTTCCGGTGATGGAGGATATCGGTACAGATGAAGAAACAGAGAATAGTTATCAGATTGTAAAAAAACCCGTAAGGCGTACCAAAAAGGAAGTTGTAAGCGAACTTAAGCGCATGGGTGAAAATGATGACGTGATAAAAAATATATATGACAACAGGCTGTCTTATCCCGACAACATGCTTGAAGCGCTGGCGAATAATCCCGAAATGAAAGATTTTGTAAACGACTATCTGAAAAATGGTAAGGTTTCGGTAAATACGGGACTTACGAAAAAGGAGAAAAAAGAAAAATTCCCGCTGTTTCTGCAATGGGATGAAAGATGGGGATACGAGCCGTATGGCGACGACAGCTGCGTAGGTCTTGCGGGATGCGGGCCGGCATGTCTTGCGATGGTCCTGTATTATCTGACGGGAAATGACAGCATTACGCCTGACGCGGTGGCGGAATACAGCATGAAAAACGGATATTATATGAAGGGGACGGGAACGGCATGGGCTTTGATGGAAGATCTGCCCCGGATTTATAATATAAACGTAACAAAACCTGCGCTTTCCAAATCCGAGATCAAAAGAAAGCTAGATTCCGGAGCGCTTGTCATATGCGCGATGAGGGAGGGGGATTTTACCGTTTCAGGGCATTTTATAGTAATATATGGGTATGATGACGACGGCTTTATGGTAAACGACCCCAACTGCATCGAAAGGAGCGGGAGACGCTGGCCGTATGGCAGTATCAGCAGCCAGATAAAAAGCATATGGGCGTACAGCCGGTGATAATATTTTCTTGACGAGTAATTATATGAGGTGTAAGATATACTATAGAAATTTACTAAAGGACAAAATATTAGCAAATGGAGGTATAGATATATGGAACACAAAGATATTGACTGGTCAAACCTTGATTTCAGCTACAGGAAAACCAATAAAAGATATGTGGCTGATTACAAAGACGGAGCGTGGGGAGAAGGAGCGCTTATTGAAGACGACACGATCACGATGAGCGAGTGCGCGGGAGTTCTGCAATATGCGCAGACTGTATTTGAGGGACTCAAAGCCTATACTACCGAAGACGGAAGGATCGTAACGTTCAGGCCCGACTTGAATGCCGAAAGACTGGAAAGCTCGGCAAAACGCCTTGAGATGCCGGTATTCCCTAAAGAAAGGTTCATAGAGGCAGTGGATGCGGTAGTAAGCGCTAATAAGGAATATGTTCCCCCGTATGGTTCGGGAGCTACATTATATATAAGACCATATATGTTCGGTATATCGCCTGTAATAGGAGTAAGTCCGGCAAGAGATTATCAGTTCAGAGTATTTTCTACTCCTGTAGGACCTTATTTTAAAGGCGGCGCAAAGCCTATCACTATTAAAGTAAGCGATTTTGACAGGGCGGCGCCACACGGCACTGGAAATATAAAAGCAGGACTTAACTATGCTATGAGCCTTCATGCGATAGTAACGGCGCACAATGAAGGATACGATGAAAATATGTATCTGGATCCGGGAACCCGTACAAAGGTTGAGGAGACGGGAGGAGCAAACTTCCTGTTTGTTACAAAGGACAACAAGATCGTAACGCCTAAGTCAGACAGCATACTTCCGTCGATCACAAGAAGGTCGCTTGTACACGTTGCAAAGGAATATCTCGGACTTGAAGTAGAAGAAAGGCCTGTATATCTTTCGGAAGTCGGCGATTTTGTAGAATGCGGTCTCTGCGGTACGGCAGCAGTCATATCGCCTGTAGGAAAGATCGTCGATCACGGCAGGGATATATGTATGGCAAGCGGAATGGAAGAGATGGGTCCTGTTACGAAAGAGCTGTATGATACGCTTACAGGCATACAGATGGGACGTATAGACGCGCCGGAAGGCTGGATCCATGAGATTAAATGTTAATGCGGTTATCTGAATAAATAAAAGAAATGATGGGACATATGTCTTTTTGTACACATATGTCCCATTTATAAATATGAATGGAGGATTCAAATTGGGATACAAAAAAGCATCAGCCTATATAATCCTGTTTGTTATATTTGTTTTATCTGCGTCAGGCTGTATGCGGAAGGCAGACAAGCTGTATAAGGAAGGGCAGAAACTGTATGACAGCGGAAAATATGAAGAAGCCATGGCGCATTTTGAGGATGCCATAGACAGCAATCCCGATAAGGCGGAATATCATATTGCATACGGCAAGACGCTGACCGCGCTCGGAAGATACGACGAAGCAAGAGAAAAGTTCATAGATATCATACGGGATACAGATAATAAAATAGTGCGCGAAAACAATAAAAAAGTATACATGGGGATTGCCATGTCTTACTATTATGAGGGCGTTTATGACCAGGCAAAGGCATATTTTGAGATCGCACTTAAAAATAAAGAATTATCGTCGTTCAATAAAGATATAAATGCATATATTGCGGAGTGCGACATGTATTTGTTTGATTATGAATCGGCATTGAAAAAGTGGAATGAGATCATAGGCAAGAAATCAAAACATGCGGAATATTATCTTGGACGGGCGAAGGTAAATACCGCGCTTGGGTATTCGGAAGATGCGCAGAATGATTACAGGAGCGCGATATCGGAAGATTCAAAATGTTATCCCGCCTATATAGGACTTTATCTTATGCTTTTGGAAGAGGGAAATGAAGAGGGCGCGTCAGAGATATCGGATACGGCGCTTAAGAAACTTGAAAAAGATGACGATAATGTATTTTACAGATCGGTTTTATATTATTACAGGGGCGATACGGATAAAGCAGCCGAAGGATTTAATAAAGAACTGGAGGAAGGCAATAATCAGGCGTATTATTACATTGGAAGGATAAATCAGGACAAGAATAATTATGAAGAGGCGGTATCGGACTACGAAGAGTACGGCAAAGCCTGCCCTTCGGATATAGGCGCGGATTACTGCAACCAGTATGCGGGATGCCTGATCGAGCTTGGGCGTTATGAAGACGCAAAAGAATGGATTTCAAAAGGTGTTCTTATGGCGGCGGGAAGCGTTCGGCAGAAGCTTATGTTTAATGAAGTGGTCGTATGTGAAAAAACGGGGGATTATGCCGCAGCGGCGCAGAAAGCCGGAGAATACCTTGAATTGTATAAAGATGAAAAAATGCAGCAGGAGTATGAATATATAAAAACAAGATATAAGGAAAATAAGGATGCAGAATGATAAGCGTGAAAGAGTTTTGCTCGTTGGGGTATCATTATATGATGAGGAAGAGACCAGACAGTCGCTTGCGGAGCTTGCCGAACTTGCAAAGACCGCAGGCGCGGAGCCTGTCTGCGCGGTTATCCAGAACAGGGAGCAGATACATTCGGGTACCTATGTCGGAAAAGGCAAACTTGAAGAGATAAAAGAGATAGCGGAAGATAAAGATATAGAAACAATCATATGCGATGATGAACTGTCGCCGGCCCAGCTTCGTAATCTTAATGATTATTTTGATATAAAGGTAATAGACAGGACTATCATGATACTTGACATATTCGCGATGCGCGCAGAGACAAGCGAAGGCAAGATACAGGTTGAGCTTGCCCAGCTTAGTTATAATCTGACGCGGCTTGTAGGCCTTAGAGATTCGCTTTCGCGTCTGGGAGGCGGCATAGGGACAAGAGGACCGGGCGAAAAGAAGCTTGAGATGGACAGACGTCTCGTAAGGAACCGTATATCTGCGCTTAAGCGTGAACTGGAAAGCGTAAAAAAGAGCAGGGAAATATCCAGAAAAAAAAGAAGCGAAAGCAGGATACCGTTAGCCGCCATAGTAGGATACACCAACGCAGGCAAATCAACGCTGCTTAACAGGCTTACCGGAGCGGACATACTTGCGGAGGATAAGCTGTTTGCAACGCTTGACCCCGCTACACGGCTGTATCAATATGAGAACGGGCAGCAGATCTTATTTACGGATACGGTAGGATTTATCAATAAACTCCCGCATCATCTGATCAATGCATTCAGGAGCACGCTTGAAGAAGCGAAGTATGCCGATATCATCCTTCATGTTGTGGACATAAGCAATCCGCGCGCAGAACAGCAGATGGACGTAGTATATGATACGCTTAAAGCGCTTGGGATCACCGATAAGAAGATAATCACCGTATACAACAAAGCAGACGCGCAGTCGGACGACATAATGCCCGGCAAAGATAAAAGAAGCGATATGACGGTAAGGATATCGGCAAAGACCGGAGCCGGGGTAAGCCATATGCTGGACTGCATAATAGAAGCGCTGTATGACGGGATGCGGTATATAGAAAAAGAAATCACCTATGCCGACGCGGGAAAGATACAGATGATACGGACATACGGACAGCTCCTTAGCGAAAAATACACTGAAAACGGAATAGCCATAACGGCTAGGATACCGAAAGATATGCTGAATTATTTTGAATAATCTGTCATATATATAATCTGAATAAATCTGCCGGTTATATATATGAATAAAAAAATACCTTTTATTGTTTTAAGCATTCTTGCAATTCTTGCATGCAGTCTGTGGGAATATAATGTCGGTTATGATAATTATAAAGACAGGGCGCTTGATGTGGATGTCCATGAAGGCGCCTCATCTAAAACGCCTGAGAAAAAGACGGCATATATTACCTTCGATGACGGACCAAGCAATCTTACGGATAAGATTCTTGATATTCTTGAGGAAAACGATGCGCGCGCTACGTTTTTTCTTATCGGAAACCAGATAAACGACAACACAAAAGGTACGCTTGAAAGGCTTATAAAGGACGGTAATCAGATAGGGGCGCATACCTATTCGCATGAAGCGGGGGAAATCTATGAGAGCGCGGATTCCTACTACAATGATATCATGAAAGCGGAAAAGGCGATACTTCAGAATACAGGCATTGCTCCGCTTGTATACAGATTCCCGTGGGGCAGCAGCAACGCCTATATAAAACCGTATAGAAAAGAGATTATAGGGCGTCTTGCAGTTAAGGGACTTAAGTACTGCGACTGGAATGTGAGCGGCGAAGATTCGGTAGGCCGTCCCTCGGCGTCGCAGATCATCGCAAATGTAAGGTCTAATTATTCGCAGTACAGCGAGCCGGTAATACTGCTGCATGATTCGGCGACAAGCACGCAGACTGTAGAAGCCCTTCCTACTATAATTGAAATGTATAAAGAAGCCGGATACGGATTCGGGACGATAAGCGAAAGAAGTAAAATATATCAGTGGAAGCTTGATTAGGCGAAGTAACATACCGTATGTTCCATACATATAATATTAATGATACATACGTATATAAAGGAGATTGTATGGATTACGGAAAACTAAGGGTGTATGTTACTTCCGAAAGCAGAAACAGACCTATAGAAGGAGCGGTTGTACGGATTACCGGTGAGAATGACCCCAAAACTATTATTGAGGAGGCTGTTACCGACCAGAACGGGCAAACGCCGGAAATAGATCTTCCCGCGCCTCCGCTTGAATATTCGATGGAGCCGGGAGCCAATAAACCGTATTCGGAATATACCATATTTGTTGACGCTCCGGGATATGAAACTATGGAAGTAAACGGCGCGGAGATACTGTCGGGAGAACTAGCGATCCAGAATTCAAGGCTGATACCTGAAGAACCGGACAATCCCGAAAGCGCAGAATTGTTTGTTATACCTGACCATACCCTGTGGGGAGATTATCCGCCTAAGATAGAAGAAGATGAGATCAAGCCTGTAGATGAATCAGGTGAAATAGTACTAAGCAGGGTAGTTATCCCCGAGTATGTAGTGGTACATGACGGACCGCCTAACGACCAAAGCGCGCAGAATTATTATGTACGGTACAAAGACTATATTAAAAATGTTGCGAGCAGTGAGATATATGCTACGTGGCCGGAAGAAACGCTTATTGCCAATATCCTGGCGATACAGTCTTTTACCCTTAACCGGGTATATACCGAATGGTACCGGAATAAAGGGTATGACTTTACGATAACGTCATCAACCGCATACGATCACAAATGGATACCGGAGAGGAATATATTTGACAGCATATCTGCCGTCGTTGACAGGATATTTACAAGCTATCTTTCAAGACCGGATGTCGCGCAGCCGATACTTACGCAGTATTGTGACGGAAAGCGCGTGACGTGCCCCGGGCTTTTGTCGCAGTGGGGCTCAAAGGATCTCGGCGAACAGGGATATTCCGCGATAAGTATCCTTCAGAATTATTACGGAAATACGATATATGTAAACAATACCGAAACCGTTTCGGGAATACCTTCGTCATGGCCGGGGACCAATCTGACAAACGGCAGCTCGGGCGAAAAGGTAAGGCAGCTGCAGAACCATCTGAACACCATAGCGGGCGCATATCCGCTTATACCGCTTATATCTGCAGACGGAATATACGGACCCGCTACGGCAAATGCAGTAAGAGTATTTCAGGGGATATTCGGGCTTGGACAGACGGGAATAACGGATTTTCCTACGTGGTATAAGATATCTGAAATATATGTAGCCGTGAGCAGGATAGCGGAATTTGTGTAAACTTTTATTGAAAAAAGGTGAAGCATATACTATCATACATTTATCAGGTGTATGGAGGTATAGCTATGAAAAGAATCGCTTTGCAGTATCTGACAGCCTGGAATAATAACAAGCGAAGAAAGCCATTGATCGTTTGTGGCGCAAGGCAGGTCGGAAAGACATACCTTGTGAAAGATATTTTTGCTGAAACTTATTACAGGAATAATTATATTTATATCGATTGTAAGGTTGAAGATGAAATACGCGCATTTTGCTCCGAAACTGCTAATGCGGGAAAGATCATTGAATATATTTCCCTGAACAAAGGGAAACAGATAAACGAAAAAACACTTTTGATTTTCGATGAGGTGCAGGAATGTCCAAATATCATATCTTCACTGAAATATTTTTGCCAGGATTACAGACAGATTCCCGTCATCGCTACAGGATCTATGGTGCGTATCAAACTTCAGCGGGAAAGTCATAAGAGGGGTTCGAAAGATAACGATAAATTTCTTTTTCCTGTAGGGAAGATCAATCAGATAACGGTTTATCCCATGACGTTTGATGAGTTTTTAATGAACGAAAATGAGATGCTTTATGACACGGTAAAAAATGCGTACGACAGTAAACAGCCATTAAACAGCCGGATACACGAGCTGGCGATGGAGCAGGTATACAGATATCTACTGATCGGAGGCATGCCGGAAGCCGCGGAAGCTTATATTGATAATAAAAGCCTGCTTGAATCAAGAGAAATCCTTAAGACGCTGTATGACAATTATCTTTACGATATGGAGCTGTATCAGGCAAGCCAGGAATCAGTTTTGCGTTCCCGCGCCCTGTTTCAGAACATTTATAAAGAACTGAGTAAAGAGTCTAAAAATTTCTCTCCGGGGCTCATTAAAGAAAAGAGTAAAACCAGAGATTTTGCCACTTCCATACAATGGCTTGTGATGGCGCATGTCATAAATCAGTCCTTCGGATTAAAGGAGCATATTACAATGCCTCTTATGCCTGATAATGACAGCACTTTCCGTTTGTTTTTAGGTGATATCGGTATGTTTTCCTATCAGAGCGGTATCAATGCAGCCTCATTTATTTCTAGTGAAAGAGAGAATACTTTATCGGGCATATTTTTTGAGAACTTTGTCGCAAATGAATTGATCGCTAAAGGGCACAAGCTGTTCTACTGGCGCGGCAAAGCGTATGCGGAACTTGAGTTTGTTGTGGAATCAGATAACAAACTTTATCCGATTGACGTCAAAAAAAACAGAGGGACGCTGGGTTCGCTTGAAAAATTTGCGCACCACAATAAGTTTGAATGCGCAATTAAGGTTTCTAAAAATAATTACGGTTATGATCCGGAGCAAAAACTTTTGACGATACCGTTTTATTTTATCCCATTCGCGGCGGACGATCTTGCAGCCGGAACTATGGAGATATGATATAAAAAGGAGCTGCGCGCTAAGGTGTTAGTGCGTAGCTCCTAGTCTCGTGATAACCGCATTAGTTATCCGTCTCTATTAAGTCATGTTCTGCAAAGAGTGCTCTGTCGTCGTCAATCTCTCTTTTCTTAAGTTCCAAATAGCGGATATTGCTTTCAGAATAAAACGGATCAGCCGACACTTCAGAGCCTAATTCAAAATTAACATTTACAGCCTGTGCCATAATCAACATTCCTTTCATGTCTTTCATCAAACTGGGCAATAAGCTAAGCAATCATAGGGTTATACACATTTTGAGTATGTCATAGCTATTTGATTCTAAATTCCTCCGCTTCCTCATTCGTGAGCGGTCTGCCAAGCTGTCTGAACCTATCGATCATCTCTCTCCATTTATAGCGCTTACCGTCCGGCTCTCCAGTCAGCCTGCTGTCTTTTGCATAATAAGAAATATCATGTGTAAAATCAATTTGCTTTCTTTCCATTGCCAACATAAACACCACCTACTTTCTCATATATTTGTCCAACAAGATCTGTGCAGCTTCTTCAAAAATGACCATCCTTCTCGGTGCAATTTCCACTGCATTTAATTTTTCCATATAGTATCTCACCAAATCGCTTTTAGATGTAAATGCCACTACACCGTCACATCCCGCATCAAAGCTGACCTGACACGCTATCGCAAATAAATGTGCGCCAACACCTGCATAGATACCTTTATGGCTGTAATTATGCGGTGCTGTTTCAACAATTTCTACATCAGCCACGCCGCCGTCGATTTTTAACGATATTCTGCCCTGTACCGTATCATTATCTTTTATAAACAGCTCATATATATGATACCCATTTTTCTCTGTAATACTCCAGTCAAACTTCCATCCTTTGTAGTCCTTCGGTCTGATTGGCGTTTTACGAATCCGATATTCTGTTGCTACTTCTTCTCCGGTTCGTGTATCTATCAGACAGTCTGTAATCCTGTCAATCAAAATGTCAACTTCCATCTTATTATCTATCTCCTTGTTCTTTTTTTTATTTTATCACATTTTCTTGTAAAATGCCATTCAAAATTATTGTATACAGAAAAAAAGAGCTGCGCGCTAAATCTTAACGCGGCAGCTCCTTAAGTTTTAAGTTTATTTATTGCTGTTTAAAAAGTTCGTCAAAGAAATAAGTGCCTGAACCATTGTCTCCTTTTCCAAGGCTTACTATGCTGCTTGTCGTTATTATGTCTTCAGGTTCAAACATCGTTACTGATATTTCCGGACTAATATATTCTCTTTTCATCAACATCCATCCTTTCATAAAATTATAAATATAATCTTATAGGCGGATAGTTGTTTGCTTTGACAATTATGATTATAAGTAACAGTTTATAAAATGTCAACACGTATTTTAAATTTTAAATAAAATATAAAGATTATGAAAAAAGTACTGGATTTTAAATTTATTATATGGTAATATATTTATATTATAAGTGGAAGTTGGAATGTTTTGACAAAAAAATTATGTGTGGAGGTAAAATGAGAATGCTAATTTCGAAAAATGGGAAAAGGCTTATGGCATGTGTAATGTCATTGGCTATGTTGCTGTCCGGTCTTTTGTATATCCCGAAAGCAGCCAGTGCAGCGGATAATGTAAAAGTACTGGGAGCCACGTTAAGATTAAGTAACGTAGAAGTTGATAACAATAGTCAGCAGTCAATGAGAATCGGTATTGAGGTGCCGAATGCGAGTCAAAGAAAATCCTGTCAAATAAAGGTTTCTGTAAATGGAAAATCTAAGGTTATATCTACAGAGCCTGTAGGAGATGGCGTGGATATTCAGTATAATAAGATACTGTCTTATGATGAAGACACAGATACAGTTGTATATGCTATAGTAATTGCGGGAATTACTAAAGACGATTTCTATACCAATATTGAAGTAACAGGCCAGAGCGCTGATTTGAAAGGTGACGGCACACATATTTCAACATCAAAGAGCATGAATATTATGGGTGTTGTAAACAATTTGAAAAACAGATACCCGAATCTTAAAATCGGAATTGATGATAATGGTAATTTGGTAAAAGATGGTGGAGACAAATTATTGCGCAGTGATTTAACCGGATATGATGATACCAAACCAGAACAGGTAACTACGGAAGTTTTGGATTTTAAGAGTATTAAAACGCTACCGCCAGGTGCAAAATTGGGTGATGATGGCAGTATAATTGCAGAAGGTGCGGTAGATGGTACTATTGATATACCATTATCAAGACATATAGCTGTTGGAGAAACTATTAAATTGCATATTGCCGGTTCTGTTGGTGAAGGTAATGATGGTTTTAGATGTTGGCCTGCCTTTGGTACTTCTGCAATGGCAAAAGATGGTGAGTATATTAGTGCTGCAGATGATAAGATAATTAAAGAGGATGGATCGTTTGATTTTACTAAGGAAATGACAATATTTGATAAAAATGGCGAAGGTAATACATATGCAGATATTATTATGTTTAAAGCTAAAAGTTATGATACTACACTCTCAGCTATAACTATAAAATCTGTTTCAGTAACTTATTTAGGAAATAGTGATCCCGCACCTACTGCGACTCCAGAACCTACTCCGGAACCTACTCCAAAGCCTACTCCAAATCCTGAGGCTAAAGATATCAATGTATCACTTAAAGCTGATACAGCTGCAGATAAAGGACCTTATTGGATTCATGGTGACAAAAACACATATAATGGAGATGGAAGTGTAATATCGAGTATTAATCAAGGTGAAGGTACTTATTTCTATTTTAATGCCGATAAGTCACCTGTTAATTTGATTGATTATGATAAAATGATTATTACATTATCGTCAGACGTAGACAAGACACCACTCAGATTGGGAATAATTACAGATAGTGACATGAATCCGGATACAAATAATGATATTATTGATGGACAGTACGTTGTAGGAACAACGGATACCACATTTGAAATCAATGTTGATAAAAATAAGGATAAAGGATATGGAGCTCTCATAGCATTACCTGGAGACTGGAATTGGTGGGGCGACAAAGTTGCAGCGGCTAACATTACTATTAAATCTATTGAATTAGTTGCCCATAAAGATACTTATCAAATGGATTTAAACAAGTATGAACTTGCCAATGGATCTGATGCAGATACGGAAATTACATATGATGATTCAACAAAATCTGTACATGTTAAGTTAGGAACAGTGTTTAAAGGCGTTAGATTTACAGATGTTCCATCAGGTTCAGAATATAAGTATGCAAAGATTGATTATGAAGGAACAGTGGGCGATATTTATGTGTATTTATTTGATACTAATGACAATGGTTATAAATTAGAAACAGAATCACCGGTTACAATTTCTTGCGACAGGGGAATTACAGAAGTTAAATTGTTTAATTGGTTACAGAGGTATGATGTTCAGACTGATAAGAAGGCAGATTTAACAATTAAATCCATAACACTTTACAATGAAAACCCAGACGCTTGAACTGAAACACCAATACTGCCTCCTGAACAGTTTGGTGGCGACGATATAACTGTACCGGACGGTTTTGATGCTGTAGACGAAACCGTCGCAGGAACAGTTCAGGACATTACTTATGATTCGACAGCAATAACAGAGGGAAAAATCATTCAGAGAAAAGCCAAAGTAGTACTTCCAAAAGGTTATGATGAAACCAAACAATATCCTGTAGTATATATGCTGCATGGTATATTTGGAAATGAAACTACTCTTTACGGAGACCATGTGCAGAATGTAATGTGGAATGAGATTGCAGCCGGCGTGGCTGAAGAAATGATCATGGTTCTGCCAAATGCATGTGCAAATGAATCCGGAAGTGACGACGGTCTTGGATTCAACAAAACGCACTATGAGGCATATGATAATTTTATTAATGACTTAAGAGATTGTCTGATGCCATACATAGAAAAAAATTATAGTGTTAAAACAGGACGCGAAAACACTGCTATATGCGGATATTCAATGGGTGGACGCGTTACATTGCAGATAGGTTTTAAAATGCCTGAAACATTCCGTTACATTGGCGCATTCTGCCCGGCATTTGGGATATTTGAATATGAGAATTTTGGCGTACATGAAGACGGATTGTTTACCGAAGATACGTTTACTTTGCCGGAAGAATACATGAATGATACTCTTGTGCTGATTGCAGCCGGATGTAATGATGGAACCGTTAAAAAAGAGCCGAAGCGTTATGCCGATGCGCTTACCAGAAATAAAGTACCGCATTTATACTACGAAACGTTAGGCGGAGACAGTATAAATCCGGGAAACGGCGAACATGACGCGCGGATCCATATACACGGTTTATACCAGTTTTTAAAACGTATATTTAAAAACACATAATAAGCTTACAAGATAGCATTTTAGCATTTAAAAACCCTAGATAACAGGGACTGCAAAGCGGATTACAATAGCTTTGCAGTCCCTGTTCTTTTATAGGTTTATACGAGATTACAAGTTTAAAAATAGCACAAAAATAAAGGAGCTGTACACTAACATCTTAGTGCGACAACTCCTTAAGTTTAAATTTTATTTAGTTGCTTCCAAAAAGTTGGTCAAAGAGATAAGTGCCTGAACCGTCGTCTCCTTTTCCAAGGCTTACTATGCTGCTTGTCGTTATTATGTCTTCAGGTTCAAACATCGTTACTGATATTTCCGGACTAATATATTCTCTTTTCATCAACATCCATCCTTTCATAAAATTATAAATATAATCTTATAGGCGGATAGTTGTTTGCTTTGACAATTATGATTATAAGTAACAGTTTATAAAATGTCAACACGTATTTTAAATTTTAAATAAAATATAAAGATTATGAAAAAAGTACTGGATTTTAAATTTATTATATGGTAATATATTTATATTATAAGTGGAAGTTGGAATGTTTTGACAAAAAAATTATGTGTGGAGGTAAAATGAGAATGCTAATTTCGAAAAATGGGAAAAGGCTTATGGCATGTGTAATGTCATTGGCTATGTTGCTGTCCGGTCTTTTGTATATCCCGAAAGCAGCCAGTGCAGCGGATAATGTAAAAGTACTGGGAGCCACGTTAAGATTAAGTAACGTAGAAGTTGATAACAATAGTCAGCAGTCAATGAGAATCGGTATTGAGGTGCCGAATGCGAGTCAAAGAAAATCCTGTCAAATAAAGGTTTCTGTAAATGGAAAATCTAAGGTTATATCTACAGAGCCTGTAGGAGACGGCGTGGATATTCAGCATAATAAGATACTGTCTTATGATGCTGAAACAGATACAGTCGTATATGCTATAGTAATTGCAGGTATCAAGAAAGATAATTTTAATACTAATATTGAAGTAATAGGACAAAGCGCTGATTTGGCGGGTGATGGAATTCATACTTCGCCAATGACGAGCAGAAATGTTATGGGTGTTGTAGACAATTTGAAAAACAAATACCCGAATCTTGAGATTGGAATTGATGATAATGGTAATTTGGTAAAGAAAGATAACGTCAGATTAGAACTCAGTGATTTAGAAGGATATGATGATACCAAACTAGAGCCATCAACAGATCCATATGAACCTAAGGATGTCGATATTCAGGATGAAAGTAATTATCAGAAAATGGGAGAAGATACTGTAGTTACTAATAATGAAGATGGTTCCATAACATTGACGAGCGAAAAAGGAAGTGATGGACTTATGGTTAAATTACCTGATGGTATAGAGTTAAAGTCAGGTGATTCAGTTAAGATACATCTTGAGGTTGCAGATTTGGAAGGAAATAGCCCAGATGCGAGGGTATATCTCATTCCTGGTGAAAATGATAACGGAATGTCAAATCAGCTGCATTCTAATGCACAGGGAATTCTTGATGGAGTACTTATAGCAAATGGTGATGTAGACCATATATTTATAAAAGTTGCTTCATATGGACAGAAGTTTAACAAACTTACAATTAAGAGACTTATAGTTACTCCTATAAAATCTGAATCAAAAGAAGAACCAAAGAATGTTTTATTGGATCTTAGTACAATTCAAATAACTGATGGTTCCACAAAAGAGGTTCAGGAAGATGGCTCAGTAGTTATTACATGTAATGGAAAGTATACAGGAGGAATTACAATTGCTATTCCTGAAGAACTGCAGGAAGGTGCACAGAAGATTTCTATTGAGATAGATGCAGAAAATGAAGCAGGAGAAAAAGTTGGCGTCGGACAATTAAAATGTGAATTTGATGGGGAAGAAGCTGAAGAATTATTTAACTGGAAGGCAGACAGTTATGATGACACTGTATTTACTGTTATAGGTAAAAAGCCAACAAAATTAACTATTAACAATCAGGACGGAGGAAGCAAGTTTATAATCAAGAAGATTGAAGTACTGGTACAGAAGTAATAGTTAATTGTAAAAACACATAATAAGCTTACAAGTCTAACATTTAAAACCCTAAATAGCAGGGACTGCAAAGCGGATAATATAGCTTTGCAGTCCCTGTTTCATGTAAAAAAGCAGGAAATAAACGCCGCCGCCACAATATTGACATAATATTAACCAAATAATAGCACACATAACAAAAATATATCTGTTATTATATAATTGCATAATAGGTGTGGGGATATAAGTAGCGAGTGTTAATTATATCGGGGGGATTTGTTATGTCGAAAAAGAAAATGTGGCTGCACGTTTTGGTATTGTTTGCATGTATCATGCTTTTTGCTGGCGCAGGAAACGATGCCGGCGCAAAAACAACGGCACCTTCGGTTACTGCAGTGCCGGCGCCTGATATAAGCCTGATAAAGGACGGCGCGAATAACAACGGTTCGGCGCATGAGATAATACCGGAAGCGGAAGTGCTAAGATGCAAGGAAACCAAAGACGGAAAATTAAATTACAGGCTTAAGATAATAAGATGGTATCACCATATGTCAGTGAACAGGTCGATACTGTATGCGGATATAACAATGCCTGACACAAGCGACAGGTTTGACATCGGAAAGACTGTATCCGTATGGCAGGAAAATAAAAAGAACGAAGACACGATAAGCGGGAATACGATCACCATTAAAAATGTAGCCGCCATAAAGAAACCGGAATATGAAATAATAACAAGCGGCAATTACAGATACAGGATCATAAGCGAATCGTCGAAGACGATCACGATATTTAAAGTATCAAACTGCGGAAGCGCTGTAAAGATCCCGAAGGAAATAGACGGATACAAAGTTGTCGGGCTAGGCTGGGCAGGTATGGAAAGCGTTCCTGTATTTACGGATTTTTCCACGGATGAAAATAATATCATAAAAAAACTTGAGATTCCGGATTCGGTAACATATGTAGGCGAGTATTCCTGCATAGGCTTAGCAGCTCTTACCGAACTTATACTTCCGGAAAAGATAGATATAGGCGAAGGCGCATTTTTAGGGGCAAAATCGCTTACGGAGCTTACGCTTAACGAATGTAAGAGCGTAGCCGATTATGCATTCAGGGACAGCGACATCAATACATTAAACGTTGCGGGAAGCCTGTATATAGACGAGGAAGAAGATCCGTCTTTCGGCAGGATAAAGAATCTTGTGCTGTATCCCGGAAAAACAACTTACGACTACAAACTTACTCATATATATGCGGAGAATTTGTACATGTCGGAAACGGTAAAGAGCGTTTCGCTGGTCGGTGAAACTGCCGATAACGTATATATCTGCGGAAAAAATACAATCGTAAAGCAGAATACCGGATGCTGCACCCACAAATGCAAAAGGATCATAACATTTAAGGGTGCGAAGGCAGTAAAATTTGCCCGTAAGAGCAAAATAAACTACACTACGGTAACAAGTCCGGCAACGCTTAAAGTCAAGGTCAAAAAGAAGCCGGAAGGATACGTATATAAATGGAAAAAAGCCTATACAAAAAGGTCGGTACACACCGTGAATTCCAAAGGTAAATGGAAGGTAAAGAAGAGCAAAAGAAAAGCGTCGTACGATCTGTATCTGTATATAGCGGAAAAAGGAGAATATGAGCTTGAGACAACGACTGATGCGAATAGATATGTGAAGGATAAAAAATATAAGGCAAAAGTTATATATTCTGACAAGGAAATATAGTGTTATAATAAGGATACGGAATTTAAGGGAAGCAGTTTTAATATTTGCTTCCCTTAAAGTTTATCAAGAATTCCCTTGAATAATTTATGTTGTGTACTATAATAATTGTTGAAAATGTGCATATGGAGGAATGTGGACAAATGAAAACATATAAAAAATACATCATGCCATATTTGTACGCATTTATACTTGGCCCTATAATGATGATCGTAGAGGTCATAGGCGAGGTAGTTATGCCAAAGCTTTTACAGCTTATAATAGATAATGGCGTGAATGGCGACGGAGGGACGGCGTATATAATAAGGACAGGGATACTTATGGTTGTTACGGCCGTACTCATGCTGCTTGGCGGCGTAGGAGGCGCTTTTTTTGCTTTTAAGGCGTCGATTAATTTCGCAGGAGATCTCAGACAGGATGTATTTGAAAAAGTACAGCAGTTTTCTTTTGCAAATATCGAGAAATTTTCTACAGGTTCACTTGTTACAAGGCTTACAAACGATATTACCAATTTGCAGAACGTTGTTGCGATGGCGCTTAGGATGCTGCTTCGCGCTCCGGGCATGCTTATAGGCGCGCTTATAATGGCGTTTATGATGAATGCAAGCCTTGCCGTTGTGATACTTATAGTTATACCGCTTCTTACGATAACGATATTTATCGTAATGAGGATTGCGTTTCCCAAATTCAATACCATGCAGAAAAAGATTGACAGGCTTAACAGCGTTGTCCAGGAGAATATCACTAACGCAAGGGTTGTCAAATCTTTTGTGCGTGAAGAATTTGAGATAGGCAAATTTTTTAACGCCAATGAAGACCTCAGGCAGAGAAGTATGGACGCACTGAAACTGGTTGTCCTTATCATGCCGGTCATGACCGTGGCGATGAATTTAACAACTATAGCTATTGTATGGTTTGGAGGAAGGCAGATACTTTCAGGGGTAATGCCGGTAGGTGAACTTACGGCGTTTACTACTTATACGGTGCAGATACTTATGTCGCTTATGATGGTTTCCATGATACTGATCAACGGTTCAAGGGCGCTCGCTTCGTCAAACCGTATAAAGGAAGTGCTTAATACCGAAATAGACCTTAATGATGACGAAGTAAGGAACGAAGTGCTTGCGGGCAAAAAAGCAGCTCCGAAAGTAACTTCCGGGGAAATCGAGTTTAGGAACGTATCTTTCAGATATTATAAGAATAATAAGCACAACGTGCTGAATAACATAAGCTTTGGCATCAAACCGGGGCAGATCGCCGGAATCATAGGTTCTACGGGTTCCGGAAAAACGAGTATGGTACAGCTTATCCCGAGGCTGTATGACGCTGATGAGGGCGAAGTGCTTGTAGACGGCGTCAATGTAAAGGAATATATGCTTGAGGATCTGAGGAATGCAGTTGCGATGGTGCTTCAGAAAAATGTGCTTTTTTCGGGAACGATAGAAGAGAATCTCAGATGGGGCGATGAGAATGCCTCGCAGGAGGATATAAAGCGGGTTGCCGGATATGCGCAGGCCGACGGATTTATAAGTTCGTTCAGCGACGGGTACAATACCTATCTGGAACAGGGCGGCGTCAATGTATCCGGCGGACAGAAGCAGAGGTTATGTATCGCGAGGGCTCTTTTGAAACATCCCAAGATACTTATACTTGACGACAGTACGAGCGCGGTTGATACGGCTACGGAAGCGGCGATAAGGGCTAATTTCCTTAAAGAGATCCCCGATACGACCAAGCTCATCATTGCCCAGCGCATATCTTCGGTGATAGACGCCGATATAATACTTGTGATGGATGAAGGAAGCATAGTCGGATGCGGCACGCATGAAGAACTTATAAAGACCTGCGATACATATAAGGAGATATATTATTCGCAGATGGAAAAGGAGGCTGAGGCAGTATGAGTGAAGAAAGGACTGTAAAGCCTTCGGGTGATATGAATAAAAGAGGACCGGGATTCGGACCGGGTTCCGGAAGAAGGAGAGGTCCGGGAAGACCTGTTGAAAAGCCGGGAGATACGATGCATGCGGTAAAGAGGCTGTTTGGATATATAAGCCATGAAAAAGCGGCGCTTGCAGTTGTCTTCGTATGTGTTATACTTAGTTCTGTTACGGCGCTTGCAGGTTCATATCTGTTAAGGCCTATTGTCAATACCCTTGCGGAAGATGTGAAAAATATGGCGCTTCTTGCGGCGGGCGGAAAAGAATATGCATCCGCGGCAGGCGCGGGCGTTAAGCATCTTATAATCGGTATCGCAAAGATGGCTGCGGTATATGCGGTAAGCGTCATTGCGACATATACCCAGGCTAGGATCATGATAGGCGTATCGCAGAAAGCGATAAGGAGCATAAGGAGCGATCTTTTTAATAAAATACAGACGCTGCCTATCAGATTTTTTGATGAAAGAAGTACGGGAGAAGTAATGAGCCGCTTTACAAATGATGTGGATGCGGTCGGCGAGATGCTTAATAATTCGGTTACGCAGCTCATAAGCGGAACGATTACCATTGTGGGCACGCTTACGCTTATGATATATACGAACTGGATACTTACGGTCATCACGCTTTTGTTTATACCTTTTATGCTTAAAGCGGGCGCAACCATAGCTAAAAGGAGCAGGAAGTTTTTCAGGGCGCAGCAGGCGGCTCTCGGAGCAATAAACGGTTATATCGAAGAAACGGTAACCGGACAGAAAGTAGTTAAAGTATTCTGCCATGAGAAAAAGGCGTTAGATGAATTTAACAGGCTTAATGACGACCTTCGCGGCAAGCAGTTAAAAGCGCAGTTCTTCGGAGGCATAATGGGTCCAGTGATGGGCAACTTAAGCCAGATAAGCTATGCCGCTTCGGCAGCGGTCGGCGGTATATTGTGCATAATAAAAAAGACGATAAAGATAGGGAACTTAAGCTTTGTTATCGGAGGTTTTGACATCGGGGGAGTTACGGTGTTCGTCAATTTCTCAAGACAGTTCTCACGTCCGATAAACGAGCTGTCCATGCAGGTCAATACGCTTTTTTCCGCGCTTGCGGGCGCAGAGAGGGTATTTTCGGTACTGGATCTTTCGCCTGAAACAAAAGATAGCGACGAAGCGGTTGATATGAATGATATAACCGTTAAGGGCAAAGTAGTGTTTGAAAACGTTACTTTCGGTTATAATCCTGATAAGACGGTGCTTTCCGATCTTTCGCTTTATGCCAAGCCGGGACAGAAGATCGCGTTTGTAGGTTCGACCGGAGCGGGAAAGACGACGATAACCAATCTTTTAAACCGTTTTTACGATATTTCGGAAGGAAAGATCACTATAGACGACAGGGATATCAAGGATTATACGATGGATTCGCTGAGACAGAATATAGCGATGGTCCTTCAGGATACGCATCTGTTTACGGGAACCATAAGGGAAAATATACGTTACGGCAGGCTTTCGGCTACTGATGAGGAAGTGGAGGAAGCTGCAAAGAGCGCAAGCGCGCATTCGTTTATAATGCGCCTTGAGCATGGTTATGATACAATGATCGAAGGCGACGGAGACAATCTGAGCCAGGGACAGAGGCAGCTTTTAAATATTGCCAGGGCGGCAATATCCAAGGCTCCGATACTTGTACTTGACGAAGCGACTTCGTCCGTAGATAAAACATATCGAGCACGGAATGGACAGACTCATGAAAAACAGGACGACATTCGTGATAGCGCACAGATTGTCCACGGTAAGAAACGCCAATGCTATCATGGTCCTTGAAAACGGCGAGATCATCGAGCGCGGAACGCATGAAGAGCTGCTTGAGCTTAAAGGAAGATATTATAAACTTTATACGGGAATGCTTGAACTGACATAAATAATATCAATAAGGAGATTTTGTGAATGATAAAATTCAGTGTAAAAAAGCCATATTTAACCGTGGTTTCGGTTATTATCGTACTGGTAATAGGTTTTGTAAGCCTTTCAAGGATGAAGACGGATCTTCTTCCCGAGATAGGACTGCCTTATCTTATGGTCATTACTACCGAACCGGGAGCGAGTCCCGAGAAAGTAGCGGACGATATCACAAAACCGCTTGAGAGCGGTCTGGGAACGATAAGCGGCGTTAAAAATATCGTAAGCAATTCGGCTGAGAATTACAGCATCGTAACGCTTGAATTTGATTCGGGGACCAATATGGACTCGGCGATGGTAAAGGTGTCCGAAGCCGTTAATATGGTGGAGCTTCCGGAGATAAGCGGAAGGCCTAATATACTGGAAATAAGCATGGATATGATGGCTACCATGTATGCGACGGTAAGCTATGAGGATAAGGACATAGTTTCGATCACAGACTTTGCGCAGGATGTTGTTGTGCCTTATTTTGAAAGGCAGGAGGGAGTTGCAAGCATTACCGAGATAGGCGCCGTTACGCAGACTATGGAGGTAAGGCTTAATAAGGATAAGATAGATAAGCTTAATGAAGATATAGTCGTATATACAAATGATAAGCTTGCGGACGCAAAGAAGGATATAGACAAGGCGCAGGATAAACTTGAAAAAGCAAAAGACAAACTCTCTGACAGCGCGGATGAGCTTTCGGGGAAAAAGGAAGATACAAACGGCGAATTGTCAAAAGCGCTTTCTGAACTTGACAATGCGAAAGCGACAAAAGCGGCTTACGAAGCGTCGCTTAACAGTATGAATGCAAGCAAGAGCGCGCTTGAGGCGGAAAAAAAGATATATGACGACAATAATATAGCGGGCAGTTATCAGAGCATTAACGATATGTTTGCAGGATTTAAGACCACTCTTTCGCAGCCGGCGAAGCTTGCGGGCGTAAGTATCCCGGATAGTGTGGAAGACGCCGTAAATAATCCTGACAAGCTTGCAGCTTTTATAACGTGGATGACGAATATGGGCTACGGAGAACAGGTCTCGGCGCTCACGTATGAAAACCTGCAGAGCATGTATAGTATCGTCACCAAAAGGATCCCTGAGATAGATACGGAACTTGCCAATCTTGCGGTAGAGATAAAAGCGGCAGAAGCATTAAATGAGACTATAAGTTCCAAGATGGCGCAGTTAGATGAGAATTATGAAAAAGCGATGTCAGGCGCGCTTGGGGCTTCCGCGGGATTCGGTCAGGCAGGGGCGCAGATAGAATCCGGAAAAACGAGCATCGATGATGCGATAAAGGAACTTTCTGAAGCAAGGAAACAGTTTAAGGACTCTAAGAAAACCGCGCTTGATAATGCCAATCTTGACGCCCTTTTATCGCTTGATACGCTGTCGGGGCTCATATATGCGCAGAATTTTTCGATGCCCGCGGGTTATATAGATGACAAAGACGACAACCAGTGGCTGCTTAAAGTAGGGGATGAATATAAAACCCCGGAAGATATTGCAGGTATGGTACTTGTAAAAAATGACGCGGTCGGCAAGATAAAACTCAGCGATGTTGCCGATATCACGGTAGTTGACGACAGAGACAACAGTTACGCCAAATACAACGGAAACGATGCGATACTTCTTGCAATATATAAAGCGAGCACTGCCAATACGAGCGAAGTATCGGATAACTGCGGCGATGCGATCTCTTATCTTGAAAATAAATATCCGGGACTTAAGATAGTACCGTTCAGCGACCAGGCGACATATATATCAATGTTTCTTGACAGCGTTCTTTACAGTATGCTTATAGGCGCTGCGCTTGCGATAATTGTGCTTGCGTTATTCCTTAAAAGTGTAAGGCCTACGATTGTAGTAGCATTCAGCATACCTTTCAGCGTGCTGTTTGCGGCGATACTCATGTACTTTACGGGCATCAATATAAATGTAATGTCGCTTGCGGGCCTTGGGCTTGCAATAGGAATGTTAGTGGATAATTCGATCGTGGTAATAGAGAATATATTCCGATTAAGGAACAACGGCTTATCTCCGGCAAGGGCTGCCGTACAGGGCGCGAAGCAGGTGGCTGCTCCGATAGCGGCGTCGACTGTTACTACGATATGCGTATTCCTTCCTATGGTATTTACCGACGGTATGGTAAGGGATCTTATGATACCGTTTGCGCTTACGATATCATACGCGCTTACGGCGTCGCTTTTTGTAGCGCTTACTGTCGTGCCTACCGTAAGTTCGGTTGTATTAAAGAAGACGGTAAAGAAGAAGCAGCCGCTGTTTGAAAAGGTGCTTAAAGTATATAAAAAGGTACTTTCATGGTGCCTGAGATATAAATTTGTACCGCTTATCGCCGCTGTGTGCCTTCTTGCATTCAGTATATATGAAGTATTTAAAATGGGTATCGTAATGGTTCCTGCGATGGCGGGCGATACTATTACGGTAACGGCCGAAATGCCTGAGGATACAGATAATGAGACAGCTGTAGAAATAGCTGACGGGATACTTGATTCGATAATTTCCGTAGAAGGAGTAAAAGATGTCGGCGTCATGGACGGCATGGGAGCCGTGAACATGGTCGCAGGCGGGATAGCATCGGGCGAGGAGACGCATTTCGGAACGTTTATGTATTATATCATACCCGATGAATCCGTGAATACTACCGATGAAGTAAACGATATGCTTGATAGGATAAAAGCAGCGACAGAAAACGCCGCCTGCGAGGTTTCGGTCGGCTCACAGGAAGCCGCAACGCAGTATATGTCAAGCGGTATCTCGATAAACATATACGGAGACGATACAGACACCCTTATGAACATAAGCAATGATATAATGGATATCATGAAAGGGGTACCGGGAATTACCAATGTTACGAACGGGCTTGAGGAAGGCACGAAAGCCATACATTTGAGCATTGATAAAGACAAGGCTGCGAAAAAGGGATTGAGCGTGGCGCAGATATATAATGAGATCAATACAAGGCTTACAACTGATAAGACGGCGTCCGAAATAACGATAAATAATTCCGGGGTCGATATAAAAGTTATCGACGAGACCGATCCTCTTAATTATGAGAACCTAATGGATATGGAACTTACCGCGACTACTTACGACTCGGAAGGAAAAGAAGTTGAGAAGACGTATAAGCTTTCGGATTTTGCGGTTTCTGAGATGACAGACAGCGCAAGCGTGATAAGCCGTGAAAACCAAAAACAGTATATAACCGTTTCGTCTGAAATGGAAGAAGGCAAAAATGCAACGCTCGTATCAAGAGAGCTTCAGCCGCTTATTGAAAAGTATGAGGTTCCGGAAGGCTACAGTATCGAAATGACCGGCGAACTGCAGGATGTTGCTGAGATGCTTAACCAGATGCTGCTCGCGATAGCGCTCGGCTTCCTTTTGATATACCTTGTAATGGTCGCGCAGTTCCAGAGCCTTCTGTCGCCGTTTATCGTTATCTTTACCATTCCGCTTGCATTTACCGGAGGTCTTTTGGGACTTCTCATATTCAGGCAGGAGATAAGCGCGCTTGCGCTTATGGGATTCATGGTCCTTATGGGTACGGTAGTAAATAACGGTATAGTATTTGTGGATTATGTCAATCAGTTAAGGATACAGGGACTGGAAAAGAAAGACGCGCTTATCGCTTCTGGCGTTACAAGGCTTAGGCCTATTGTCATGACTGCGGTAACGACGATACTCGCAATGAGCAATATGGTATTTACGAAAGACGCGGGGTCCGCGATGGCTAAAGGAATGGCGATAGTTATTTCCGGCGGACTTATATACTCAACGCTTATGACCCTTATCGTCGTGCCTGTGATGTATGATATATTATACAGAAAACAGCCTAAAGTAATAGACGTCGGCGATGATATAGAGGATATTCCGAACGATGCCGAAGAGTATCTTTTAAGCCGCGAAAACAGCTGATATACTAAAAAATTCTATGGAGGATATATGTCGGGATATAAGGTCGGGAAACTTTCGAAAAAAAATATATATGTCAATGTGCCCGGTTCAAAGAGTATCACTAACAGGGCGCTTATGATCGCCGCTCTTGGAAAAGGCGTATCGCATATAAGCGGAATACAAAAGAGCGATGATTCCGGGCATTTTATTGACTGTCTCATCAAGCTCGGATTTTCCGTTGAGGATAAGGGCGATACTGTTGTTATCGAAGGAAATGACGGTATGATACCGAATAAAAAAGCGCAGATATATACGGGAAGCGCGGGAACCGCGGCGCGCTTTCTTACGGCAATGCTTGCGATGTCCGACGGGGAATACAGGATAGACGCCGCAGAACAGATGCAGAACAGGCCTATGAAAGACCTTATTTCGGCGCTTGAATCGTGCGGCGCGGTTTTTGAGTTCCATAATAAGCCGTATTCCCTTCCGTTTACGGTAAAGGGAATGGGGAATTTCGGTTATGGCAAGGAGCTGTGTTTTGACATAAACATAGATAAAAGCAGCCAGTATCTTAGCGCGCTTATGATGGCTGCGCCTATGACGCACAAGAGGATCGTTATACGCCTTACCGGAAACAGAAAGGCCAAATCCTACGTTGTGATCACCGAAAAAGTAATGAAAGAGTTTGGAACGGATATAATACATGAAAAAGAGGATGAATATATAATTGAAGCCGGCGCGTCATATACGGGATGCAGATATCATTGCGAGCCTGACGTATCGGCGGCATGCTACTTTTATGCAATGGCGGCGGCGTGCGGTATAAGCGCAGTTGTATACGGCGTACATTCTGACAGTATGCAGGGGGACATAAAGTTCCTTGATGTGCTTTCGGATATGGGCTGCATGATAGAAGAGACCGATGAGGGGATATGTGTGACCGGCCCTGAAAAACTAAAAGGCATTGCGGTAAACATGAGTGATTTTTCGGACCAGGCGCTTACGCTTTCTGCCATAGCGCCGTTTACGGATACCGGGGTTACGATAACGGGAGTGGGGCATATAAGAAACCAGGAGTCGGACAGGATAATGTCAATGTATAATGAGCTTGGCAGGATGGGGATAAAGTGTACGGCGCATGACGACGGGATAACTATAGAGCCGGGCATGCCGAAACCTGCGGAGATACAGACATATAACGACCATAGGGTAGCAATGTCATATGCGGTTACGGGTCTTAATGCAGAGGGGATAGTCATAAATGATCCCGGATGCTGCAGCAAGACTTTTCCGGATTATTTTAAGGTGCTTGACGAACTTTGTAAATAGATATTAAGGAGGAAGCAATGAAAAGGATCATAGAGTTAATTGAAGATCAGGTAAAACATGCGTTTAAGGAAGCGGGATATGAGGAATCATATGGTATTGTTAATATATCCAACAGGCCCGATCTGTGCCAGTACCAGTGTAACGGCGCAATGGCGGCGGCAAAAAGCTATCATAAGGCTCCGATAATGATAGCGGATGACGTGACGGCGTTTCTTAAGGATAATACGGTATTTGAAAAGGTGGAAGCCGTAAAGCCGGGATTTATAAATATTA